>CAYUZK010000098.1:0-22244 GCA_964449625.1 uncultured Archangium sp.
CCCCGGCGCCCCCCGACGAAGCAGGCGACGCCCTCCGCCCGGGGCTGAAGGCCCCGTCAGCCGAGGGTCGAGTCGTCAGTCACCCCGTCCCAGTCGTCGAGGGGCGGCGACGCGACGTAGGTGCGCGCGCGGCGGAGGAACCGGGCGACGAGGGCGTCGTCGGGCCGCGCCGCCTGGAGCGCCGTGAAGCCCTCCACGGCCTCGTGGAAGCGGCGCTCGAGGAAGTCGGCGTGCGCGCGGCGGTAGTCGTCGACCCAGGTCTGGCCCACGAAGTCGGCGGCGGCGCCGAGCAGCTCGAAGAGGTGCACCGGCGCCTCGGTGCGCCCCAGGCGCACGGTGTCGACCGGGCGGAAGGTGAAGGCGTCGCCGGCCGCGCGCACCAGCGGCTCGCCCACCAGCACGCGCACGTCGTACTTCTTCGCCAGCGCCTCGAAGCGGAAGGCCATGGCGACCGGCTCGCCCATCACCGTGTAGTTGATGCGGTGCACGGTGCCCATCTCGCCCACCACCGCCTGGCCCGTCTCGAGGCCGGAGCGCAGGAGGATGGGCCGGCCGCACCGCTTCTCCCACTCCGGGCGGCGGGCCTCGAAGCGGCGGAGCATCTCGAGCACCGCCCCGCAGGCGGCCGCGGCGTCGTTGGCCTGCGCCACCGGGGCACCCCAGAAGGCCATGAGGCCATCGCCCAGGTACTTGTCGACGTGCCCGCCGTGGTCCAGCACCGCCGTCGTCATCTCGGCGAGGTAGTCGCGCAGCACCTCCACCACCACGGCCGGCTCCTGCTGATCGGACACCGCGGTGAAGCCCTCGAGGTCGCTGAAGAAGACGGTCAGCTCCCGGCGCTCCGGGCGCATCAAGGCGAGGTCTCGCTGCACGCGCGTGAAGACGTCGGCGCGCACCGCCCCGCCCAGGGCACGCAGCACGAAGTCGCGCAGGCTCTGCTCGAGCGTTCGCGCGTAGCCCAGCGACGCGAGGAAGGTGACGGCGCAGGCCAGCACCGGCGCCACCACCGCGACCTGGCGGGACTGCGTCACGTAGAGCTGCCGGGCGATGAGCGCGTGCACCGCGAAGACCAGGCCGATGGTGGCGACCCAGGCCAGCCAGCCGGGTCGGCGCACGAGGCTCGACCAGGCCACCGCCAGCAGCGCGCCGGCGAAGGCAAAGGCGAACGTGAGCCAGAAGTCGGTCTCGGGCTTGACCCGCGTGATGCCCTGCCCCAGCCGCACGTCGGCGATGGCCTGGGCCCAGATGGCCCCGCGCGAGAGGCGCCCCACGGCCGTCTCGTAGCGCGGCGAGCTCCGATCGTCGGTCACCACCACCACGCGCCCCGTGAGCTCGTTGTCGTGGTGTCGCACGCCCCGGCCCTCGAGGTCGTCCTCGCGGTTCACCAGCAGCCGCCACGCGGGGATCGAGCGCTTCATGGTGCCGCGGCCCGACTTCCCTACCTCGTCGTCGCTCCAGTGGAGGGTCAGGAAGCCGTGGTCGTCGACCGGGAGCCGGCGCTCGCCCAGCGTCACCGCGCCCTCGGTGCGGGCCACGGCCTCGACGCCCTCCAGGCGTGCGCCCGCGAGGAGCGCCACGGCTGGCACCAGGGCCTGCGTCTCGAGGCTCCGACCGACCTGGATGACGAGGGGCACCTTGCGCACCAGGCCGTCGGGATCGGGCGCGAGGGTGAGGGCCGCGAGCCCCACCCCTGGCACGAGGAGCGGCGCCACCGGGGCGTCGAGGGCGCCCGCCCGGAGCGCCTTGCCCGCCTCGAGCCCCTGGAGCTGCGCCTGCACCAGGCGCCGCGCGAGGGTGTCGCGGGAGATCTCCAGCGCGTCGTCCGCCGGGGTGACGCTGCGGGTCGTCGGCGCGCCCTTCACCTCGAAGAGCGCGGCCAGCTCCTTCGCCCGCGCGTCGCTCGGCGCACCGGCCCAGACCTCGAAGCCCGTGCCCGCGGGGGCCAGGTACGCGCTCGTGCGCAGCGCCAGCACGCGCCCGAGCAGCGGCAGCGCCGAGCGCTCGGCGTCTACCACCCCCACCCGCACCAGCACCGGGAGCAGCGGCCGCTCCGGTGGCCGGCGGGCCTCCGCGCGGTGGTCGAGGCCGACGATGACCTTCGGCCCCAGCTTCACGAGCCGGTCGGCCAGGCGCTGATCGTCGCTCGTGGCGTCGCCGCCGCGGCACGGCGCGCACTGGCGGGGCGACACGTCCTCGAAGGTGTCGTCGAGGAAGACGAGCGCGGCGCCCTCGGCGACCGCCTGGGCGGCGAGATCGCCCAGCAGCTCCCGCGGCCAGGGGCGCATGGCCCACTCCGGGTGCGCCGACTCCTGGGCGTTCGCCAGGGTCTCGTCGTCGATGGTGACGAGCACCACCTCGTCGGTGCGCTCCGAGAGGCCGCCCAGCTCCCTGGCGCGCCAGTCCACCGTGCGCCACTCGAGCTGCTCGAGCCACAGGCGGGGGGCCACGTGCCAGCGGGGGTCACCCGAGAGCTCGCGCCGGTCGAGGCGCAGGTACGCGGCGCCGCCGAGGGCGAAGCCGATGATGGTCGCCCAGAAGAACGACACGCCGAACGTGCGCACGAAACGCATGCCCGCGCTCTGGAGGGGGTTCGTCGCCACGCGTCGCGAGACTATGCTTCCGCGCCCATGAACCCGTCACCCACAATGATGCACGCGCTGGCGGTCGTCGCCCTGCTGGCCAGCGGCTGCGACCTCCAGAAGATCGGCAACCAGGCCACGGCCCGCACGGTGGCGGTCTCGACCCTGCTCAGCACGCCGGCCGTCGAGGTGAAGGCCGAGGCCGTGGCCAGCAATGGCCTCGACGCCGGGCTCGCCGACCTCGACGCCGGGCTGCTGCTGGACGGCGGCGTGCTCCTGTCAGACGCCGGTGTGACGGTGCCCGCGCAGAACCTGGCCTTCGTCTTCTTCGGCCAGCGGCAGGGCGAGTCGCTCGACACGGCGCCGGTCGGCACGGCGGGCGCCCAGGTGACCCTGGCGGAGGTGGGCGGCGGGCGCTTTCCGCTCGAGGACCTGGGCGGCGGCAACTACTCGCTCACGGCCGCCGACGCGGGCTTCACCTACCGCGACGGCGCGACCTACAACTTCGAGATCGTCCATGCCGGCGCCACCTACGTCGCGGAGGTGACGCGCGTGCCCACGAAGGAGGTCATCACCCAGTTCCACCCCCCGGCCGGCTACGTCGAGCTCGAGGCGGGCGCGGCCTTCACCTTCACCCGGCCCGACCCGCCCTCCGGAGAAGACCGGCACCTGGGCTTCGTGAACGTCTTCCCCCTGAGCCGCGAGGGGAGCCAGGGCCAGCCCACCTTCACCAACGTGCCCACGACGCCGCTGGCCTTCCTCAAGCTGGTGGTGGCGCCCAACGACTGGAAGACGACGACCGTCACGGTGCCCGGCACGGCCTTCCCTGATCGCGACACCAACTACCTCGTGGTGCTGCAGTCGGCGAAGCTGGGCGGCCCCAAGTCCGACAACCTCTTCACGGGCTCCGCCATCCTCGCGGGGACGGCCGACGTCGCGGTGATCAAGACCCGGCCCTGAAGCCGGGGTCACTCGCGCACGAGCTCGAACTCGAGGCGGCCGGCCAGCTTGTGGGCGAGCAGCAGGCCCGTGAGCTGCTCGGCCTCCTCCCGGGTCAGCACGTTGCGGAACGACTCGCCGTCGGCCAGCTCGGCCTCCATCACCGCGCCGCGCTGCAGCCAGCGGGCGAAGCCGAAGGGGGTCGGCATGGGCAGCATGCCCTTCACCGGCCAGACCCCCTCGAGGCGCCCGAGCGTCGCCACCAGCGGCGCGCCGGAAAGGCGCACCTCTTCGGCGCGCACCCCCTCCTCCGCGTAGAGCACCGGCGGAGGGGCCGAGAGCTCGTCCGTCGCGTCATCGAAGAGGAACCCGTAGCGGCTGGGGAGGCGCCCGGCGAGCACGTCGAGGGCCATGATGGCCTCGTCTTCGCCCAGGCGCCGCGCGTGGAGGATGCGCCGGTCGCCCGCAAGCGTACGCACCGAGAGCCGGAAGACGGGCTTGAGCAGCGCCCGGTGCCGCGCCACCCGCGCGGTGATCTCCTCGCGCACGGCCAGCAGCGCCTCGTCGAACTCGCGGCGCGCGCGGGTGATCTGCGCCTCCAGGGCGGCGGTGGCGGCCTCCAGCTTTCCCCGGGCCTCCACCAGGAAGCCGTCGAGGGCGAGGCCGGCGCGCTCGGCGGGCGCTCCACCCGGCGCGACCTGCCCGGCCACGCGGACCGCGCCCAGCAACAGCTCGCCCTGGTCGCGCAGCGCCTTGCGCTCGTCTTCCCAGCGACGCCGGGCGGCCGCCTCGGCGGCGCGCAGCTCCACCCACACCCCGAAGGCGTGCTCGAGCGTCTCCACCGCGCGCACCCGGGCCAGCGCGCCCACGACGGCGGCGTCGGCGGCCAGCTCCGCGAGCGCCAGCACCGCCGGCGTCTCGACGGGCGTGTCGCGCGGGAGCTCGGCCATCAGCCCTGGCGCGGGCTGCTGGGGGCCGGGGTCACCGCCGCTTGAGGCGCCTTCGCGCCGTTGGCGTCACCGCGGGCCAGGCGCTGCTTGAGATCGGTGCGCAGCTCGCGGCCCGGCTTGGGCGCCAACAGCAGGCCCAGGCCCACGCCCACCAGCACGCCGGTGCCGAACAGCGCCAGCGCCGGCACCATGCGCTCCGCCGACGAGCGGCGCGACTCGAGCCCGACCAGCTCGAGGAGATCGTCCTTGTCCATGTCCGGCAGCTTCTTCTTGAGGTTGTTCCACATGGGTCCGGCTCCTTTCACATCACTCCTGCGAGGGCGGCTTGGCGCCGTTGACGACGTGGTCCACCGCGATCTCCGCGGCGTCCATGAGGCGGCTCTTCACCAGCGGCACCGAAGCGAGCTTCAGGCCGAGCTGCACGAGCCGCACGGTGGTGGGCGTGAAGAGCCCACCACCAACGACGTAGCCGAGGCCCAGGGCCGCGGCCACGATGCCGTAGGGGTGTCGCTCGACCTTCTCGGTCAACCCCAGCGCGTCGGACATGCCGTTGAGGGCGTCGTTGGCGTCGTGGGCCAGCGCGCGCACCCGGGCGTCGAGGGTCCCCTCCCCTGGCTCGGAGATCTCCGGCTCCAGGGGAGCCGCGGCGTCATCGGGGGCGCTCATCGCCGCGACGCCCAGCGCCCGATGAGGAAGCCCAGCGCGGCCGCGCCCAGCAGGGTCGCCCCCGGGTTCTTCTTCACGAAGTCCTTCACCTGCTCGTTGGCGTCGAGCAGGCGCTCGTGCAGCTCCTCGAGCTGGGGGCCGAAGTGCGCCTGGAGCGCCTCGAGCGGATCGGTCTCCTCCGGGGGAGCCGCGTCAGACGGGGCATCGGGTTCCACGGTGGGCTCGCTCATCGTCGTCCTTTCATCACTTGCGAGAGAACAGGCGGCCGAGCGCGTAGCCGAACAACAGCGCGCCCCCGGCACAGGCAACGGGGTGGCGGCGCACGAGCGCGCGCCAGTGGAGGTGGCTGGCGACGTCGAGGGCCTTCGCCTCCACGATGACCAGGCGGTCGATGAGGCGCTCCCGCGCCGCGCTGAGCGCCTCGCGCGCCTCAGCGGCGCTGGCGACCGGGGCCAGCGCTCGCGGCGGGGCCTTCACCATCTGGCTCATGGCGCGCGCTCCTCTCGCCGGGGGACGATGGCGGCCGTCGAGTGCTCGAGCTCCAGCAGGCTCGAGTCGAGCACCTTCTTGCCCTGGAGCTGCTTACCCACCACCGCGAGGCCCACGCCGCCGATGACGAGGTTGAGGAGCCCGACGAGGAGGAACGCGAGGTCGTCCGCCATCACCCGCCGCAGGGCCAGGGCCAGGGCGACGCAGAGGAAGCCGTAGCCGACGAGGATCAGCGGGGCCAGGGCGGCGATGAGGCCCACGCGCACGCCGACGAAGCGCGCGTCCTCCGCGAGCTCCATGCGGGCCAGGCGCACGTGCTGGGCCACGAGCTCGCCGAAGGCGTCGACCACGTCGTGCAGTTGCCCCCGGAGCGTCATGACGAGAGACACTGTAGCGACCTCACACGTCGTTGGCATTCGGGATGATTGTGCCGTCGCGTTCGCGTACCTTGCGCGGCCATGATCACCGCCCTGCTCCTGTCGAGTGTCCTCGCGGCTCCTCCCGCCGGTGGCCTGCAGCCGAAGGCCCGCCCCTACGACGCGCAGCACTACAAGCTGGAGCTGCGGCAGCTCGAGGGCGGCACCTTCCGCAACACGCTGACCGCCACCATCAAGCCCACGAAGGCCACCGCCGAGCTCGAGTTCGACGCCTACGATCTCAAGATCGAGTCGGCGACCGTCGGCGGCGAGCCCGCCGAGTTCAAGGAGACCTATGAGCCCGCGACGAAGACGGGCGTGGTGAAGCTCAAGGCGAAGAAGCCCGTGACCCCCGGCAAGGACGTCGACGTCGCCATCACCTACCAGGTGACCGCCGGCACCTCGAACAACGGCTTCTTCACGGCCACCGAGCCCGACGTGCCGAAGGCCCTGCCCGGCTACTTCACGCACTTCGAGCCCAACTACGCGCAGCGCTTCATGCCGCTCAACGACACGCCCGCCGACAAGGCCACCAGCGAGGTCTTCGCGGTGGTCGACGGCCGCTACACGGTGGTGTCGAACGGCCGCAGGGAGAAGGACGAGCCCTTCTCGGAGGACGGCAAGAACCTCCGCCGCGTGCACTGGAAGCAGGAGCAGCCCCACAGCCCGTACCTCATCGCCGTGGCCATCGCCCAGCTCGAGCCGCTGCTGGTGAACGAAGACATCCCCTCCACGCTCTGGCTGCCGCCGGGCACGAAGGACCGCGCCTTCGTCGCCGTGGACGTGCTCAAGGGGCTCTTCAACCACCAGGTCGCCTTCACCGGCACCAAGTACCCCTGGGCCAAGCTCGACGTGGTGGCGGTGCCTCGCTATTACTGGGGCGGCATGGAGAACACGTCCGCCATCTTCGAGCGGACGTCGAAGCTCCTGGTCGATCACCGCAACGATCACACCGCGCGCAGCCACATCGTCGGCCTGCTCGCGCACGAGATGGCCCACCAGTACTTCGGCAACCTCGTCACCTGCGCCTGGTGGGACGAGATCTGGCTCAACGAGGGCTTCGCCACCTACCTCGGCATGCTCTCCACCGACGACTACAACGACAACGACGAGGTCGAGGTGTGGCGCACCCGCGCGCTCGTCGACGGCTACTTCCTTGAGGAGGACGGCCCCCGCTCCCACCCGCTGGTGGTCAAGGGCCTGCCCGGCGAGGAGGCCTTCGACGGCACCAGCTACACCAAGGGCGCCAACGTGCTGCGCATGCTCGACCTGTGGGTCGGCCGCGCCGAGATGAAGCAGATCATCAAGACCTACCTCGAGAAGCACGGCGGCAAGTCCGTCACCAGCGCCGACTTCTTCAAGGTGGCCGGCGAGGTCACGAAGAAGGACAAGGAGCTCAAGCCCTTCGCCACCGCGTGGCTCACCAAGCGGGGTTACCCGATCATGTTCCCCGACGCGACCTACGCTGGCGGCAAGCTGACCGTCACCATCCGCCAGCAGAACAACCACGCGGGCGAGAAGGGGCCCTTCGTCTTCAAGCTGCCCATCGTGGTGCACCGCGAGACGGAGCCCCGGTACACGAAGGAGGAGCTCATCGTCGTGGACAAGCCGGAGGTGAAGGTGACCTTCGACATGCCCGCGGCCCCGCAGTGGATCAACTGGAACAAGGACTTCGGCGCCCTGGTGAAGGTGAACCCCACCTCGCTCTCGGAGGACCAGTGGGTGGACTCGGCGCGCTACGACACCGACCCCACCTGGCGGCTGCTCGCCGCCTGGCAGCTGCTGGGCGAGCTGGGCAAGCAGAACCAGGTCAAGGAGACCCGCCCCACCGACGCCGCCATGGGCGCCATCCTCGACGTGATCACCAAGGACCCCTCGCCGTACGTGCGCGTGGCCGTGCTCGAGCGCCTGGCCCGCACGCGCTTCAAGAAGCTGCCCCCGGAGTTCGCCGCGCCGCTCCTCGCGCTCGCCAAGCGCCCCGAGGCGCTCAACGAAGACCCGGCCGGCTACATCCGCGTGCGGCGGGCGGCCATGGAGGCGCTCGCCCGGGTCGACTCGGCCGACGGCCACAAGTGGCTCCTCGAGGAGCTCGCCAAGCGCGAGGTCGACATCAACTACCTGGCCGGCTACGCGGCGGCCGCGGCCCGGCTGTCTACCCCGTCGGCCCTCGGCACCCTGCGGGCGGCCATCGTCACCCAGAAGGGCCGCGGCGCTGGCTACCACCGGCGCGCCGTGGCGGCCCTCGGCCTGTCCACCAACGTCGAGGTGCTGCCGATCATCCGCGACACCTTGAAGGCCAACCCCGGCAACAACGAGCTGGCCCGCGCCGTCTTCGGGGCCACCCAGGACAACCGGGAGCTGCGCGAGACGCAGGAGTTCGCCAACCTGGTGCGCGACACGGCCCTCGACGAGCAGACCTTCACCGAGGAGCTGCGCGCCGAGGCCGTCGAGCTGCTCGACGACGTGAAGTACGAGTCGGCCAAGCAGGCGCTGAGCACGATCGCCGAGAAGGCCCGGGGCGACCGCCTCAAGGCCAGCGCGAAGCGCGTGCTCGACGCCAACTTCCCGGCGCCGCCCGCCCCGAAGGACGCGAAGGGCGGCAAGAAGAAGTAGCCGCGGCCCGCGCGGCGGCCGGGCGGAGGGTGGAGTATCCTCTGGGCATGGTCGCCGCCGAGAAGCTCAAGATGACGTACGCGCAGTATCTCGCTGCCGAGGAGACGGCGAAGGAAAAGCACGACTTCCTGGCTGGCGAAGTGTTCGCGATGTCCGGCGGCACGCTCGAGCACTCGGCGCTGGCTGCGGCCTTCTCTCGAATGCTCGGAAATGCGCTCGCCGCGCGCGGCTGCGTGGTGTTCGAGGCCAACGCTCGCGTTCGGCGGGTCGAGTCTGACTTCAGTTGTTACCCCGATGCGACCGTCGTCTGCGGGGGCGTCAAGCGCGCGGCGGATGACCCGAACGGCATCGTCAACCCGACCGTGATCGTCGAGATCCTCAGCGACTCCACGGAGTCGTATGACCGCGGAGAGAAGGCGCGGCAGTTCCGCCAAATGCCCAGCCTCCAGGAGTTCGTCTTGGTGTCGCAGGGGCGGCGGAGCGTCGAGGTCTTCAGGCGAAACGCCCAGGGTCGCTTCGAGCTCTTCGAGTGGTCCGCCGGGGTGGCTGAGCTCCAGTCCGTCGGTGTGACGGTGTCCCTCGACGCGCTCTACGCCGACGCGGAGGCGCTCCGCGCGCAGGGCTGACGGCTACGCGCGCTCGAACAGCGCGCCGGCCCAGGTGAGCCCCGAGCCCACCACGCACAGGCCCACGGCGTCGCCCAGCCGCGCCGAGCCCCAGTGCTCCGAGAAGACGCTGGGCGCGCCCGACGCGCCCACGTTGCCGCGGCGGTCCACGTTGAAGAGGTGGTTGTCTGCCGAGATCTCCGCGCGCCGGGCGATGGCCTCGAGCATGCGCAGGTTCGCCTGGTGGCCGATGAAGCGCAGGTCTTCTGCGCGGCGGCCCTCACCACCGGCGAGGTAGCGGGCCTTGAGGAACTCCCAGGTCTCGCCGCCCCGCTTCACGCCGAACTTCTGCACCTCGGCGCCCTGCTGGGTGAAGTGGCCCAGGCGCGGCACCTTCACCTTGTCGGCGCCCGACGGGTCGCCCTTCAGGTACGTCTCGGTCACCTTCCACGGGCCGGGCACCCGCGGCGACACGATGGCCGCCGTCGAGCAGTCGCCCCACAGCACGCAGGCCGAACGATCCGAGTAGTCCACCACCCGGGTCGAGTTCTCCGGGCTCACCAGCATGATGAAGTCCGGCAGCTTCTCGGGCCGCATGGCCTCGACGAAGTAGAGCTGGCTGCAGAAGCTCGAGCAGGCCGAGGCCACGTCGAGGGCCACGCCGTCGATGCCCAGCGCCTCCGCCACCCGGTTCGCCTCCGCGGGAATGCACTCGTCCGGCGAGCAGCTCCCCGAGAGCACCATGCCGATGTCGGCGGCCGAGAGCCCGGCCCGCTCCAGCGCCTGGCGGCCGGCCCGCGCCCCCGTCTGCGCGTTGCTCAGCGTCGCCGCCTCGACGGCCGCCCGGGGGTCGGCGTTGCGCGTCGCGCGGATGTAGTCGAGCGGCAGCACCGTGTGCCGCGTGCGGATGCCGACCCGCTCCATGATCCACGCCTCGTTCGTCTCGATGCCGAGCGACTCGAGGAAGGCGTTGTCGATCACGTTCTCGGGGTGGAAGTGGCCGATCGCGTGGAGGTAGAGCACGTGCGAATCCTCGAGGGAGCGACTGCGACCGAAAGCGCAGGCGAATACGGCCCTACCGCTGGAAACGGAAGAGGAAACTCAGAACATTTGGTCACGCTTTGTCTGACGAGCGCCAGCGGGCGTCAGGGCTCGCGCCACATCACCACGCCGGGCTTCATGTTCGGGTTGGCGCGGGGCTCGTAGTGGAAGAGCAGCGTCAGCTTGCCGGGGCGGTGCGGCCACAGCGAGAGCCACTGCCCGGCGCGCTGCACGGGCGTCGCCGTCGGCGCGCAGGTGGTGAAGGTGACGCCGTCGGTCGAGCGCGCGAGCTTGGGGCCGTTGCAGTTCGAGGGCGTGCCGAGGGCCTGCCAGTTGGCGGCGAGGCTCACGCGCCCGGAGCTCTCCACCGAGAGGGCCTGGTACCACTGCGTGGAGTGGTGCGCGGTGCCGTCGCTGTTCCGGGGAATGGCCACCGGCGCGCTCCAGCTCGCGCCCGAGTCCGTCGCCTTCGCGTACCAGAGCTCCGTGGTGTCGTCGTCCATGGCCAGCGGCGCCACCTTGCGCAGGTGGAAGGCGACGTGCGGCGTGGTGCCCTCGAAGGTGAGCGTCACCGACGGCCGGCGGGCCTCGGCGGTGAGATCGAGCTGGTCGGCCGAGGCCACCAGCACCGGCGCGCTCCCGGGCCGCCAGAAGAAGAGGTCGGCCGAGGTCACGTTGTTGAACAGGAAGAAGGCCACGCCCGGCGCGCCCGCCGCGTCGAGCGCCAGCGACACCGCGCGGCCGCCCACCACCACCGCGCCCGGGGTCTGCTCCGTCCACGCGCCGGCGCCGGTGCGGGTGCGGTACATGAGCTCGCTGCCCTGAACCCACGCGAGGTGCGCCACGTCGCCGGCGAGCGCCAGCGAGGGGTTGCTCATGGCCGCGGCGCGCGGCACGTCGCTCACCGTCGACAGCGAGAAGTTCGCGCCCTCGTCGTCCGACACGGCCAGGCGCACCGTGTTGTCGCTGGCCTTGACGTAGGCGATGCCCAGGCGCCCCGTCACGGCGTCGCGGGCGAGGGACACCTGCCGGTTGGGGTGCGCCAGGTCCACCGGGCCCACCACCTCGACGATCTTCGGCGCCTCGAACTGGCCGGTCGCCCCGTCCCACCGCGTGAAGAAGACGCGGGTGTCGTCGCGGTTGCCGTCGCCGTTGGGGTCGTCGAGCACCCCCGCGAGGAGCGGCTGGCCGAACTGGTCTCCGGCCGAGGCCAGCGACACGCCCAGGCGCGTGAGCGCGCCCGCGTCGGGCGAGAGCTCGAGCGCGTTGCTCCAGCCGGAGGCCGGGTCGCTGCCGCGCTGACGGCCGGCGTCGGGCTCCTCTACCCCCGCGTCCTCTTCGCCCGCGTCGACGATGGGCCTGGGGCGCGGACCACAGGCCAGGAGCAGGACCGCGACAGACGCGAGAGAGAGCAGACGGGACATGGTGACTCCGATGAAGGCGACTACCCGGCGGCCTTGAGGATCTCCCGGGCGATCACGATGCGCTGAATCTCGCTGGTGCCCTCGTAGATGGTCTGCACCCGCGCGTCGCGCAGGTACCGCTCCACGGGGAACTCGTCGATGTAGCCGTACCCGCCGTGGATCTGCACCGCCCGGTCGCAGACGCGGTTCGACGTCTCGGAGGCGAACAGCTTGGCCATCGAGGCCTCGCGGGTGAAGGGCTGCTTCGACTCCTTGAGCGTCGCCGCGCGCAGGGTGAGCAGCTCGGACGCGTCCAGCTGGGTCGCCATGTCGGCCAGCATGAAGCGCAGCGCCTGGAAGTCGGCGATGGGCTTGCCGAAGGCCTGCCGGTCTTTCGCGTAGCGCACCGAGGCGTCGAGGGCCGCGCGCCCCACCCCGCAGGCCTGGCTGGCGATGCCCACCCGGCCGCCGTCGAGGGCCACCATGGCCAGCTTGAAGCCGTCGCCGAGCCGGCCCAGCACCTGGTCTTCGCTCAGCTCCAGGTTCTCGAACACCAGCGGCACGGTGTTCGAGCCGCGCAGGCCCATCTTGTCTTCGTGCCGCCCGCACGAGAGGCCGGGCGTGCCCTGCTCGACCAGGAAGCACGAGAGGCCCTTGTTGCCCTCGTTCGAGGTGCGCGCCCAGACGACGATCACGCCGGCGTACGCGCCCGAGGTGATCCACTGCTTGCTGCCGTTGAGCACCCAGCGATCGCCGCGCTTGACCGCCGTGGTGCGCCCGGCGCCCGGGTCCGAGCCGGCGTGCGCCTCCGACAGCGCGAAGGCCCCGGCGATGGCCTCGCCCGAGGTCAGCTTCGTCACGTAGCGCTGCTTCTGCGCCTCGGTGCCGAACTGGCAGATGAGCTCGGCGCACATGTTGGTGACGGCCATGCCCACGGAGGTCGACGCGCACGCGGCGCTGATCTCCATCATCGCCAGCGAGTAGGCCACCACCCCCGCCTCGGCGCCGCCCCAGGCCGCGGGCACGTTGACGCCGAGCAGGCCCAGCTCGCCCATCTGCCGGTACACGTCGTCGGGGAAGCGCTCGAGCCGGTCGGTGTCGCGGGCCCGCGGGGCCACGACGTCTCTGGCGAACTGGCGCGCCGTGTCGCGCACGAGCCGCTGCGTCTCGCTCAGCTGCAGGCTCATGTCAGTGCACGGCCTTCAGGTTGAAGGGGAACTCGATGGGCCTGTCCTTGCCGTCGGGCGGCTTGGGGAAGTTCATCGTCGAGAGCACGGCCACCACGCAGTCGTGGAGCTGCGGGTCCTTGAGCGAGCTGCCCTTCTTGTCGACCTTCGCGCTCTTGACGATGCCCTCACCGGAGATCACGAAGCTCGTCTTCACCTGGCCCTCCGGCGGCTTCTTCTTGGTGGACTTCATCGCGAGGTGGTCCTCGTAGCAGCCCTGGATCTTCGGCTGGTGGTGCGTCACCACGAGCTTGATGGAGTCGGGGGTGAAGGGCAGCTTCGACACGTCGGGGCCGTCGTCGGCCTTCGCCTCGCCGCTCACGGCGTCCTTGAGCAGGTCCTTCATGGTGCCGCTCGACGGGGGGTCGGCCGCGAGGGCCAGGGCGATCAGGGTGGCGGTGAGCATGGCGGTCAGTCCTTGAGGAGGTTGGCGGAAATGACGATGCGCTGGATCTCGCTGGTGCCTTCGTAGATCTCGGTGATGCGGGCGTCGCGCACGTGGCGCTCGGCGTCCATCTCCTTCGAGTAGCCCATGCCGCCGAAGATCTGCAGCGCCTTGTTCGCGACGCGGCTGGACATCTCGGAGGCGTACAGCTTGGCCATGGCCGACTCCTGGCTGTGGCGCACGCCCTGGTCCTTGAGCTGCGCCGCGCGGTGCACGAGCAGCCGGGCCGCGTCGAGCTCGGTGGCCATGTCGGCCAGCATGAACGAAATGGCCTGGTGCTCGCGGAGGTACTTGCCGAAGCTCTTGCGCTCGCCCGAGTAGCGCACCGCCTCTTCCCAGGCCGCCCGCGCGATGCCCAGGGCCTGGCTGGCGATGCCGATGCGGCCGCCGTCGAGGGTGGACATGGCGATCTTGAAGCCGTCGCCCTCCTTGCCCAGCCTGTTCTCCGCCGGCACCTCCATGTCCTCGAAGTACATGGTGCAGCTCCAGGCCGCGGTGATGCCCATCTTCTTGTCGGGCGTCATGCGCTTGAAGCCCTTCGTGTCCGTCGGCACCACGAAGGTGGTGATGCCCTTGTGACCCGCGGCCTTGTCCGTCATCGTGAAGAGGATCATCGCGTCGGCCTTCGGGCCGTTGGTGATCCAGTTCTTGCTGCCGTTGATGACGTACCGGTCGCCCTTCTTGACGGCCACGGTCTGCTGCGCGGCGGCGTCGGAGCCGGCCTGCGGCTCGGTGAGGCCGAAGCAGCCGAGCTTTTGGCCCGTGGCGAAGGGCTTGAGCCACTGCTCCTTCTGCGCGTCGGTGCCGTACTTCATCACCGGGTCGCAGTAGAGCGAGTTGTTCACCGACATGATCACGCCGGTCGAGGCGCAGCCGCGGCTGATCTCCTCCATCGCCAGCGCGTAGCTCACGTTGTCCAGGCCCGCGCCCCCCCAGGCCTCCGGCACCGCGATGCCCAGGAGCGACAGCTCGGCCAGCTTCTGGACCGCATCAGTCGGCCACTCGTGGTGCTCGTCCCACCGGCGCGCGTGCGGCAGCAGCTCGCGCGCGGCGAACTCGCGCGTCATCTTCTGGATGTCCCGCTGGATTTCCGTGAGCTCGAAATTCATGGGCTTCCTCTATCAACGGGGCCTCGCGTCGTACAGGAGCGAGCGGTAGAAGCGAGCCGCCATGTATCAGCTCTTCTGCGAGTTCCAGCGATACGTGGGCTTCGAGGCCTCCGACGAGCTCGCCCTCCGGCGCCTGCACCCGCTGCTCGAGCCCGCCTTCCCCCAGGTGGCGGAGGCCTTCTACGCCCGCGTGCTCGAGCATGACAGCGCCCGCGAGGCCCTGACCCGCGGCGAGAAGCACGTCGGCCAGCTCAAGGGCACCCTCGTCAGGTGGATGAACGAGCTCTTCAGCGGGCCGTGGGACGAGGCCTACGTCGAGCGGCGGGCGCGCATCGGCCGCGTGCACGTGCAGATCGCCCTGCCCCAGCATTACATGGTGTCGGCGATGAACGTCGTGCGCACCCAGCTCCGCGAGAAGCTCGCCGCGGTGGTCGACGACCGCCTGCCCGAGAACCAGCGCGCCTGGCTGGCCGTGGAGCGCATGTGCGACATCGATCTCGCGCTCATGCTGCACACCTACCGGGAAGACCTCGAGGCCCGGCAGGCCCGCGCCGAGCGCCTCGCCACCTTCGGCCAGCTCGTCGGCAGCATCGGCCACGAGCTGCGCAACCCCTTAGGGGTCATCGAGACCTCGCTCTACCTGCTCAAGAGCAAGGCCGGCGACGACGAGCGCACCCACCGCCACCTCGATCGCATCTCGAACCAGGTGACGCTGGCCAACGACATCATCACCCAGCTGCTCGACCTCATCCGCGACCGGCCGCTCCAGCGCGCCGCCATCGACGTGGGGCCGCTCGTCGCCGACGCCATCAGCGGCGTGAAGCACGAGCCGGGCGTGCAGGTCGACGTCGAGGGCCTCGAGCCCGGGCTCCTCGTCGCCGCCGACGCCACGCAGCTGCGCCAGGTGGTGGTGAACCTGGTGGACAACGCCATCTACGCCGCGAACCTGGCCGGCCGCGTCGCCGTGACGCTGCGCCGCGAGGGCGAGCGCGTGGAGCTCACCGTGGACGACTCCGGGGCCGGCGTCGACCCGACGGTGCGGGGCCGCATCTTCGAGCCCCTCGTCACCACCAAGCCCAAGGGCATCGGCCTGGGCCTCGCCCTCGTGCGCCGCATCGTCGAGCGCCACGAGGGCACCATCGACGTGGGGCGCGGGCCGCTCGGCGGCGCCCGCTTCACCGTGAGCCTGCCCGTCTCGGGGAGCCAGCCATGAGCCGTCACTACCTCGTCATCGACGACAACCGGGAGTTCGCCGAGAACGTCGCGGAGATCCTCCGCGAGGCCGGCGCGCGCGTCACCCTCGCCTGCGAGCCGCGCGCCGCCGTCGAGCTGGTGCGCGGCACGCGCTTCGACGCGCTCGTCACCGACATGCGCATGCCAGGCCTCACCGGCGCCGAGCTGGTGCACGAGGTGCGGGCCATCGACCCCGGCGTGCCGATCGTCCTCGTGTCCGCCTACGCCCAGGACACGCAGCTGCGCGCCGCGCGCCACGAGGGGTTGCTCGCCGTGCTGTCCAAGCCCAACGAGATCCCCCGCCTGCTGGAGCTGTTGGAGGTGGCCCGCCGCGACGGCGCCGTGGTGCTGGTGGAGGACGACACGGCCCTCTCCGAGAACCTGGGCGACCTCCTCGCCTCGCGGGGCCTCACGGTGTGCTCGGCGGGCAGCGTGCCTGACGTCGAAGAGCTCGCGGTGCACCCCTTCGTGGCCCTGGTGGACCTGCGCGTGCCCGGCGGCACCCCCGGGGCCGCCCTGGCCCGCGTGCGCGAGCGCTTCCCCGGCACGCCACGGCTGGTGATCAGCGCCTGGCCCGACGACTGCGCGCGCGACGAGGAGATCTTCCGCAAGCCCTTCGACAGCGGCCAGCTCCTCACGCGCATCGAGGCGCTGTACGAAGGCCGACAGGCGCCATGAAGGCCAACCTCCTCATCGTCGAGGACAACGTCGAGTTCGTCGCCAACCTGCGCGAGATCCTCGAGGACCTCGGGCACGAGGTGCGCACGGCGCCGAGCTGCGCGAAGGCGACCGGGGCGGCGCGAGACTGGGTCGAGGTCGCCCTGGTCGACCTGCGGCTCCCCGACGGCGACGGCACCCTGCTCGCCGAGCAGCTCAAGGACGAGAACCCCGACTGCGAGGTGGTGCTGCTGACGGGCCACGCCTCGGTGGAGTCGGCCGCCGCCGCGGTGCGCGCGGGCGTCTGGGCCTACCTGGTCAAGCCCTGCGCCACGCCCGACCTGCTGGCGACGCTCGACAAGGCGCTGCGCCACGTGCGCGCCCAGGTCGAGAAGCGCGAGCTGAGCCGCCGCGCGCAGATCGCCGAGAAGCTGGCCACCGTGGGCACCCTCACCGCCGGCCTCTCGCACGAGATCCGCAACCCCCTGAACGCCGCCTCGCTGCAGCTGTCGGTGCTCGAGCGCCGCCTGCGCAAGCTGCCCGAGCCGAGCCAGGTCGGGCTGCTCGAGCCCCTCACGCTGGTCCGCGACGAGATCCGCCGCCTCGAGCACATCCTCAAGGACTTCCTCCAGTTCGCCCGGCCGGCCCCGCTCAACCTCCACCCGCTCAGCCTCCAGGAGCTCTTGAGCTCGGTGCTGGAGTTCCTCCGCGGCGACGCCGACCGGCGCCGCATCGCGCTCCGGGGCGGCTGCGACATCACCCCCACCATCAAGGGCGACGCGGGCCAGCTGCGCCAGGTCTTCTTGAACCTGGTGCTCAACGCGCTCGACGCGGCCGGCGAAGGGGGCCAGGTGGCCATCTCGTGCCAGCTCGGCGGCGGCGTCGCGCGGGTGCTCATCGACGACTCGGGCGCCGGCGTGCCGCCGGAGCTCACCGAGCGCATCTTCGAGCCCTTCTTCACCACCAAGGCCCAGGGGAGCGGCCTGGGCCTGCCCATCACCAACGCCATCGTCTCGCAGCACGGCGGGCGCATCGAGGTGATGAAGAGCCCGTTTGGCGGCGCCCGCTTCGCGGTGAGCCTCCCGCTCTCGAGAGGGAGCTAGCGACAATGCAGCGTCAGTTGGGCCGGTGGGTCTCCACGTCCTGCTGGGCGTACTCCTTGAGCCGGTACTGGATCTTCCGCACCGAGATGCCCAGCAGCTCCGCGGCCCGGGAGGTCGACCCGTCCACCAGCTCCAGCGTGCGCAAGATCGCCTCGCGCTCGATCTCGTAGAGCGTCGCGCCGGGAATGAGGGAGTCGCTCGACCTCGTGGTGGGCCGCGGCCCGCGCAGCGTCGGCGGCAGGTCGTCGGAGGTGAGCTCCGTGCCCCGGGCCAGCACCACCGCGCGCTCGATGACGTTGCCCAACTCGCGCACGTTGCCCGGCCAGTCGTACGACAAGAGCGCGTTGAGCGTGCCCGGGGCCAGCCCACGCACCGCCTTGCCGTGCACCTCCGAGTAGCGCTCGATGAAGTGCGACACCAGCGAGGGAATGTCGGTCTTCCGGCGCCGCAGCGGCGGCAGCGTCACCGCCACCACGTTGAGCCGATAGAAGAGGTCCTCGCGGAAGTGGCCCGCCTTCACCTCGGCCTCGAGGTCGCGGTTGGTGGCCGCCACCACGCGCACGTCCACCTTGATGGTCTGCGTGCCGCCGACGCGCTCGAACTCCTTCTGCTGCAGCACGCGCAGGAGCTTCACCTGCAGGCCCCCGGAGACCTCGCCGATCTCGTCGAGGAACAGGGTGCCCCCGTCGGCCAGCTCGAAGCGCCCCTCGCGCCGGCCCACTGCGCCGGTGAAGCTCCCCTTCTCGTGGCCGAAGAGCTCGCTCTCGAGCAGCGACTCGGTCAGCGCCGCGCAGTTGACCTTCACGAAGGGCTTGTCGCGCCGCGGCGACTCCTCGTGAATGGCCTGGGCGATCAGCTCCTTGCCGGTGCCCGACTCACCCAGCACCAGCACCGTGGCCTTGGTCGGCGCGGCGCGCTTGACGACGTCGAACACCGCCTGGAGCTCCGCCGACTCGCCGACGATGTTGCTGAACTTGTACTTCTCGCGCAGCCGCTCGCGGAGCTGCTCGTTGTCGCGCCGCAGCTCCCGCTTCTCGAGCACCTTCTCGAGCTTGGCCAGCACCGAGGCCACGTCCACCGGCTTGGTGAGGTAGTCCTCCGCGCCGGCCTTCATCGCCTGCACCGCCGTCTCGATCGACGCGAAGGCCGTCATCATCACGAAGACCGCCTGGTGCCCCTCCTCGCGCGCCCGGGCCAGGAAGCCCAGGCCGTCGAGCTTCGGCATGCGGATGTCGCACAGCACCGCGTCGGGCCGGAACTCGCCCAGCGCCACGAGCCCCGCCTCGCCGTCGCCCGCCTCCCGCACCTCGTAGCCCTCCTCGGTGAGGATCGTCTTGAGGGCGTCGCGGGCGTTTTGCTCGTCATCCACCACGAGGATTCGCTGCTTCATGTATTTCCTTCTCCACTGCGCAGGGCTTGCGCGGCGATCGGACTGTGCGAATATTTTGCGTTCAGCGGACAATCAGCACGGGCTTGTTGCTGATGTGCACCACGCGGTCGGTCGTGCTGCCGAGGAGCACTCGGCTGACGGCCCCACGGCCCTTGCTGCTGATGACGATCAGGTCGAAGTTCTCGGCGTTCGCCAGGTCCACCAGGGCTTCCGCGGGGTTGCCGGTGATGATGCGGCGCGTGAGGCCGGGGCGGCCCAGGCCCTTGGAGATCTCCTCGAGGAGCCGTTCGCCGCTCTGGATCATCTCCACGGTGAGCTGGGGGGAGGTGATGGGCACCTCGGCCGGGATGAAGATGGTCGAGACCACGTGGCACAGCGTGAGCTCGGCTTGAGCGAGATCGGCCAGTTCGAGGGCCTTCTGGGCGGCGTGGCGAGAGGACTCCGAACCGTCAACGGCACAGATGATCTTTTTCATGGTGGGGCGTAATTGCACAACGCGGGCCGAATGGCCGCAAGCTTGCTTCACTGGCGATCATGAGACCCCTCGCCCGAGCCCTGGCCGCCGTGCTCCTGCTGGCCCCCATCACCGGTGACGCCCAGGCGCCGAAGAAGCCCGCCGCGCCCGGCGTGCGCAAGGGCCTCCAGGCCCCCGGGTACCTCAGCCCGCTGGCCCGCGGCCTCCTCAAGCGCCGCATGGCCCGCCACGGCCAGGACACGCTCGCCCTCACCCAGGCGGTGCTCCTCCTCGATCGCGAGACGACCCAGCGGCTCGCCGCGGGCATCGCCGACGAGCCCCGCCTCACCCGCCCCATCGCCGGGGGCGCCGACGATCTCAACACCGCCCTCCCCGAGCGCTTCTTCGTGCTGCAGGACGAGCTCCGCTCGCGCGCGAAGGCGCTCCTCGAGGTCAGCCGCGGCAATGACGACGAGTCGCTCGCCGCCCGCTTCGGAGAGCTCACCCAGACCTGCGTGAGCTGCCACAGCGCCTACCTCGAGCCTGCGCCGCCGCCGGCCCCCTAGCCGACGCCTACGGCGCCTTGCCGCCAGGCCCGAGGAAGCGAAGGGTCTTCTCGCGCCGGGCGCCGTTGGTCTCGTCCGTGACGACGAGCGTCAGGTCTACCGGGCCAATGAGCTGCGCCCGCTTGATGGACACCGACACGGGTACCCGGCCGTCGGCGAGCGAGGCGAGGGCAACCTCCGGCGTGCCGATGATCACCTCCGCGGGCACCGGCGAGAGGAGCTCGACGCGAAACACGGCGGGCCCGGGGTGCTTGTTGAAGACGTGCACCTCGAAGGGGTTGCGCACCGTGTCGCCGTCCACCACGAAGGGCATCGCGCCACGCGAGCGCACCACGTTCGCCTCGAAGGACGTGCGCGTGGCCAGCGACACGCCCAGCGTCACCAGGGCGACGAGCATGAGGGCCGCGTAGACCGCGAGGCGGCCGCGGAAGACCGGCGAGGGCTGGCCCGCGAGCTCGTTCTGCGAAGCGAAGGCGATGAGCCCGCGCGGCCGCTTCACCTTGTCCATGATCTCGTCGCAGGCGTCCACGCACTGCGTGCAGGCGAGGCACTCCATCTGCAGCCCGTTGCGAATGTCGATGCCCGTGGGGCACACCGCCACGCACCGATTGCAGTCGATGCAGTCGCCCAGCTTCGGCGCGTCGGGGCCCTTCGCCAGCTTGCCGCGGGGCTCGCCGCGGGCTTCCCGATAGGCGACGGTGACGGAGCTGCGATCGTGCAGCACCGACTGGAGCCGCCCGTACGGGCACAGCACCACGCAGAACTGCTCGCGGAACCAGGTGAAGTTGAACATCAGCACCGCGGTGAAGCCCATCGTCAGCAGGAAGGCCTCGAGGTGCGCCAGGGGCCCGTGCTGGAACATGCCCCACAGCTCCTTCGGCGAGACGAAGAGCGCCGTGGCGGTGTGGGCGATGGTGAGGCTGATGACGAGGAAGGTGGCGTACTTCCCCGTGCGCCGGAGCACCTTGTTGAGCGAGAGCGGCGCCTCCGCCAGGCGCCGGCGGGCCTCCGCGGTCCCCTCGAAGAAACGCTCCACCGGGCGGTAGACGCCCTCGAGGAAGACCGTCTGCGGGCAGGCCCAGCCGCACCACACCCGCCCCTTCCAGGCCGTCACCAGGAGCAAGCCGAAGGCGAAGGCCAGCGTGAGCAGCAGCACCATCCAGAAGTCCTGGGCGTTGAAGGTGTTGCCGAACAGGTAGAACCGCCGGTGCTGCACGTCGAGCTGCACCATCGGGTGCCCGCCCACGGGGATGAAGGGCGCCAGCACGTAGAAGGCGATGAGCAGGCCGAAGGCGATGTGTCGGCGGCGCGCCCAGCGGCCCTTGACCTCCGCGGGGTGCAGCATGAGGCGCGAGCCGTCGCGCTTCATGGTGCCGAGGGTGGAAGGGGGTGCGCTCATGGGCCTCGAGAATGGATCAAGAAAAAGGGGCGAGGGCCAACCGCAGGGCCCTCACCCCCGAAAGCGAACGCCTGGGAGCCTAACGCTCAGTCGAGGGGTTCGCCCTGCGGCTCCTTGCCGGGCAGGTTCTTGCCCTTGAGGGTCAGCAGGTAGGCCGTCACCTTGCGGACCTTGTCGGGCCCGAGGATCTGCCCCCAGGGCGGCATGCCCTTGTCGGCGAAGCCCTCGGACACCGCCCTGGCGAGCTCGGTCGGGGAGTTGCCGTGGATCCAGAACTTGTCGGTCAGGTTGGGGCCCACCAGGCCCTCGCCCTGCTGGCCGTGGCACGAGGCGCAGGTCGAGGCGTAGACCTGCCTGCCCTCCTCCACCTTCGCCGGGTCCTTCGCGAGCTCGGCCATGGCCTCGTCGCTCATGGGGTTGGCGTCGATGCGCGACTGCTTGAGCGCCGCGACGTCGGCGGCGTAGGCCCCGCCGGGGCTCGGCAGGGCCTTGGTGGTGTGGAACACCAGCCAGTAGCCGAAGGCGAAGACGATGGCGCCGAAGAGCGTGGCCAGCCACCAGTACGGCAGGTGGTTGTCCTCCTCTTCGATGCCGTCATAGACGGCGATGACCTTCTTGTTGGGGTCCTGGTCCTGCGGGGCGCTCATGACTTCACCTCGGTCGAAGAGACGGGCTTGCCGTCGAAGAGGGGCAGCTGGCTGGCCGGCTCGAAGTCGCGCGGCGTCTTGTAGAGGAACGTGCGCAGCACCATCAGCAGGAACATCGCCAGGAACAGCCCGAGGGCGAAGAGCGGCAGCGAGGTCCACTCCATGCCGGAGAAGAACTGTTTGTACATGTCAGTTCCCTCCCTCGACCGCGGCCGTCTTCACCACCTCGTCCGACGGGGCGATGCCCTGGTCGCGCCCCAGGCGCTGCAGGTAGGCGATGAGCGCGACCATCTCGCTGTTCCACTCGACGGTGA
>CAYUZK010000099.1:0-21976 GCA_964449625.1 uncultured Archangium sp.
GGAGCTGGGCGACTTGGCGGGCCAGTGGTTCCTCGCCATGTAGTACGTCGAGGGCCTCGACATGCGGGCGCTGCTCGCTGGGGGCGCGCTGCCGGTGGCGCTCGCGTGCCGCGTGGGGCTCGAGGCGGCGGCGGCCCTCGCGGCGGCGCACGGCGTGACGGACGCCGCGGGGCGGCCGACGCCGGTGGTGCACCGCGACGTGAGCCCGCACAACCTCCTCGTCAGCGTCGAGGGCGAGGTGAAGCTCATCGACTTCGGCGTGGCGTCGCTCACGGGCGCCGGCGCCGGCGGCGGCAAGGTGGCCTACGCCGCCCCGGAGCAGCTCCTGGAGGACGTCGCCGACGCGCGGAGCGACCAGTACGCGCTGGGCGTCGTGCTCTGGGAGTGCCTCGCCGGGCGCCCGGCCTTCGAGGCCGAGGAGGACGCGGAGCTGATCCGCCTGGTGACGGAGGTGGGCGCGCCTGCCCTGCCCGCGAGCGTGCCGGCTTCGCTGGGCGCCGTCGTGGCGCGGCTGTGCGCGCAGGACCCCGCGGCCCGCTTCCCCGACGCGGCGGCGGCGGGGCAGGCGCTGCGCGACGCGGCCCGCGCCCTCCGGCTCGACCTGGGCGCCGCGGGCCTCGCCGCGCTCGTGAAGGCGAAGCTCACCGCGCTGCCCGTGCGCGAGGCGGTGACGGCGCCGATGGAGCTGCGCGCTGGGGCAGGCGACGGGGCGGACCTCGACGCGGTGGAGCAGGCTGCGCTCGTGGTGCTGCGCGGAGTGGGCGCGCGCTTCTCGGCGGAGGACGCGGAGGTGGCCCTCGAGGCGGCATCGCTCCCCGGAAGCCCCTTCGCGCTCGACGTGCTGCAGGCGCTGCTCGAGAAGGGCGCGCTCGTCGCCGAGGACGAGGCGGGCGCGCGGTGGCTGCGTGTGCCGGCGCGCTGAGCGCCGCGCTCGCCCGAGCGTGCTGCGCTCCACCGCGATGAAGCGGCACATCGAGGGAGACCTGGTCATCGCAATTTCGCGGAGGACCGCGGTGCCGCGCTCGCCCGAGCGTGCTGCGGTCCACCGCGATGAAGCGGCACATCGAGGGAGACCTGGTCGCCGCAATTTCGCGGCGGCCCGCGGTGCCGCGCTCGCCCGAGCCTGCTGCGCTCCACCGCGATGAAGCGGCGCATCGAGGGAGACCTGGTCGCCGCAATTTCGCGGCGGCCCGCGGCGCCTCTCGCGGACGCGCTCATCACGGCCGAGTGTGCTAGCGATCCACCGCGATGAAGCGGCTCATCACGGCAGACGTGGTCACCGCCGAGTTCGCGGCGGGCCGTCGGCGCATGGCGGCGCCGCGGGCCCAGGCCCTCATCACGCCCGAGGCGTGGACGCGCGCCCACGAGCTGGGCGTCGTGCTCGACCAGGGCGGGAGCGCGCAGGCGCTCGAGGTGCCTGTCGCTCCCACGCAGGGCAGCAGCGAGCGCGAGGTGGATCCGTCGGGGCTGGTGGTGGTGCGCGGCGACTCTGTGAAGCTGGGGGCGTTCCCCGCGGCGGGCCCGGGCAAGCGCGTCGGCGTGGCGGACCTCGTCACGGGCCGCGACGGCTCGCCCATGACGGCAGGCCTCATGAGCTGGGGCCGCGAGGACTCCTTCGACTGGACGCTCGACTACGACGAGGTCGACCTGGTGCTCGAGGGCGTGCTGCAGCTCACCATCGACGGGCGCGTGCTCGAGGGCCGCCCCGGCGACGTCTTCTACATCCCCAAGGGGAGCGCCATTCGCTTCGGCACGCCCTGGCGCACGCGGGTGTTCTTCGTGACGTACCCGGCAGACTGGGCCGCGGCGGCGGCGATGCCCCCGCGCCCCCAGCGATAGCCCGCGTCAGCGAGGGAGCACGTCGCCGTCCGCGGGGCCCAGCGGCCGCGCCTTCGCGGGGATGCCCACGGCCACGCTGTCGGGCGGCACGTCGCTGAGCACCACGGCGTTGGCCCCGATGCGTGAGCGCGCCCCGACGCGCACGGGCCCCAGGATGCGCGCGCCGGCGCCGACCCACACGTCGTCTTCGATGACGGGGTAGCCGTTGTCGTTGGCCGTGCCCACGGTGTTGTTGCCGTAGAAGCGCACGCGGTCGCCGACGCGCGCGTCGCCGCCGATGACCACGCCGACGGGGTGCACGAAGTACACGCCCTCGCCCAGGGTGACGTCCTTGCCGATCTCGATGCCGGCGTAGACCTGCTGCGCCACGCGCAGGAGCCGGTTGGCGAGCGGCACGTGGTAGCGCCGCGCGGCCTCGCGGAGCCGGTTCATCACCAGCAGGTGGTAGCCGTCGGTGTTCACCACCACCTTGACCATCGCGCGCGCGTCGTCACCGAAGCGGGCGGCCCGGCGGAGCTGCACGGCGTCTGCGACGAGCTTCTTCCACATGACTCGAAGACGCCCTAACACACCGGCCCGTGAGACTCCCCGGGTTCGTGCTGCTCGTCGCCGTGGCCCTGGGGTGCCCGCGAGAAGCCCCGCTCGCCACGCTCCCGGGCGCGCGCGCCGAGCCCGCGCCGCCGCTGGAGCTCGTGGTGTACCGCGGCGGCGTGCAGGCCCCGTGGCAGGACTTCGGCTGGGCCCCTCGTGGGCCGCGGCAGCCCGGCGAGCCTGAGGCGCTCCACCTCGCCGGGCATCGCGGGTGGATCCTCGCCAACCCCGGCGCCCGGCTGGTGCCCGGCGGCCTCGCCTTCCGCGTGAAGGTCGAGGGCGCGACGGCCGACGTGCTGCAGGTGCGCGTGGACAGCGAGCAGGCCGACGTCTTCCCCCGCGTGACGCTGGAGCCGCGGCACCGGCGCGACCTCGCGGGCGGCTGGGCGGAGGTCTTCATCGGCATGCGCGAGCTCAACCCGGCGCTGCGCCCCTTCGATCGCGTGGTGCTGCGGGCCGCGCGGCCGCTGCCGGAGCCGGGCCTGGTGCACCTCGACGAGCTCGGCTTCACCGCGGCCGACGAGGCCCTGCAGCGCGACGCCGAGGAGCAGCTCACCGTGCCGGGGCTGCCGGCGACCTTCACGGTGGACTGCAAGGCCCCGCCGCGGCCCATCAGCCCGCTCATCTACGGCATCGCCTTCAGCCCGCGGCACGAGTTCACCACCGACGTGCACTGGAAGCTCAACGCGACGGCGCGGCGCTGGGGCGGCAACCCCACCAGCCGCTACAACTGGGAGCTGGGGAACGCGTGGAACACCGGCTCCGACTACTTCTTCATGAACGTCGACTACACGGGCCGCGCCGACTTCTCGTGGTCGCAGTTCCTCGAGGTCAACGCCGACCGGCGCCTGGCCACAGCGCTGACGGTGCCCACCCTGGGCTGGGTGGCGAAGGACACGAAGTCGGTGTCCTTCCCGGTGAGCGACTTCGGCCCGCAGCAGCAGGTCGACCCGGAGACCCGCCGCGCCGGCAACGGCGTCGCGCGCAACGGCCGGCCGCTCGAGCCCGCGACGCCGCGCCGCACCAGCGTGCCGGCCGACGCCGAGTTCGTCGCGCGCTGGGTGAAGGCCGTTCGCCAGCTCGAGGCGCGCCGCGGCGCGCTGGTGGACCTCTACGTGCTCGATAACGAGCCGGGCCTCTGGCACGACACGCACCGCGACGTGCACCCCAAGCCGCTCACCTACGACGAGCTGCTCGAGCGCACGGTGACCTACGGCACGGCCGTGCGGCAGGCCGCGCCCGAGGCGGTCATCGCCGCGCCCGCGGAGTGGGGCTGGCCCGCGTTCTTCTACTCGGCGGCGGACCAGCAGGCCGGCTTCCTCAAGCGGCCCGACCGCCGCGCCCACGGCGACCAGCCGCTGCTCGACTGGTGGCTCGATCAGCTCGCGGCGCACCAGAAGAAGACGGGCACCCGGCTCATCGACGCCCTCGACCTGCACTTCTACCCGCAGGGCAAGGGCATCGGCGTGGGCACGCAGGGCGCCACCGACCGCGACACCAACGCGCTGCGCCTGCGCTCCACGCGCGCCCTGTGGGACGAGCGCTACACCGACGAGTCGTGGATCAAGGAGCCGGTGCGCCTCATTCCCCGCATGCGGGAGTGGGCGAAGCGGGTGTCACCGGAGCTCAAGCTGGTCATCGGCGAGTACAACTTCGGCGCCGAGGAGCACCCGTCGGGGGGCCTGGCCCTGGCCGAGGCCCTGGGCCGCTTCGGGCAGGAGGGCCTGTGGGCGGCCTTCTACTGGTCGGTGCCGCCCGAGAACTCGCCGGCCTTCTGGGCCTTCCGCGCCTTCCGCGACTACGACGGCCGGGGCGCCACCTTCCAGGCGCAGGCGCTGCCGACCACCGCCTCGCACGACGGCTCGCTCTTCGCGGCGCGCTCGGCCGACGGGCGCACGCTGACGCTGGTGGCCTTGAACCGCTCGCCCGACGACACCCTCGACGCGAACGTGCGCCTCGAGGGCTGCCCGGTGGCCGAGGCGCAGCGCGTCTTCCTCTACCGGGGCGACGCGCGGGGCTTCGCGCAGCGGGAGCTCGAGGTGGGGCGGCCGTACCGCCTGCCGCCGTACTCCATCACCGTGGTGGAGCTGCGCCTGCCCGCCACCCCGGAGGCCGCCCCCGGCCCCTGAAGACTTCGTGCTACGAAGCGCGGTCGACCGTGGCCAAGCTCGTCCTCCTCTCGGTGTGCATCGCGCTGGTGGCCATCCCCCTGATGGTGGCCAGAGATCCGCACCCGGCGCGGGGCCTCAAGCGCGCCCTCTTCGGAGTGGTGGCCTTCAACCTCGTCTACGTCTTCGTGCTGCGGGTCGTCGTCCCGCGGCTGGAGTGAGGACCATGCGCGAGCTCCTGCGCGTGGCGTGGCTTCGGCACCGGGTGACCGCGTCGGCCTGCGCCCTGGGCACCCTGGCGGCGGCGCTCCTGGTGAGCTTCGCGGTGCCGCAGACCTGGCTGGTGGAGGCGGAGGTCTTCGTGGCCGAGCCCTCGGCCGTGCACCGCCTCGCCAACCCCTTCGCGGCGGTGCCCGACGCCCGCGCCGAGCTGCTGGAGCTGCCGGAGCTCATGCGCTCCCGGGAGCGGCTGGTGTCGATGGTGAAGCGCACGGGGCTGCTCGACCACTGGGCCTCGGCGCGGCCGCCGGTGATGCGCCTCAAAGACGCGGTGCTGGCGCGGCTGCGCGGGCCGGTGCCCGAGAAGGACCAGCTCGACGCGCTGGTGGCGATGCTCGACCAGCGCCTCTTCGTGGTGGCGGAGCGGCAGCGGGTGAAGGTCGGCGTGGTGTGGCCCGACCCGGTCATGGCCCGCGCGCTGGTGGACGCGGCCCTGTGGTCGCTGCTGCAGCAGCGCGACTCGCGAGAGGCGGCGACGCTGGAGCAGTCGGCCCGCGACCTCGACGCGCAGCGCGCGGGCGTGGGGGCCGAGATGGCGGTGCGCCTCGACCGGGTGCAGCGCGCGATGGTCGAGGGGCGCTGGGCGGCGATGGAGGCGGAGGCCGAGCAGCTCCAGCGCGACCAGGGGCGGGCGGCGGAGCTGCTGGTGGCCGCCGAGGAGAAGCACATCGCCGCCGAGGTGTTCCGCCGGGCCAACGCGCTGCGCTTCACGGTGCTCAAGCCGCCGCTGCCGCCGCGCGCCCCCACCGGGGCCAGCCTGCCGGTGCGGGTGCTGGTGGCGCTGCTCGCGGCGGCGCTGGCCGGGGCCGTCGGCGCGGCGCTCCTGGCGCTGACGAGCGGCAGGCTCGTCACGCAGCGGCAGGTGGCGCGCGAGACGGGGCTGCGGGTGCTGGCGGGGGTCGTCGGCCTGGGGCGGCTCGAGCGGCCGCGGCCCACCTGGGCGGCCTGGGCGCTCGCCGGGCTGCTGGCCCTGGCGACGGGGGCGGCGGTGGTGGTGGGCAAGGGCAGCCCGCTGTGGGCCTTCGCGCCGCCGCTGCTGTGCGTGGGCGCCTGGGCGGTGTGGACGCAGCCGCTCAAGTGGCCGGTGCTGCTGCTGCTCCTGCTCGACGTCACCATCGACGACCCGGGCGACCGGCCGTACTTCCGGCTCTGGCAGTCGCCGCTCTACCCGCTGGGGCGCATCTTCTTCTCGAACATCGCGATGTTCACCGGCTTCGAGCTCTCGGTGCTGGGGTTGAGCGCGGTGATGCTGGTGCGGCGCCTGTGGTACCGGCGCGCCGACGCGGCGCACCTCGACCCGGTGGCGGGCCAGCCGCCGCGGCCGCTGCAGTACGCGGTGCTGCTCTCGGGGGTGACCATCGCGGCCCTGGTGGTGTGGGGCGTCGCGCGCGGCGGCGACTTCCGCGAGGCGCTGTGGCAGTTCCGCGGGCTGTTGATGATGCCGCTGGTGGTGATGCTGGTGGCGTGGGCGCTGGACCTGCCCAGGGACCTCCCGAAGCTGGCGGTGGTGCTGGGCATCGGCACGCTGGTGAAGACCGCGCTCACCGTCTACTTCATGTACTTCATCGCCTTCCCCATGGGCGAGTACCCGCCGCACGCCACGGGCCACAACGACAGCATGCTCTACGCGGTGTGCGTGGTGACGGCGGTGGCCATCTTCTGGGAGCGGCCCACGCGGGGGCACCTGCTCCTGCTGGTGCTGTGGGTGGGCGTGGTGTTCGTCGCCATGCGGCTCAACGACCGGCGCATCGCCTACGTGGACATCGTGATGTCGCTGGGCGCCATCTACCTCGTGTCGCCGTGGAGTCGCCTCAAGCTGCGCCTGACGCGGAAGGCGCTGGTGCTCGTGCCGTTCCTGCTCGTCTACGGCGCGGCGGGGTGGAACCAGACGGGCGGCGTCTTCGGGCCGGTGGCGAAGGTGCGGTCGATCATCGCGCCAGCCGCGGACACCGAGGAGGAGAGCTCGAACGTCGAGCGCGACATCGAGAACTTCAACCTGCTCAAGAGCTGGGAAGAGAACATGTTCCTGGGCCAGGGCTTCGGGCACGCCTTCACCGAGTACATCCCCTCCAATGACTTCGCGCAGTCGAGCTTCGGCCACGTGGGGCACAACTCGATCCTCTGGCTGATGTGGATCGGCGGCGTCGTCGGCTTCACGGCGACGCTGCTCTACCTGGGCGTGGCGCTCTACTTCCTGGGGCGCACGCTGCCGCGCACGAGCCGCTGGCGGGAGCGGGTCGCGCTGCTGGTCTCGCTCGCCATCATCATCACCTACCTGATGCAGGCCTTCGGCGACATGGGCACCCAGGGCATCGCCTTCGCCTTCTTCGTGGGCACGGCCGTGGCCATCATCGGCCGGCTCGCCACCCGGGCCGGGGCGTGGCGCGCGGAGGCCGTCGGGCCGGTGCGGGCCGCGGCGCCCGAGGCGCCGGCCGGTGCGCCGGCGCTCGCCGCGACGCCCTGAGCCGCGTCAGGGGCCGGAGCCGACGACGGTGTACTCGCCCGGGTCACCCTGGCCGTTGGTGTTGGCGTCGCTCCAGTCGAGCACCACCCACGACGTCGTGCTCGTGGCGTAGGTCGGCAGGAGCGCGGTGACGAAGTAGCTGGCCGCGGCGCGGGTGCCCTCGGCGTAGTTGCCGAAGGCCATGAGCACCACCGGCCCGTGGGGCGCGCGGGCAAGCTGCACCAGGAGCCGGTCGCGCGTGGCGCTCAGGTCGCTCAGCGGCACCGACGAGACGACGCCGCCGTCCTGGCGGCTGTAGATCATCTGCGTCGCGGTGCTCGAGTCGCGCACGGGCGCGGCGTTGCTCTGCTCGAACCAGCGGATGGCCTGCTGCCGGAAAGAGCCGCCGGCGACGACCAGCAGCTCGCCCAGCGCCAGGGGCTTGCCGTCGCGCACGCTCAGCACGCCCGCGTCGGCCTGGCCGGCGGTGCGGGCCGAGAGGGAAGGCGCGCACGCGGCGACGAGCGCGGCGCCCAGGGCCTGCCCGGCCTGGTCGTCGGCGGGTTGGCCGTCGAGGAGGATGGTCGCCAGCGGCAGCGCGCAGACGCTGGCGAAGGTGGCGGGCACGCACGCGCCGCCGGCGCAGAAGGTGCCCGGGGCGCAGGCCGCGCCGCTCGAGCCGCAGTGGGCCGGGTCGCGCTGGGGGTTGACGCAGCGCCCGCTGACGCAGGCCCAGCCGCCGGTCGTCGGGCACGGGGCGCTCGTCGAGCAGGCGCGCTGGCAGGTGACGGTGCCGCAGGCGTTGCCCTCGTCACACTCGAGGTCCGCCTGGCAGTTCACGCAGTCGCCGGCCGGGGTGCAGGCGCCGCTGGTGCAGTTGTCGTTCGCGCGGCAGCCCGGCCCCGCGTCGGGGAGCCCGCCGCCGCCGCCGCCGGCCCCTCCGCCGACGCTCCCGCCGCCGCCGCCGGTGCCGCCGTCAGGCGCCCCCGTCGGACCACAGCCCACCAGCACCACCACCGCCACCACGGCTGCCCAGAGTGTGTAGGTCATGGTGAGGAGAAGACTCCTGTCGTCCAGAAAAGACAACGATGTCCCGGATCATGGCGCGCCTGCCCACTCCAGTCGGGCTCTGGCGCTGTAGCCCGAGGCTACAGCGAGCCCCCGCGTCGACGTGATTAGGCGGCCTTAGTCACACACTGTAGGTGCGGCACCGACTGTGCACCCCTCTTTCGGGGACCCGGCTGAGGTCGGGTTGCGTGTTTCAAGGTTGTTGCACTATGACGCGGTGCGCTGTCGTATAAGAACCTACGTCGGTTCGAATCTGACATAGGTCAAGCAACTCCACGCAGGACGGAACGAAAACACCTACATGAACTCACTCTTCGGGCGGATTGCGGCGGGGTCGGTGGCGCGAGTGAGCCTGCTGCTCGACCTGTTGCTGCTGGTGATCGCCGGGGCGGCGGCCGACTGGCTGTCGCGGGGCACGGTGGCCCTCTCGATGCTGCCCTTCGCGGGCATGGCCCTGGTGACCTGGCTGATCACCGCCATGGCGCTGCGCCACTACGATCCGTGGGCGTCTGACCGCTCGACCTTCGACGACGTGGCCATGACCTCGGTGCTGGTGCTGGCCGTCACCACCGTGCTGGCCGTCGCGGTGCACGTGGCGGGCATGACGTCGCTGCCTGACGCGAGCCTCTTCCTCCTCGTCACCTGGCCGACGGCGGTGGTGCTGCGCCTGACCGTCTTCCGCACGCTCTCGCCGCGCTCGGGCCCCATCGACGAGGTGCTGGTGGTGGGCACGGGCCCGCTGGGCCGCGCCACCCTCGACGAGCTCCGACGCAAGGGTCGCCACGACGTGCTGGGCCTGGTGCGCTTCTCGAACGAGGTGTCGCCCCCGAAGCTCAAGGCGCGGGTGCTGGGCGTGGCCACGGAGCTCGAGCAGGTGCTGCGCTCGGTGCCGGTGGCCGAGGTCTACTTCGCCTCCACCAACCTGGCGCACGCCGAGGAGCTCCAGGCCGCCATCAAGGTGTGCGAGCGCTTCGGGGTGCCCTTCGCGGTGCCGGCGATGATGTTCCGCCTCGACCGGGCGCGGCCGCTCGACAGCCACGGCGTCACCGACGGCTACCTCCACTACCAGTCGGTGCAGAGCAAGCCCACGCAGATGGCCTTCAAGCGCCTCTTCGACATCGTCTCGTCGGGCGTGGCGCTCTGGGTGCTCGCGCCGCTGCTGCTCACGGTGGCGGCCCTGGTCAAGCTCACCTCCCGCGGCCCGGTGCTCTTCACCCAGCAGCGCGTGGGCCTGCACGGCCGCCCCTTCCGCATGCTCAAGTTCCGCACCATGGTGCAGAACGCCGAGGCGCTGAAGGCGACGCTGGCCGCGACCAACGAGATGGACGGCCCGGTGTTCAAGATGAAGCGCGACCCGCGCATCACCTCCATCGGCCGCGTGCTGCGCAAGTTCTCCATCGACGAGCTCCCGCAGCTCATCAACGTGCTGCGCGGCGACATGAGCGTGGTCGGCCCCCGCCCGCCGGTGCCGCAGGAGGTCGCCAAGTACGAGCCCTGGCAGCGCCGCCGCCTCTCGGTGCGCCCGGGCCTCACCTGCATCTGGCAGGTCTCCGGCCGCAACGAGATCGGCTTCGAGCAGTGGATGTACATGGACCTGCAGTACATCGACACCTGGAGCTTCTCGAAGGACATCGAGCTCATCTTGAAGACCTTCCCGGTGGTGCTCACGGGTCGCGGCGCAAGCTGACAGCGGGCCCAAAACGAGCGACAACCTGCGCCCCGCCTCGGTCCTCCGACGCGGGGCGAGGCTTTTCTCGCGGGGGACGACGGAGACGATGACGTGTCGGGGGTGACGGCCAGCACAGGACCCGGGAGCAGCCGCTCCGACGCCGCGCTGGCGGTGCGAAACGCCGTCACCCTCGGGGGCTCGCTGCTGCTGACCTGGGGCATCGCGCTGGGCGTGCGGCTGATGATGCCGCGCTACCTGGGGCCCGACGCCTTCGGCGTGGTCAACTTCGCCGACGCGCTCACCGCCACGGCCTTCGTGCTCATCGGGCTGGGGCTCGACACCTATATTCGCAAGGAGGTGTCGGTGGACCCCGCGCGGGCCAACGCCTTCTTCGCCGGCGCGACGGCGGTGCGGGTGGTGGGGGCGGTGCTCCTCTCGCTGGGCATCCAGGCCTTCCTCGTCTTGACCGACCGGCCGCGCGAGACGTGGCTGCTGGTGCACCTCTACGGCGTGGCCGCCTTCTTCACGACCATGAACTTCTCGCTCGGGGCGCTGCTCCACGCGAGGGGCACGGTGAACGGGCTGTCGGTGCTCAACATCGTCAGCAAGGTGGTGTGGGGCACGGGCACCATGCTCACGGTGGTGCTGGGCTGGCCGCTGTGGGGGCTGCCGGCGGCGCTGGTCATCTCCGAGGTGCTCAAGCTCGTGGTGAGCCTCGCCCTCGTGCAGCGGCACCTGGCCCTCTCGTGGCGCATCGACGTGCGCGGCCTCAAGGCGGCCCTGTGGGCCTCGCTGCCCATCTTCATCAACGTCGCGGCGCACACCATCTACAGCAAGCTCGACGTGAGCATCGTGGCGGTGGTGGCCGGCGATCGCGAGGTGGCCTGGTACGGCTCGGCGAACCTGCTCGCGGGCCTCGCGCTCATGGTGACGCCGGTCATCGGCTGGGTGCTCCTGCCGCTCTTCGCCCGGGCCCGTGCGCGGAGCGACGAGGAGTACACGCTGGTGATGCGCCGCTCGCTGGAGCTGGTGCTGGTGGTGGCCGTGCCCACCACGCTCTTCATGGCCCTGGGCGCGCGCGAGTGGCTCACCTGGCTCTACGGCGCGGCCTACGCGCCCGCGGCGCCGGCGCTGCGCATCCTCTCGAGCATCTTCGTGCTGACCTACGTCGCCATCTTGAGCAGCAACGCCCTCATCCTCACCGGGCGGGCCTGGGCGCAGGCGGTCATCTCGCTCTCGGGCCTGGTGCTCAACCCGCTGATGAACGCCTTCCTCATCAAGCGCTGCGCCGAGGTCTACGGCGACGGCGGCGCGGGCATCGGCGCGGCCATCTCGCAGCTGGCCACCGAGGTGCTGGTGACGGTGATGATGACGGCCCTGGTCGGCCGCCGGGCCTTCGACCGGCGCTCGCTGTCCATCCTCGCGCGCAGCTTCGTGGTGTGCGTGCTGGTGGTGGGCCTCGACCGCTGGCTCGATCCACAGGTGCCGGGGGCCGTGCGGCTGCTGGCCGACGCGGGGGCCTACGCGGTGCTCGCGGTGGGGCTGGGCGCGGTGCGGGTGCGCGAGACGCTGGCCTTCGCGCGCGGGGCCTTCAAGAACCGGCACGGCGACGCCGACGCCGCGACGGTACAGACGACACAAGGGAGCACGACATGAGGGGACTGCTGTGGGTGACGCTGCTGGCGCTGGTGGGCTGCTACACGCCGCGAGGCGCCTTCGCGGAGGTGGACGACGCCAAGGTGGTGGAGGAACTCGAGTACGTCATCGCCCCCGGTGACACGCTGCAGGTGCGCGTCTTCCAGCAGGAGGCGATGTCGGCCCGGGTGCGGGTGCGCGCCGACGGCAAGGTGTCGCTGCCGCTGGTGAACGATCTGCCCGCCGCGGGCAAGACGCCCACGGGCCTGGCCACCGAGCTGCAGCTGCGCTTCAAGGACTTCATCAACAACCCGGTGGTGACGGTGTCGCTCGAGGAGTCGCGGCCCCTGTCGGTGTCGGTGCTGGGCGAGGTGACGCGGCCGGGCGTGGTGACGCTGGAGCCGGGCGCCGGCGTGCTGCAGGCCATCGCCGCCGCGGGCGGTCTCACCGACTTCGCCCACAAAGACGGGCTCTTCGTGCTGCGCAAGGTGGCCGGCGACCCGGCGCCCAGGCGCATCCGCTTCTTCTGGGACGCGCTGACGCGCGGCGAGGGGCGCGGCGCGCGCTTCGTGCTCGTGCCGGGTGACGTGGTGGTCGTCGAGTGAACCAGGGCGGCGCCACCGCCGCGGCGCTGCTGCTGGCGCTGCTGCTGGCCGCGCCGGCCGGCGCCGTCGACGTGCTCTACCAGACGTCGGCGCGGGCGGAGCTGCGCCTGCGCACGCCCCTGCCCGGCGACACCTCGAGCACCCTCACCGGCGACCTCGAGCTCAACCCCCAGGGCGACGTGGCCTTCACGTGGACCAGCACCACCCTGGGCCTGCAGTACGCGCCGACGCTCATCTGGCGCGAGCCCCAGACGGGGGGGCGGCTGCTGCCGCTACACCGGCTCCGCGCGGCCCTGGGCCACCGGTGGGACCGGGTGACGCTGCTGGCCTCGCAGGAGGGCACGCAGGGCATGCTCGACGTCGGCTCGCTCCGCGCGGCCCCCGGGGCGCTGCCGGGCGTGGCGCCCGAGGTACAGACGCTGGGCCCGGTGCCCTACGTGCGCTCGGCCTCGGTGTTCTCGCTCGACGCGCGCCCCACGGACCGCACCAGCTTCTACCTCCAGGGCGGCTACTTCGTGTCCGGCAGCCCCGACCCCGAGGAGGAGAACCTCCCGCTCCAGTGGGGCCCCGCGGTGTCCGGCGCCTTCCGCGCCCGGGTGAGCAACCGCGACACCTTCCTGCTGGGGTCGCAGCTCTTCCAGGCCGTCTTCCTCACCGGGCAGGAGCAGTTCTTCGTGACGGCCACCACCGGCTGGGAGCGGCAGCTCTCGCGGCCCATCCTGCTGAGCCTCTCGGGTGGGGCGGCCCTGACGCGGCAGCGGCTCCTCTCGTCGGCCTTCGCGCTGCCCGGGGTCTACATCGAGGTGCTGCCGGTGGCCTCGGCCACGCTGGGGTGGCGCGAGCGGCTCTTGCGCATGCCCATTCGGGTCGAGGCCTCGCTGCGCCTTTCGCCCTTCGCCGACCGCTTCACCGGCGCGGTGTACGAGCGCCTCGAGGCCCGCGTCTTCGCCGAGTGGCTGCCGGAGCAGCGCTGGACGGTGACGGGCGCCGGCGGAGTGGCCTACGTGCTGCCCATTGGGCTGGGCACCCAGGCGGGCGACAGCCTGGTGTACGCCGAGGGGGCGGCGGTCTGGGAGGCGCGCACGTGGTTGCTGCTGGGCCTGTCCGCCCGCGTGCTATTCAGCCAGTCTCCCCGGCTCGGCCTGGGGGGCATGTTTCAGGCGGTGACCTCGGTCTCGGTGACGGTCCGCGATCAGGGCGCGACCGCGTGGTGAAGGGGCAACGAACGTGAGCGACGCGAAGAAGACGGTGCTGGTGGTGGACGACGACCCGGAGATCCGCAAGCTCCTGGTCGCGTCCTTCGTGCGCCTGGGCTTCGAGGTGTCGTCGGTGGCCGACGGGCGCGCGGCCATCAAGGCGCTCGAGACGACGCGCCCCTCGCTCCTGTGCCTCGACCTCATGCTGCCGGAGTCGTCGGGCTACGACGTGTGCGAGCACGTGCAGCAGACGCCGCGGCTCAAGGGCCTGCCCATTCTCATGGTGAGCGCGCGGTCGATGCCGGGCGACCGCGCCCAGGCCGAGGAGCTCGGCGTGCGCGCCTTCCTCCCCAAGCCCTTCACCCAGGCCCAGCTCCAGGAGCACGTGGCCCGGGCGCTGGAAGGAGAGCCGACGTGAGCGACCCGCGCCCCTCGCCGGACCTCGAGCCGGAGCTCTTCGACACCACGTGGCTGCGCCAGGTGGTGGGCTTCGTGGCCCGGGGCATCGGCCGGCACCGGGGGCTGGCCGGCGGCACCTTCCTGGCCGTGGCGGGCCTGGGCATCGCGCTGGCGCTGCTCCTGCCGCGCACCTACCACGCCGAGTCGCGGCTGCTGGCCAACCAGAACCAGATCATCCGCGCGCTGGGTAACCCGCGCTCGAGCCTGCCCAACGAGGACCCCACGCGCGCGGCGCGGGAGATCGTCTTCGCGCGCGACAACCTCGTCACCCTCATCAAGCAGACGAACCTGATGAAGCAGTGGGCCGAGTCGCGGCCGGCGCTGGTGAAGGCGCGCGACACGCTGGTGCAGGTCTTCACCGGGCCCACGCCCGAGGACGAGAAGATCGACGCCATGGTGGGCACGCTCGAGAAGTACCTCCGGGTGGGCACCGACCAGCAGACCGTCACCATCTCCATCGACTGGCCCGACGCGCAGATGGCCTACCTGCTGGTCGAGACGGCGCAGCAGAACTTCCTCGAGACGCGGCACGTGACCGAGATGACGGCCATCAGTGAGGCCCTCTCGATCCTCGAGATGCACGCCGCCCAGGTACAGAAGAGCGTCGACGACGCGCTCCACGAGCTCGAGCGCGTGCGCGAGCTGCGGCGCAAGGGGCAGCTGAGCCTGACGGGGGCTACCCCGACCGTGGAGGTGCCGCCGGCGCCCGCGGCCCCGTCGCCCCCGACGGCCGCCCCCAACGAGCCGAGGGTCGAGGTGCTCAACCCCGCCACCGAGCAGGAGCTCGCGCAGCTGAAGTTCCTCCTCAACTCGAAGAAGCGGGCGCTGGCCGACCTCGAAGACTTCCGCAGCCGGCGCCTGAGCGAGCTCACCGCGCAGCTGCAGGAGCAGAAGGTGCAGTACGCCGACCAGCACCCCATCGTGCTCGACACGGTCTCGCGCATCGACGCGGTGAAGCAGGACTCGCCCCAGATGGCCCAGGTGAAGGGCGACATCGCGGGCCTCATTCAGGAGTTCAAGCGCAAGGGCGGCCGCGACCCCGACGCGCTGGTCGAGCCCTCGCGCCCCCGCGGCACCCCGCGGCGCGCCGCCGCGCCCGGCACCCCGACGCTGTCGAACGCCGAGCTGTCCGACGACCCGCTGGTGGAGTTCTCGCGCAACAACCTGCGCGTGGCCTCGGCGAAGTACGAGGAGCTGCTCATGCGCATCGACTCGGCGCGCATCGAGCAGGACACGGCGCGCGCGGCCTTCAAGTACCGCTACAGCGTCATCCGCCCGGCGTCGGTGCCCAAGAAGCCGCTCAAGCCCAACGTGGTGCTGCTGGTGGGCGCGGCCCTCTTCGCGGCCCTGGGGCTGGCCTTCGTGGTGGGCGGCCTCAAGGACTTCGCCGGCGGGCGCCTCGTCGAGCCCTGGCAGGTGGAGCGCTCGCTGGGGCTGCCGGTGCTGAGCCAGGTGAAGCTGCCGTGACCTCCGCGCTGGCCGTCGCCGCGGCCGCGGCCCTGGCGGTGCTGGCAGTGCCCGTGGTGACGTGGGGGCTCTACCTGGGCACCCTGGGGCTGCTCTCGCGCCGCCTGCCGCCGCCCGCCGCGCCGGCCCCGCCCACCTTGCGCTTCGACCTCGTGGTGCCCGCCCACGACGAGGCCGCGGGCATCGGCGCCACGGTGAAGAGCCTGCTCGCGCTCGACTACCCGGCCGCGCTGCGGCGGGTGCTGGTGGTGGCGGACAACTGCACCGACGACACGGCGGCGAAGGCCCGCGAGGCCGGCGCCGTGGTGCTCGAGCGCAGCGACGCCGAGCGCCGGGGCAAGGGCTACGCGCTCGCGCACGCCTTCGCGCAGAGCCAGGCCGACGGCGTCGCCGACGCGGTGGTGGTGGTCGACGCGGACACGCTCGTCTCGCCCAACCTCCTGCACGCCTTCGCCGCGCGGCTCGCGGCCGGCGAGGTGGCGGTGCAGGCGCACTACGGGGTGCAGAACCCCGGCGCCTCGTGGCGCACGCGGCTCATGCGCATCGCCCTGGCGATGTTCCACCAGGTGCGCGGCGTCGCCCGGGAGCGGCTTCAGGTGTCGGCGGGCCTGCGCGGCAACGGCATGTGCTTCGGCGCGCCGCTGTTGCGCGAGGTGCCGCACGACGCCTTCTCGCTGGTAGAGGACCTCGAGTACGGCATTCGTTTGGGGCGGCGGGGCTACCGGGTGGCCTACGCGGCGGAGGCCGACGTGCTCGGTGAGATGGTGTCGGGCGAGAAGGCTTCGCGCAGCCAGCGGCACCGCTGGGAGCACGGCCGCGCGCAGATGCTGCGGCTCCACGGCTGGCCGCTCATGCGCGACGCGCTCGCGCAGCGCAGCGCGCTCCTCTTCGACCTCGCGATGGACGTGCTCGTGCCGCCCCTGAGCCGCGTGGTGGCCTTCGGCGTGCTGGGCGCGGGCGCGGCGGCGGTGCTGGTGGCGTTCACCGGCTCCGGGCAGGTGGCGGCGGCGGCCTTCGGGGCCTCGCTGGCCGGCGTCGCGGTCTACGTCGTCGCGGGCTGGTGGCACTCCGGCACGGGGCTGCGCGGGCTGCTGGACCTGGCGCTGGCGCCGGCCTACGTCGCGTGGAAGGTGCTCCTGGCGGTGCAGGGCCGGGCGACGAAGAAGCCCACCGAGTGGGTGCGCACGACGCGCGAGGGAGAGACGAAGCCATGAAGAAGTCAGGCGCGCCGCAGCAGCAGCTCTACCAGCAGCTTCTGACCAGCCTGAAGGGTGACTGGCACTCGCTGGTGGTGGTGCCGGCGTCGCCGGGCCTGTCGGCCGAGAAGGTGACGGCCGCGATGGTCGAGGTCAGCACCCTCGTGCGCGGGCAGCCGGCGAAGGCCTTCAGCACCGAGGGCCTCGAGGTGAACGCCGTCTCGCGCGTCATCGTCGACGTGATGCAGCACCTGGGCAACCAGGGCCTGGCCATCGTCTCGGTGGACTCCGTCATCGGCACGCAGACGGGCATCCCCGTCATCCTCGCGGCCGACGCGGCGCTGTTGCTGGTGGAGCTGGGCGTGACGTCGACGGCCGACGCGAAGCGCACGGTGGAGATCGTCGGCGAGAAGAAGTTCCTCGGGGCCATCACCCTCGAGCAGGCCTGAGGCGCCGCCGCCGTCACCCCGCGTCGCGGTAGTCGTGCGGCGTGCCCCGCAGCCGGAACTCGAGGGCCTTCGCGGCCATCCACCCGGCGAGGGCGCGCGGGGACTTCGTGCCGTCGACGGGGAAGCGGGGCAGGGCGGCGCCGGGCGCGCGCTCCTGGGGCCGGTAGGGCCGGGGCTCCGTGGTCCAGATGGTGAAGCGGCCCAGCTCGCGCAGCCACCGCACGTGCCGCGCCTCGATGTGCCAGCGGGGCGTGCCGAAGGGGAAGGCGAAGTGCGCCTGGGGCCCGAAGAGGCGCGCGAAGTCGGCGGTCGAGCGCTGAAAGTCGTCGCGCACGAGCGCGTCGGGCGAGTGGGCCGACGAGAGGTGCAGGTTGGTGTGGTTGCCTAAGGTGACGCCGCGGGCCGTGAGCGCGCGGAGCTCCTCCACCGTGCACAGCGCGTAGGCCGGGTGCTCGGCCAGCGCGCGCAGCTCGGGGCGCGCGTTCTCGGCGTCGGCCGTGCAGGGGGCGGTGGCGAGCGCCTTCGCTTCGGCGGGCGCGGCGCCTTCGACCAGGCGCTCCTCCACCAGGTCCCAGCGGAAGCCGGCGCGCTCCTCGGCCTTCTGGGGGCAGACGAAGAAGAGGAACTCCACCTGGGGGAAGCGCGGGGCGTGCGCGGCGAGCCAGGCCGCGGCGTCGCGGTAGCCGTCGTCGAAGGCCACCGTGAGCCAGCCGTCGGCGCGGCCCGGGCGCGAGGCGAGCAGCAGCTCGAGCAGCGCCCCGAGCTCCCCCTCGGAGATGGACAGGCCCGGCTGCCAGTCCGTCGCGCGGGTGGGGCCGACGCGGTGCAGGCACAAGGCCGCCTGCAGCCCGGCGAAGGCGCCGCCCACCAGCGCCCGGAGCGCGGGCTCGGGCAGCCGCTCGCCCGCGAGGGCGGCGAGGGCGTGGGGCGCGAGGCGCTGGCGCAGGGAGGGCGGCATGGGCCTCTGGGCGAGTAGCACGACTCGCGATTTCCCGTACCATGGGCCCGTGCCGCGCCTGCGAATCGGGAAAGTGCCCATCGACGTCTTGTCCTTCGCCGAGGCGGTGGAGGCCGTCACGCGGCTGGTGGAGGCGAAGCAGGGCGGCTTCGTCTTCACCCCCAACGTCGACCACGTCGTCACGGTCGACGAGCACCCCGAGTTCGAGGCGGCCTACGCGAGGGCGAGCCTCTCGCTGGCCGACGGCACGCCGGTGGTGTGGGCCTCCCGCCTCTTCGACACGCCGCTGCCGGAGCGGGTGGCCGGCTCGGACCTGGTCGAGCCGCTTTTGGCCTGCGCGGGGCAGCGGGGCTGGCGGGTGGCCTTCCTCGGCGCCGGGCCGGGCGTGGCCGAGAAGGCCGCGCAGGTGGCGAAGGCCCGCTGGAACACCCAGGTGGTGAGCACCGACGCGCCGATGGTGAACCTGGAGGACGCGGCGCAGGTGGACGGCATCGCCGCGAAGCTGGCGGCCGCCCAGCCCGACCTCGTGCTGATGGCCTTCGGGGCGCCGAAGCAGGAGCTCCTCATCGCCCGCATCTCGGACCGCGTGAGGCCGGCGGTGCTGCTGGGCATCGGCGCCAGCCTCGACTTCATCGCGGGCACCGTGAAGCGGGCGCCGCCCCTCTTCCGCAAGACGGGCTTCGAGTGGCTCTACCGGCTCGGCCAGGAGCCGCGGCGGCTGTGGCGGCGCTACCTCGTCAACGACCCCCGCTTCGTCGTCATCTTGCTGCGCACGCTGCGCGACGAGCGCGCCCGCCGCGGCGGCTGACGCCCCGTCACGGCCGGTAGACGAAGCAGCGGGCGGCGTCGAAGCCGGCCGGCGCGCCCACGAGCTCCTCGTAGCCGACGTTGTCCCAGGTGCGCTCGTCCACGAAGGCGGCGTTCTCGAGGTAGTAGCGCTGGCCGGTGCGCAGGTTGAAGTCGCGCGCGAACTCCAGGCGCTCGGCCGACGAGTGGTACAGCACCTGCCCCACGGTGACGGCGGCCTCGGCCATGGTGAGCGCGTGCGAGGGGAAGTCGTTGCACAGCCGCTGCTCGCCGTTGACGTAGAGCACCAGGCGGTCGCGTCGCACGAAGGCGTCGAAGCGCGTGCGCGGGGCGACGCGGAGCTGGTCGTCGAGCAGCGGCGCGCCGAGGGTGCCGGCGGCGTCCTGCTGGCGGAACCACCCGGGGCGCGCAGCCGTGTCGGGGTACTGCGCGGGTGAGACGTTGACGACGCTCTCGCGCTCCGGCGCGCCGGCCAGGTTCACCATCACCCGCACGTCGGCCTCGCTGCGCGTCTCGGTGGGCCCCAGCTCGAAGGGCGAGCCGTCGCGGGGGAAGAACTGGAGGCAGTTCCACCCGTCGGCGGACACGTTGAGCCCGTCGGGCTGGTAGAAGAAGGAGGTCTGCACGAGGCGGCCCTGGAAGTGGCCCTGCGCGTCGAAGGTCTGGTTCGGCTGCGCGGCCCCGCACAGGCCCACCCACCAGTAGCGGCGCTGGGTGGCGTTGGAGGCCACCTCGAAGGTGAGGTGCAGGTAGCGATCGTCGGCGAGCTTCGCCGCGCGCCGCGGCACGGCCACCACGGTGGCGAAGACGTCCTGCGCCCAGTCGGGCAGCGTCACGTGCAGCGCGCCGCGCGCCTCGATGAGGGAGGCCAGGTGCTCGTGATCGTTGTAGGCGAAGAACTCCCACTTCGAGTTCCGGAAGCGGCGGCCCGCGGCGACGGTGCGATCGGCGCCGTCGGCGTCGCCCACCAGCTCCAGGGCCCCGCTGGTGCCGTCGAAGTCGTCGAAGAAGTCGGCCGTGAGGGGAATGCCGCGGCCCAGCGGCGTCACCGTCACGGTGGTGCGCGCCAGCACCCGGGGCGGCGTGGCGGGCCCCGGCGCGGTGAAGGGGGCGCCCCCGCCGTGGCCGTTGACGACGAGGCTCCCGTAGCGCGCGCGGATCTCGCCTTCGGTCCACAGCGAGAAGGTGACGCGCTCGGAGGGCTCCAGCTCGTCGGTGGTGACGGCGATGTCGGCGTGCTGCGTCGCGAGCGCGCCGGGGTACGGGCAGGCGGTGTCGAGGGCCTCCACCACCAGGTTCGTCGGGCCCTCGAGGCCCTGCACCTCGATGACGCGCAACAGCTCCCGCGTGCCGGTGAAGCCGTCGTTGTGCTGCTGGTAGCCGGCGCAGAAGAGGGTGGTGCCGTCCACCTGCGTGGCGCCGTTGACGGCGCGCACGGCGGCGCCGGCCGGGAGCCGGTACACGCGGTAGTCGCGCGCGTTCGCCACCGCCGGCAGCACCAGCACCGCGCTGTCGCGGTTGGCCGAGAAGGAGACGCCCTCGAGGAGCGGCGCGTCGGGGCCGCCGAAGGGCGTGCCGTCTTCCGAAGGGGGCCGCGTCGGCGTCGGCGCCACGGGCGCGGGCTGCACGCCGGGCAGCGGCGGCGGCGGCGAGGGGATGGGCGTCGGCTCGCCGGCCAGGCCCGTGCAGCCCGCGAGGCAGGCCAGGAGGAAGGGAGCGGTGCGGGGGGGGCGCATGGCGTCGTCTCGCGCGCGCTCTACTCCCGCGGGCGCGCCGGCCGCAACGACGGCGCAGGGGCGCTGTGGGGGGGCATACTTTCGCCGTCGCCTGTGCTGAAGGAGCACGCCATGTCGGCGCGCCTCGCCACGGCCACGCTCTGCCTCGCCCTCGCGGCCTGCGTGGACTGCCCCCCGGCGCCGGGCCTCGATCGGGCCTCGTGCGACGCGCTGCCGGGCCTGGCGCTGCCCGCCACGCTGCCGGCCTCGCCTGGCAACCGCGTCGCCGACGACGAGCGCGCGGCCCTCTTCGGCTTCGCCCTCTTCTTCGACGCCCGGCTGTCGGGCAACGCGCAGGTGCGCTGCGCGACGTGCCACTTCCCCGAGCGCGTCTTCGGCGACGGCAAGCCCACCTCCACCGGCCTGCGCCCCGTGCGGCGCAACAGCCCCTCGCTCCTCACGGCGGCCTGGCACCGCTGGCAGATGTGGGATGGCCGCGCCGACTCGCTGTGGTCGCAGCCGCTGCTGGCCTTCGAGAACCCCGACGAGATGGACTTCACGCGCCTGGAGCTCGCGCACCGCGTGGCCGTCACCTTCCGCGCCGACTACGAGCGCCTCTTCGGCGCCCTGCCGCCCCTGGGCGACGCCGCGCGCTTCCCCGCCCGCGGCAAGCCCGGCGACCCGGCCTGGGAGGCGATGGCCCAGGCTGATCGCCACGAGGTGAACCGCGTCGCCGCCAACGTGGGCAAGGCCCTCGAGGCCTACCAGCGCAGGCTCGCGCTGCGGCCGGGGCGCTTCGACGCCTTCGTGGCCGGCGACGTCGCGGCCTTCACCGTGCTCGAGCGCGACGGGCTCGCCGTCTTCTTCGCCGCGGGCTGCGCCGGCTGCCACGCGGGGCCGCTGCTGTCCGACGGCGACTTCCACGCCCTCGCCAGCCCCCCGCCCGAGCGCGCCCGCGCCGCGGCCCTCGAGGCCCTCGCGGCGTCGCCCTTCTCGGCGGCCGGGCCCTTCCACGACGGCCCGCCCGAGGCGGTGCCGCTCCCACGCCCAGAGGACGAGGGCGCCTGGCGCACCCCGTCGCTGCGCAACGTCGCCCGCACCGGCCCCTGGGGCCACGACGGCGCGCTGCCCACCCTCGAGGCCGCCGTCGACTCGCACCTGCCCGCCGACGTCTCCGCCGCCGACCGCGCCGCGCTCCTCGCCTTCCTGCGCGCCCTCGACGCCGGCGACCCCCCGGAGCCGTGGAACAACTGGCCTGACCGCTGACCGCGCTTCTCTGCTGGGGGCCTTCGCGCTACGACTTCGGTCGCCATGGAATTTTCCAAAGAGGCGCTGCGGCTGGACCTGGAGGCCGAGGCGAGCCGCATCGCCGGCTGGCTCCGGGCCGAGGTGATGGGCACCCTCAAGCGGCGCGGGGTGGTGGTCGGCCTGTCGGGGGGCATCGACAGCTCGGCCTGCGCGGCGCTGGCGGTGAAGGCCCTGGGCAAGGAGC
>CAYUZK010000100.1:0-21969 GCA_964449625.1 uncultured Archangium sp.
TGGGGGGCGCCGCGCCGGGCGCCGGCGCGCGGATGGGCACCGTGGCCGGGCGCTGCACGACCGGCGCGGTCGCGGGCGTCGCGGTGATGGTGGGCACCACCGGGCCGACCCGCGGCGGGCCAGGCGGCTTCCGGTTGTCCGAGCCGTTCGACATGGCGGAGGTCCTCAGCTCACCTGCGGCAGGTCACGGTGGTTGGCCAGCTGCGCGGCCTGGTTGGCCTCCATCGACCGCTGGATGTCGCCCTCCGAGAGGCCCGACGAGAGGCTGATGGTGGTCGAGGTGCGCTGCCCCGTCTCCTTGTCGGCGGCCGAGACGTTGACGATGCCGCTGGAGTCGATCTCGAAGGTGACGTCGATCTTCACGTCGCCGCGGTAGCCGATGCGGAAGCCCGCGAACTCGAACTCGCCCAACAGCTCGCACTCGTCGGCCCGGTTCGACTCGCCCTGGTACACGCGGATCTTCACGCGGTCCTGGCCGTCGCGGCTGGTGGTGAAGGTCTTCGACTTCTCGATGGGAATGGGCGTGTTCTTCTCGATGATCTTCTCGGTGAAGCCGCCGACCGTGCCGATGCGCAGCGAGAGCGGGGTGACGTCGACGAGGAACGTCTCGGTGGACTTGTCGAGGAGCGCGTGGGCCTGCAGCGCCGCGCCGAGCGACACCACCTGGTCCGGGTCCACGCCCTCCATGGGGCCCTTGCCGAAGTAGTGCTTCACCGAGTTGCGGATGATGGGCAGCCGCGTGGGGCCGCCGACGAGGATCACGGCGTCGACGTCGGCCACCGTCATGCGCGCGCTCTGGAGCGCCTCGTCGGTCACCTTGAAGGTGGCCTGCACCAGGTCCATCACCATGCGGTTGAACTGGTCCTGGTTGAGCTGCTGCGTCAGGTCGATGACGTTGCCGTTGGTGTCCTGGCAGATGCCCGGGCAGAGGATGTCGGCGACGCCGTTCTGGCCGACCTCGATCTTCGCGCGCTCCGAGGCCTCCTTGAGCATCTGGAGGCAGAAGCGGTTCTGCCGCAGGTCGAGGCGGTAGCGCGCCATGAAGTCGTCGGCGAGCCAGTTCATGATGCGATCGTCGAAGTCGTCGCCGCCCAGGTACGTGTCGCCGGCCGTGGAGAGCACCTCGAAGACGTCCTTGCCGATCTCGAGGACCGACACGTCGAAGGTGCCGCCGCCGAGATCGTACACGGCGACGCGCTGGTTCATGTCCTTGCCGAAGCCGTAGGCGAGCGAGGCCGCCGTCGGCTCGTTCAAGATGCGCAGCACGTCGAGGCCGGCGATGCGCCCGGCGTCCTTGGTGGCCTGGCGCTGGTTGTCGTTGAAGAACGCGGGCACCGTGACGACCGCCTTCGTCACCGGCTGGCCCAGGTAGCCCTCGGCGACGGCCTTGAGCTCCTTGAGCACCAGCGCCGAGATCTCCGGCAGCGAGTAGTCGCGCCCCCGCGCGCGGATGCGCACCGAGTTGTTGGGGCCCTCGACGATGGTGTACGGCATCACCTGCGTGGCCTTCTTCACCTCGTCAGAGAAGAAGAAGCGGCCGATGAGGCGCTTGGCCGAGTACACGGTGTTCTCGGCGTTGGTGATGATGTTCTTCTTCGCCGCGTTGCCCACCAGCACGCTGCCGTCCTCGAGGAACGACACGCACGAGGCGTGCGTGAGCTCGCCCCACTCGTTGGGGATCACCGTCGGCTGGCCATCGATGACCGCCGAGACGCAGCTGTAGGAAGTGCCCAGGTCGATGCCGACCGCGATCTCAGACATGGCCGCAGAACCTACCGCTTTTCCTCGCGCCGCGCTCACTTCCCGACACGGGAAGGTGCAAGCGGGGCCGCATGTTGAGAGGCTTGGGACGCAAGGCCGAAGGAACCCACCCGATGTCTCAGTTCGTCGCCCTCTTCACCTCCGACGCCGCGCTCGTGCGCTGTGAGCTGGACCGTGTCCGGCGCCTGGTCGCGCTGGGGGGGCCCGCCGAGGCGGTAGGAGTGGGCGCCTGGCAGGACGGCCAGGTGGTGCAGCGGCAGTACGGCGTGGGCGTGCCGGTCGAGGCCGCCTGGGAGGCCGCGGAGTCGGAGGTGGTGCTGCTCGCCAGCCGGGCCCTGGGCGTCGGGCAGGGCGTCGACGAGTCGGCCCAGCCCTTCCGCTTCCGGCACTGGTTCTTCGCCGCCGCCGGAGAGCTGGCCCGTGCCGACGCCGTGCGCGAGCGCCTGGTGGGCGAGCTGCCGGAGTTCCTCCAGGGCACCCTGCGGGGCCGCGCCTGGGAGGAGGCCGCCTTCGCCCGCTTCCTCGCGGAGCTCCGCGCGCTGGGCCGCATCGAGGACCCGGAGCTCGACGCCGCGACCGCCGCGCGGCTGCTCGACGCCACAGCGCGGGCCGTCGAGCAGGTCTCTTCGGCGGTGGGCGTGGCGCACCGGCCGGGCTTCGCGCTGGCGGCGAGCAACGGCCAGGTGCTGGTGACGACCCGGCGGGGCGGGCAGCCGCTCTGGTACACGCTGCTCGAGGGGCAGGCCGAGTGTCCGCGGCACGCGCAGGGCCCCGACGCGCGCGACGCCGAGACCCTGGCCAGAGATCACCGCCGCCGCCGCTCCGTCGTCGTCGCCTCGGGCGTCACCGCCGGCGAGGGCTGGGTGTCGGTGGCCGACGGCGTCACGCTGGCGGTCGACAGGCGCCTCGCGGTCGCGCTCACGCCGCGCTGACGCGCCTTTCAGCGCCCGAAGAAGCTCGCGTCGAGCACCTTGATGAGGAGGTTGGCGCAGGCGTGGAAGAGGGCCGGCGCGAGGATGGAGTTGCTGCGCTCCCGCATCCACCCGAAGAGGAGCGCGGGGAAGAAGACGGCCAGCCGCCACACCTGGAAGATGGCGAGGTGCCCGAGCGCGAAGAGGAGCGCCGTCACCCAGAAGGCGGGCCCCAGGCGCGCGCCGAAGACGAGGCGCCCGCGAGGCCAGGCGTCGCGCAGGCGGGTCTGCAGGTAGCCGCGGTAGAAGAACTCCTCGGGCAGGGCGACCACGAAGAGATCGTCGATGATCCACTCCTCGAAGCGGTCCGGCAGGCGAAAGGCGAACTGCGGCGCGGCGGCGTAGGGCGTCAGCGCCCGCGCGAGCTCGGCGGGCAGCCGCGGCCAGGCCCAGGTGAAGGCGACGTAGCCGGCGATGAAGAGCGGGAAGACGACGAGCGAGACGCCCAGGAACAGCCGCAGGTCGGCCGCCAGGCGCCGGGCGCTCAGCCCGTAGTCGGGCCAGTCTTCGCCGCGCCAGCCGGTGGCCAGGAGCGGGAGGTAGAGGAAGCCCACGGTGGCCACGACCTTCGCGGCCGGGCGATACACGAGGAAGGCCAGCACCACGGCCCCGAAGCACAGCGCCCACACGGCGAGGGCCTCGCGGGCGGCGTCTGCGGGCAACCAGCGCGGGCGCGGCGCGGCGATGGGCATGGCGCCGTCAGGCCTTCGCGCTGTCCTTCAGCTTCTTCGCGAGCGCGGCGTAGCGCTGGTGGAGCTGGAGGTTGAGCGGGTCGATGCGCAGCGCGCTCTCGCAGGCCGAGAGCGCCTCGGTGAGCTGGCCCTGCTGCTCGTAGCCCTTGCTGGCGAGGAACTTCACGTGCGCGGAGCCCGCGGCGGTGGGGTGCTCGGCGAGGTACTCCTGGCGGATGCGCTCGAGGTCAAGGGGGCCCAGGCCACTCACCATGCAGCGGGCGATGCCGTGCCAGTTGCCGCGGTTCGCGTCGTAGCGCGCGCGGGCCGCGGGGGTGGACAGGGCCGCGGCGGCGTCGCGCACGCGGGCCAGCGCCGCGCCGAGCTGCGCGGCCTGCGGCCCGGCCAGGGTCTTGCCGCTCAGCTCGAGGAGCCGCTGCTCGTCGGCCGCGGCGCGGGCGCGCACCTCGTCCATGCTGGCGGTGGGCGGGAGCTCGAGCACGCCGTAGTGATCGTCGTTCAGCTTGTCGCGGTAGTGCGCGATGACGGAGTCGAGGCTCTTCTTGGGCGCCGACGCCGCCGAGGGGCGCGACTGCACGGGCAGCCCCTGCATCAGCCGGGTGACGTCGTCGCGGAGCGAGGGGGTCATGTCGAGGAACTGCACGCCGAAGCCCGGCGACATGCCCCAGGCCTTCGCCTGGTCGGGCGGCACGTGGCGCACCACCTCGGCCAGCAGGCTCAGGTTACCGGCCGAGGGCACGACGACCTTCACGCGCGAGAAGACGGCGGGCATCGCCCCGGCGGTGGACAGGAACATGCCGCCCTTCGAGATGTCGGTGCACTGCAGCGTGCCTACCGCGCCGCCGTCGAGGCGAGTGACCACCGCCTCGAACTTGGCGGCGTGGCGCGGCTGCAGCGGCTGCGAGCGCGGCCCCGTGGGCGCCGCCGGCGACGGCCGCGGCCCGGGGACCGCCGTCACCGGCGCGATGGAGGGGGGCGAGAGGACGACCTGCGCCTTCTGGCCGGCGTGGAGCGCGGCGGTGAGGGCCGCGGCGAACTCCCGCGCCGTCTGGTAGCGCTCCGTCGGCCGCTTGGCGCAGGCCTTCATGATCGCGTCGCTCCAGGCGCGCGAGACGTTGGGGTTCACCTCGTGCGGTGGCCGGGGGAGCTGGCTGCGGTGCGCCACGAGGAGATCGGTGAGGCCCCGCTGGGGGAACGGCAGGCGCCCGGTGGAGAGCAGCCAGGCGATGCACCCGAGCGAGTAGAGGTCGCTGCGGCCGTCGACCGGCGCGGAGTTGGCCTGCTCCGGCGACATGAACTCGGGCGTGCCCACGATGAGCCCCGCGGCCGTCTGCGCGGTGACCTGCGTGGTGTCGAGGAGCTTGGCGAGCCCGAAGTCGAGCACCTTGACGAAGTTCTCGTCCTTCCCGCGCTTGATGAGGAAGATGTTCTCGGGCTTGAGATCGCGGTGCACGATGCCCGCGTCGTGGGCGGCCTGGAGCGCCTCGAGCACCTGCGTGAGGATGGGGATGGCGATGGCCGCCGGCACCGCGTCGGTGAGGAGCGCGTTCAAGGGCCGACCCTCGAGGAACTCCATCACGAGGTAGTACCGGTTGGGCGGCACCACGTTCATGTCGAAGATGTTGACGATGTTGTCGTGCCCGATGAGGTTGACCGCGCGCGCCTCGGCGTAGAAGCGCGACACGAGGCCCTCGTCGGAGGCGAGCCGCTCCTGCAGCACCTTGATGGCGACCCGGCTGCCGATGACGGCGTGCTCGCCCAGGTACACGGTCCCCATGCCGCCCTTGCCGATCACCTTCGAGATCCGGAAGGACCCCAGGGTCGTGCCTACGAGGGTGTCGCCGGAGATCGTCGCCATGACGGGTCTTCGACTTTAGACGGTTGGGACCGCGGGCGACGGGAATTCAGCGGCGCCGCAGGGCGCGGCGGAAGTCCTCGACGGGCAGGGTGTTCAGCACGTCGCCCCGGCGGGCCCACCCGCGGCGGGCGGCGGCGATGGCGAAGGGCAGGTGGGTGCGCAGCTCGTCGGTCGAGTGTGCGTCGGTGCTCACCGTGAGCCGCAGCCCGCGCTGCAGCGCCAGGCGCACGTGCTCGCTCGCGAGGTCCAGGCGGTCGGGGCAGCCGTTCACCTCGATGGTGATGCCCTGCTTCGCGGCCTTGTCGAGGACCTCCTCCAGGCGCAGGGGCACCGGCTCACGCTTGAGCAGCAGCCGGCCAGAGGGGTGCCCCCAGATGTGCAGGTGGGGGTTGTCGAAGGCCCGCAGCACGCGCTTCGTCATGGCGGCCTCGTCCTGCGCGTAGCGCTGGTGGATGGAGCCGATGACGACGTCGAGCTGCGCGAGCACCTCGTCGGGGTAGTCGAGGGAGCCGTCTTCGAGGATGTCGCTCTCGATGCCGCGCAGCAGGGTGACGCCGGGCACGCGCTCCTGCACGGCGGCGATCTCGTCCCACTGGGCCTTGAGGCGATCGAGCGTGAGCCCGCCCGCGTAGGACGACGTCTGCGAGTGCTCCGTCACGGTGAGGTAGCGGTAGCCCAGGGCCTGGGCGGCGCGGGCCATGGCCTCGAGGGAGTCGCGGCCGTCGCTCCAGGTGCTGTGGGCGTGCACGTTGCCGGCGATGTCGGCGGCGGTGACGAGATCGGTCGGCATCCGGTGCTCGAGGGCGGCCTCGATCTCTCCCCAGTCCTCGCGCAGCTCCGGCGGCACCTCCTGCATTCCCAGCAGCGCGTAGAGGTCCTTCTCTTCGCGCACGGGCAGCTTCTCCTGCGCGCCGTCGTGCCGCGCGGTGCCCTTCTGCTGCGGGCCCGGCGTCGCGCCGAGGCGGAACACGCCCCACTCCGAGATGGTGAGGCCCTGCTCGAGCGCGAGCCCCCGCAGGCGAATGTGGTGGGCCTTGCTGCCGGTGAAGTGGTGCAGCGCGGAGGCGAAGTCTTCGTCGGGCACCACGCGCAGATCCACCTGGAGATCGCCCTCGCGCAGCCGCACCGAGGCCTTCGACTCGCCGGCGCCCAGCACCTCGGCCACGCCGGGGAAGGTGAGGAAGTGCGCGAAGACGGGCGCCGGGTCCTCCGCGCTGGCGAGCACGTCGACGTCGCCCACCGTCTCCTTGAGGCGCCGCACCGAGCCGCCGAGGCTGGCGCGCTTCACGCCCGGCGCCTGCTCGACCCACGCCAGCACCGCGGCCGCGAGCGGCTGCACGTCGGCCAGGCGCTTGCGCCCGCCCGAGGCGAGGGTGCGCCGGGCGAGCACCACGCTGGCCAGGAGCTTCTCTTCGGTCTTCTGACCGAAGCCCTTGAGGCCCCGCACCTGGCCCGCCTCGCAGGCGGCCTGGAGCTCGTCGATGGAGCCGACGCCAAGCTGCTCGAAGAGGGCCTTCACCTTCTTCGGCCCCACGTCGGGCACCTGCAGGAGCTCGAGGATGCGCGGCGGGTACCTCGCCTTGAGCTCCTCGAGGGCCTCCAGCTTGCCGGTGGTGACGAGCTCGGCCACCTTCGCGCCGATGCGCTCGCCGATGTTGGGCAGGGCGGTGAGGGTGCCCTGGGCCACGAGGACGCCCAGGTCGTCGCTCAGCCCCGCGAGGCGCTCGGCGGCCAGCTCGTAGGCCCGCGTCTTGAAGGCGTTCTCGCCCTCGAGCTGGAGGTAGCTGGCGAGGTCACGCAGCGCCTTCACCACCATGTTCTTGTCCACCGGCGTCATGGGGCGCTCTTAGCGGGAGTTTTGCGGTAGGTGGAGAGGTCGTGAGCGAAGGCAAGCGCGTCAAGCTGGGGCCGGCCGACCTGAAAGACGGGGAACTCCGGGGCTACCCCGTGGGCAAGCGGAACGTGTTGGTGGCGTGCGTCGGCGGGCGCCTCAAGGCCCTCGACGACTGGTGCAACCACGCCGGCTGCCTCTTGTCGGGCGGGCACCTCGAGGCGAACACCGTGGTGTGCCCCTGCCACGAGATCGGCTTCGATCTCGACACCGGCAAGAACGTCACCTCGCCCGGCGTCGCCGACGATCAGCCGGCCTACCGCGCCGAGGTCGACGACGGCCAGCTCGTGGTCGTCGACTTCCCCACGGAGTAGGCGGCGTGCTGACCCTGGCCCAGGCCCGGCGGCTCAAGCCGCTCCTCGACGCCTTCACCGAGGCGCGGCCCTGGGCCCAGCGCCTCGCCGCCGACCCGGTGGAGTTCCCCCACCGCTACGAAGACCCCCGCGACGTGGAGGTGGCGGGGCTCCTGGCCGCCTCGCTCGCCTACGGCCGCGCGGACCTCTTCAAGCCGAAGGTGGCGTGGATCCTCGACGGGCTGGGCGCGCACCCGGCCCGCGCCGTGGCGGACCTGACGGTGGCTCGAGCCCGCGCGCTCCTGCGCGGCTTCGTCTACCGCTTCAACCTGCCGGCGGACCTCGCGGTGCTGCTGCTGGGCATGGGGCGCACGCTGGCGCGGCACGGCTCGCTGGAGGAGGCCTTCCTCCGGGGCCCGGTGCACGACTGGCAGGCGGCGCTGGCGGCCTTCGCGCGAGGCGTGCGGGCGGCGGCGCCCGAGGCGGAGATCCTCCGAAAGCTGGGGCCCACGCGCGGGCTCCATCACCTGCTGCCGTCGGCGGAGGCCGGGGCGGCCAAGCGGCTCAACCTCTACCTGCGGTGGATGGTGCGCGGGCCCGACGGCATCGACCTGGGCGCCTGGGGCAGGCTCTCGCCTTCGCAGCTCGTGATGCCCGTGGACACGCACGTGATGCGCATCGCCGGGTGGCTGGGGCTCACCTCCCGCCGCACCATCTCGTGGCAGACGGCGGAGGAGATCACCGCCTCGCTGCGGCGCCTCGATGCCGACGATCCCGTGCGCTACGACTTCGCGCTGTGCCACTACGGCATGAGCGGTGCGTGCCCGGCGGTGCCCTCGCGACCGAACTGCGCGCGCTGCCCGCTGCGCTCGGCGTGCGCGGTGGGGCGCCGGCTCAGGCCGTGAGCCCGCGTCGGCGTCGCTTGCGCTTCATGCGCTGACCGGAACCGCGTACAAGCGCGCCCATGTCGCTGGCCGAGGTGAAGTCCCAGGAGCGGGCGGTGGGCGCGCTCCGCGCCGCCCTCACGTCGAAGCAGGTGCACCACGCGTGGCTCTTCCACGGCCCCGACGGCGTGGGCAAGGAGCTCGCCGCGACGGGCTTCGCGCAGGCCCTGGTGTGCAGCGAAGAACCCTGGGTCGGCTGCGGCACCTGCGCGGCGTGCGCCCGGGTCGCGCGGCGTAACCACCCCGACGTCACCTGGGTGATGCCCGAGGACGAGCTGGTGCGGCGCGGGTTGGCCGGCCGGTCGGACTTCTCGCACACGCCCTCGCGCGACATCCGCATCGAGCAGGTGCGCAAGCTCCACGAGCGGCTCGCCTTCCGCGCGCTCGAGGCGCCGCACAAGGTGGCGCTGATCATCACCGCGCACGCGATGAACCCCCCGGCGCAGAACGCGCTGCTCAAGACCCTCGAGGAGCCACCCCGCGACACCGTGCTGGTGCTCGTGTCGTCGGCGCCCGACAAGCTGCTGCCCACCATCCGCAGCCGGTGCGCCAAGGCGGCCTTCGGGCCGCTGCCGGTGGAGCTCCTCGCCGCGAAGGTGAAGGCCGCCAGCAAGAAGGGCCTCGACGACGCGTTGGCCCAACAGATCGCCGCCATGGCCTCGGGCAGCCTCGCGCGCGCCCTCGCCCTCGATCCGGCGGCCCTCGCCCGTCGCCGCGACATCATCGAGGGCTTCGAGAAGCTGAGGCCCGACGACGCGAGCGGCTGGCTCACGCTGGCGGAGGTCTACGGCGACGATCGCGCCTCGGCGGAGCTGGCCCTCGAGGTGCTGCAGGTGTGGTTCCGCGACGTGGCGGTGACGCAGGCCGGCGGCGGCGCGGCGTTGGTCAACGCAGACCTCGCGGCCCTGGCGGGCGAGGCGGGGGCGCGGGTGTCGCCGGCCCGGCTGCAGCGGCGGCTGGGGCTGCTCGACGAGGCGAAGAACGCCATCACCCAGCGCAACGGCGCGGTGAAGCTGCAGCTCGAGCGGATGTTCGTCGAGATGTTCTCGGCATGACGCCTCCGCGGCGCTCCCCGGCGCCGTGGAAGGTGGGCGCCCTCTCGGCGCTCTACTTCGCGCAGGGGCTGCCCTTCGGGTTCCAGTCGAACGCGCTCCCGCTGTTCCTGACGGACCTGGGGCTCTCGATGCGCGACGTGGGCTTCGCCCGCGCGCTCGCCGTGCCGTGGATGCTCAAGGCCCTGTGGGGCCCGCTGGTGGACCGCGCGCGCAGCCGCAAGGCGTGGATCGTGCCCATGCAGCTGGGGCTCGTCGCGACCTGCGTCGTCGCGGCCTTCGTGCCCTTCAGCCGGGACACGCTGTCGCCCTTCCTCGCGTGCGTGCTGCTGATGAACGTCTTCGCGGCCACGCAAGACGTCGCGGTCGACGGCCTGGCCATCGACCTCCTCGAGCCGCGCGAGCTGGGCGCCGGCAACGCCGCGCAGGTCGTCGGCTACAAGGTGGGCATGCTGGTGGGCGGCGGGCTCCTCGTCGCGCTCACGGCGAGCTGGGGCACGCGCGGGCTCTTCTTGTCCATGGCGGGCCTGGGGCTGCTGGTCGCGCTGCTGGCGACGCGCGTGCCGGAGCCCGAGCGCCGGGAGCACGCCCTGACGCCGCTGACGGCCGCCGAGCTCCGCGCGCGGCTGGTGCAGATCGTCACGCGGCCGGGCGCGGCGGGGCTGCTGCTGGCTGTCGCCACCTACAAGCTGGGCGAGACGCTCGCCGACGCGATGTTCGGCGCGTGGCTGGTGCGGGTGCACGCGCTGCCCCGGGAGCAGGTGGCCCTCTGGCTCGGCTCCTGGGGCATCGGCGCGTCCGTCGCGGGCTCGTTCGTGGGCGGGTGGCTGGCGACGCGGCTGCGCTTCAAGACGGCCGTGCTCGTCACCGGCGCCCTGCGCCTGGGGCCCCTCGCGCTGCAGTGGGCGATGGTGGCCGGCCTCATCGCCGTGGGGCCCGGCACCGTCATTCCGCTCACCATCGCCGAGCACTTCTTCGGCGGCCTGCTCACCACCGCGATGTTCGCCCTCATGATGTCGCAGGTAGACCGGCGCATCGGCGCCACCCACTTCACCGTGCTGGCGACCGTCGAGGTGCTCGGCAAGGCGGCCCCCGGCCTCTTCAGCGGGCTCCTCGTCGACACCCTCGGCTTCCAGCCCGTCTTCCTCGCGTCGGTCTGGCTCTCGCTCGGGTTTCTCGTCGTCGTGTGGCGGCTGAGGGTTCAAGTCGTTGAAAACACGGCATAACTGCCGGCACGCAACTTCCGTGGCTTGATGTACGACAAGGGTGCACACGCTCGCACAGGAGACGTCCATGGCCCGCACGCCGCTCTTCGCCGCGCTCCGCAACACCACCCGCACTGCTTTCTCCGCGATGTCGAGCGGGGCGCCCTCGCAGGAGCAGCTCGAGGCGAGGCTGGAGAGCCGCCGGGGTTTCGTGAAGGGCGCGGCGATGCTGGGCGCGGGGCTGGTGGCGAGCCGGGCCTTCGGGGCGAGGGGCGGGCCGAACCTCCGCGTGGGCATCGTCGGCGGCGGCATGGGCGGCATGGCCTGCGCCTGGGAGCTCAAGCGCGCGGGCCTCTCGGCCGTGGTGCACGAGGCCTCCGGGCGCGTGGGCGGCCGCATCTTCTCCATGGGTGGCACCTGGGGCGGGCCGGTGAACTTCCCCGGCCAGGTCATCGAGCGGGGCGGCGAGCTCATCGACACCGGCCACAAGGCGATGCTGGGCTACGCGTCGGAGTTCAAGCTCGCCATCGAGAACTACCTCAAGGCGCCGGGCGAGGAGCGCTACTACTTCTTCGGCCAGCACCACGCCGAGGCGAAGGTGGTCGACGAGTACCGCGCCTTCGTGCCGGCGATGCGCGCGGACCTGCAGCAGCTCTCTGCGGCGCCCACCTTCTTCAGCCACACGGCGTACGATCGCCAGCTCGACCTGATGAACCTGCGCGAGTACCTCGTCTCGCGCGGGGCAGGGCCGCTGCTCACCGAGGTCATCTGCGAGGCCTACGAGGCCGAGTACGGCCTGGCCGCCGAGCAGCAGAGCCCGCTCAACTTCCTCTACTTCATCCGCGCGGATCGCCGCTCGAGCTTCCAGCCCTTCGGCGTGAGCGACGAGCGCTACCACCTCCTCGACGGCAACGAGGCCGTGCCCCGGGCCATCGCCGACCGGCTCCCGGGGCAGGTGCGCTACGGCGAGCGCCTCGAGGCGGCGCGGAAGAACTCGGCCGGTGAGGTCGAGCTGTCCTTCCGCGTGGGGAACAAGAGCGTGGTGTCTACCTACGACGCGGTGGTCTTCGCCATCCCCTTCAGCGTGCTGCGGGGCGTGTCGCTCCACGCGTCGCTGGGCTTCTCAGCCGACAAGCAGCGCGCCATCAACACCCTGGGCTACGGCACCAACGCGAAGACGATGATCGGCTTCCAGGGCCCCTACTGGCAGGGCCAGGGCTGCAGCGGCGCGACCTACTCCAACCTGCCCAACCACCAGGCGACGTGGCAGGCGAACGTGGAGCGCGCGACCGCGACCGACGCGGTCATCGTGGACTACGCGAGCGCGGCCCGTGGCGCGGCCCTCGACCCCAGGCGCGTGCAGCAGCAGGCGCAGGCCTTCGTGGCCGACTTCGACAAGGTGGTGCCGGGCGCGCTCGCCGCCGTGAAGCGCGACTCGAGCGGCGCGCTCCTCGCGCACCTCGAGCACTGGCCGAGCAACCCGCTCAGCAAGGGCAGCTACACCTGCTACACGCCGGGCCAGTTCACCACCGTGTGCGGCCTCGAGGGGCAGACGCAGGGCAACTGCTTCTTCGCCGGCGAGCACGCCGACTCGTTCTACATGTGGCAGGGCTTCATGGAGGGCGCCGCGCTCTCGGGCAAGGCCGCGGCCGCGAACATCCTCCAGGCGGTGAAGGTCGGGCAGCTCTGAAGGATGGAGCACCTATCGCCACGAATGGTTTCTGAGGTAAGGGCCGCGCGCCATGAGCGCCCCCGCCGCCCCGAACGCCCCGCCGCCGGTCTTTGGTGAACCCACGCCGCTGGGCCTGCTGGGCCTGGCCATCGGCTGCGCCGCGCTGGTGCCCATCGCCTTCGGCTGGCTGCCGAGCGACCCGGCGAAGCTGCCGATGTTCTTCAAGACGGCGGCCTGGTTCTGCCTGCTCTTCGGCGCGGGCGGCCAGTTCCTCGCGGGCGTGATGTCGCTGGCGAACAAGAACACCCTGGGCGGCACGCTCTTGACGACCTTCTCGTTCAACTGGGTCATCAACTGGTGGGTGCTGGAGGAGGCCGCGGCCGGGCGCGCGGTGGACGGCTCGGTGATGCTGGCGGTCGACGTGGCCTTCCTCGTCATCTTCCTCGTGCTGACCTACGCCTTCGGTTTCTTCAGCAAGCTGCTCTTCTTCTTCCTCGTGGACATCGACGCGCTCTACGTCTTGCGCATCGCGCGGCACTTCACGACGGCGGGCGGCGATGCATGGCAGACGCTCGGCGTCGGCGTAGGTATCGCGACGATCCTCCTCACGGCCCTCGCGCTCTACATCTCGTTCGTGCTGCTGGTGAACCCGGTGGCGGGGCGGGCGGTGTTCCCCACCTCGGGGCCGATGTTCACGCCGGCGCCGCCGCCCGCGAGCTGACTCTTTGCGCGCCCCAAGTTGCCGCTTGTGAGGGGGGCACGGCGGCGCTAACTCGCCCTTCACCTATGCAGCTCGTCAGCGTGAAGCAGGCCCTCGCGGGGAAGCCCGCGGTCGGTGAGAAGGTGGAAGTGCGCGGCTGGGTGCGCACGCGGCGCGACTCGAAGGCGGGCATCTCGTTCGTGGCCGTCAGCGACGGCGGGTGCTTCGACGCCATCCAGTTGGTGGTGCCCAACACGCTGCCCAACTACGAGGCGGAGGTGCTCAAGCTCACCGCCGGCGCGTCGCTCTCGGCGACGGGCACGCTCGTGGCGAGCCAGGGCAAGGGGCAGGCCTTCGAGATCCAGGCCGACGCGGTGAAGGTCTTCGGGCTGGTGGACGACCCCGAGACGTACCCCATGCAGCCCAAGCAGCACTCGCTGGAGTTCCTCCGCGAGCAGGCGCACCTGCGGCCGCGCACCAACACCTTCGGCGCCGTGTCGCGCGTGCGGCACCACGCGGCCCAGGCCATTCACCGCTTCTTCCACGAAGAGGGCTTCTTCTGGGTCAACACGCCCATCATCACCGCCGCCGACGCCGAGGGCGCGGGGCAGATGTTCCGCGTGTCGACCCTCGACCTGGCGAACCTGCCGCGCACCGAGGCCGGCAAGCTCGACTTCGCGAAGGACTTCTTCGGCACCGAGACGTACCTGACGGTGTCGGGGCAGCTCAACGTCGAGGCCTTCTGCCTCGCGCTCTCGAAGGTCTACACCTTCGGCCCCACCTTCCGCGCCGAGAACTCGAACACCACCCGGCACCTGGCCGAGTTCTGGATGATCGAGCCGGAGATCGCCTTCGCGAACCTGCACGACGACGCAGACCTCGCCGAGCGCTTCCTCAAGTACGTGTTCAAGGCCGTGCTCGACGAGCGCATGGACGACATGAAGTTCTTCGAGGACCGCGTGCAGAAGGGCGTGATCGCCCGCCTCGAGTCCTTCATCCAGTCGAGCTTCGAGCGGCTCGAGTACGGGCAGGCCATCGAGATCCTCCAGGGCGCGAAGAAGAAGTTCGAGTACGCGCCGGAGTGGGGCAAGGACCTGCAGACGGAGCACGAGCGCTACCTGACCGAGGAGCACGTGGGCCGGCCGGTGGTGGTGATGAACTACCCGGAGCAGATCAAGGCCTTCTACATGCGCCAGAACGACGACGGCCGCACGGTGGCCGCGATGGACGTGCTCGCCCCCGGCATCGGGGAGATCATCGGCGGCAGCCAGCGCGAGGAGCGCCTCGACCTGCTCGACGCGCGCATGCGCAAGCTGAACCTCGAGCCCTCGCACTACTGGTGGTACCGCGACCTGCGGCGCTACGGCTCGGTGCCGCACGCCGGCTTCGGCCTCGGCTTCGAGCGGCTGATCGTCTACCTCTGCGGCCTGGCCAACATCCGCGACGCCATCCCGTACCCGCGCGTGCCGGGCTCGGCGCCGTTCTAGAGATGAGCGACGATCTCGACGAGGTGCTCCAGGAGCTCGAGGCGGGCGGCGAGGCCCCCGTCTACCTCCTGGCCGGCGAGGAGTTCCTCATTCGCGCGGCGGCCGAGAAGCTGCTCGCGAAGCTGGTGCCGGGCGGCACCGCCGATCTCAACCTGGTGACGATGGACGCGGCCGCGCCGCGCGAGGTGGCGGCGGAGCTGGCCACGCTGCCCATGTTCGGCGGGCGCAAGGTCGTCTTCCTGCGCGACCCGGAGTTCCTCGCGCCGAAGAAGGGCCGCCCCGACGCGCTGGCGAAGGCCCGCGACTCGTGGAAGGCGAACCGCCGCAAGGAGGCCGCGCGCCGCGTGCTGAGCATCGCCTCCCGGGCCGGGTGGGGGCTGCCCGAGCTCGAGGACCCCCGCGCCGACGAGTGGGAGCGCGACCTGGGCATCACGCTCGTCGACGTCGACGTGCAGTTCCTCAAGGAGGTCGCCCAGTTCTGCGCCGCGGAAGGGCTGACCGCGACGGCGTCTGACGAAGGCGCGCTCGTCGACTGGCTGTCGGGCACTCCACAGCGAGGGCAGGTGCTGGTCATCGCGGCCACCGACCTCGACGGCAAGAGCGCCCTGGTCAAGGCCATCAAGGACAAGGGGCGCGTCTTCGAGTTCAAGAGCGTCAACAAGCTGCGCGACTTCAAGGGCCAGCTCGACAAGGGCGCCGTCGAGCAGCTCGGGGAGTTCGCCCGGACGACGCTCGCCACGCACAAGAAGGCGCTGGGCGCCGGCGCGCTCGAGACGCTCATCGATCGCGTAGGCGGCAACTTCCGCCTGCTGCAGTCCGAGCTCAACAAGCTCGCGCTCTATTCCGACGGCAACACCATCACCAAGAAGGACGTCGACCTCCTCGTCGGCCACGCGCGCGAAGACGAGTACTTCGAGCTGAGCGACGCGATCCAGAAGCGCGACTTCGTGGCCGCGAAGAAGTACGTCGACGAGTCCATCGCGCAGGGCAACCACCCGCTGATGATGCTGGGCTCCGTCGCCGGCATCGTGCGCGCCATGCTCAACAGCCACGAGCGCGTCGCGCGCCACTCGGGCGGCCGGCCGCCGCGCACCTACAACGACTTCCAGGCGCGCGTCTGGCCGGGCATCGAGGCCGAGCTCAAGGCGAGGAAGGCGAAGGTGCCGCACCCCTTCAAGACCTTCAAGGACCTGGAGACCGCCGGCCAGTTCGGCCGTCAGGCGCTGCTGCGCGGCCTCGTCGCCTGCGCTGAAGCCGACCTCGCGCTCAAGCTGGGCGGCCAGGAGCTGGTGCTGGAGCGGCTCCTGTGGACCCTCTGCGGCAAGGCGGCCGCGTGGGACTCGCAGATGCACGTCATTCGCCGCGAACAGGAACGCTGACCCATGCCCACCAAGACGCTCGTCACCTGCGCGCTCCCCTACGCCAACGGCCCCATCCACCTCGGGCACATGGTGGAGCACGTGCAGACGGACATCTTCGTGCGCTACCTCCGCTCGAAGGGCGAGGCGGTGGTCTTCGTGTGCGCCGACGACACGCACGGCACGGCCATCGAGATCAGCGCCGAGAAGCAGGGCCTCACCCCGGAGGCCTTCATCGAGCAGGTGTCGGTGGACCACCAGGCCGTGTTCCGCGACTTCCACATCGGGTTCGATCACTACTCCTCCACCAACTCCGAGGAGAACCGCCGCTACGCCGAGCTCATCTACGGGCGCGCCAAGGCCGCGGGCTTCATCGGCACCAAGGACATCGAGCAGGCCTTCGACGAGACGGCCAACCGCTTCCTCGCCGACCGCTTCATCAAGGGCGAGTGCCCCAACTGCGGCGCGAAGGACCAGTACGGCGACGCGTGTGAGAAGTGCAGCGCCACCTACGGGCCCAGGGAGCTCAAGCACCCGTACTCGGTGCTCACGGGCAAGACGCCGGTGTGGAAGACCTCCACGCACCTGTTCTTCACGCTCAAGAAGCACGAGGCCTTCTTGAAGGCGCAGCTCGCCAAGCCCGGCTTCATGCACCCGGGCCTGGCGGCGCAGCTGCAGCAGTTCTTCGAGAAGGGCCTCAACGACTGGGACATCTCGCGCGACGGGCCGTACTTCGGCTTCGCCATCCCCGGCGAGGTGAACAAGTACTTCTACGTCTGGCTCGACGCGCCCATCGGCTACATCTCGAGCACCGAGCAGTGGGCGAAGAAGACCGGCCAGGCGAAGGACGCCCTCGACTTCTGGGCGAAGGACGCCGACGCCCGCATCGTGCACGTCATCGGCAAGGACATCGTCTACTTCCACTGCCTCTTCTGGCCGTCGGTGCTGGAGGTCGCGCAGCTCAAGGTGCCCGACCGCGTGCACATCCACGGGCACCTGACGGTCAACGGCGAGAAGATGTCGAAGTCGCGCGGCACCTTCATCAACGCGCGGCCGTACCTCGACCTGCTCGACCCCAACTACCTGCGCTTCTACTACGCGTCGCTGCTGGGCCCCGGCCCGGAGGACCTGGACTTCAGCCTCACCGAGTTCCGCCAGCGGGTGAACGCCGAGCTGGTGAACAACCTGGGCAACCTCGCCAACCGCACCCTGTCGCTGCTCGCCAAGCCCGAGCTGGGCGGCCGGCTGGCTCCGGCCGACGAGGCCCTCGGCGGGGCGCTCGTGCGCGGCGCCCTGGCGCGGGTGAAGGAGATCGGCGACGCCTTCGAGGCCTTCGATCACCGCGCGGCAATCAAGGCCATCCTCGAGGTGGGCTACTCCGCCAACCAGTTCCTCGCGAAGGCCGAGCCGTGGAAGACGCTCAAGGCCGACGCCGAGGGCGCCCGGGCCGTGCTGAGCGAGGCCGCGGAGGTGGTGTACCTGCTCACCGCGCTGCTCGACCCGGTGGTGCCGCAGCTCGCCGAGAAGCTCGCGGCGCAGCTCGGCCGCCCGAAGCTGACCTTCGCGCAGCTCGCGACCGCCGCGTACCCGCTGCTCGAGCGCACGGCCCCCATCGGCGAGCCCTTGCCCCTCATCGGCCGCATCGAGGAGGCCACCGTGGCCTCGCTCATCGCCGCGCCGCCCCCGGCCGCCGACGCGCCGAAAGCCGAGGCCCCCGCGAAGCAGAAGAAGACCGAGCCCAGGCCCGCCGAGGCGCCGCCCGCGGAGCTCGACTTCGGCGACTTCACGAAGGTGGCCCTGCGCGCCGGCAAGGTGCTGGCGGCGGAGCGCGTGCCGAAGGCCGACAAGCTGCTCAAGCTGTCCATCGACCTGGGCGAGGGGAGCCCGCGCACCATCGTCTCGGGCATCGCCGAGGCCTACGCGCCGGAGCAGCTCGTCGGGCGCGGCGTGGTGGTGGTGGCCAACCTCAAGCCCCGCGCGCTCAAGGGCATCGAGTCGCGCGGCATGGTGCTCACGGCAGGGCCGGGTGGGAAGGACCTCGTGCTGCTCGACCCCGGCGACGTGGCCCCCGGCACCGAGGTGAAGTGATGGCCCCCGAGGCGGCCCCGCGCGACCTGCGCGCCGAGCGTGACGCGGTGCTGCTGACGCTCGAGCACCAGAAGGATCGCGCCGTGCGCGTGGAGGCCGCGGGCTCCCTGTGCGAGCTCGCCTACGACGCGCCGGCGTCGGAGCGGGAGCTCTTCGTGCCCGACGTGGTGCGGCTGCTGAGCGACCCGCTGGACGAGGTGCGCTGCGCCGGCCTCGCCCTCGCCGCCAGCGTGCTGCCCGCCGCCGAGGCGCGGGAGGTGCTCGCGCGGCACCTCTCCGACAAGGTGGTGCGGGTGCGCGTGGAGGCCGCCGGTCGCCTCGCCGATCTCGCGCTGCCCGACGCTCGCGGTGCGCTGGCCGCCGCCCTTCAAGACGCCGCGCTGCCGGTGCGCTTCGAGGCCGCCCGCGGCATGGCGCTCCTGGCGCACCCGGCCGGCCTCGAGGTGCTGACCGCGGCCCTCGACGACCCTGACCTCCGCTTTCGGGCCGCGGGCGCGCTCGCGCAGCTCAAGAACCCCGACGCCGTCGCGCCGCTCAAGCGCGCCTTCTCGAGCTGGTTTCTCCCGGGCTTCGACAAGACGCAGCTCGCCGGCGCGCTGGCGGCCCTGGGCGACGAGGAGGGCGCGGCCTGGCTCTTCAAGCGCGCGGGGAAGAAGTGGACCATGGACCGCGCCATGGCCGTGGAGCTGCTCGGCGAGGTGCGCGCCACCGGGGCGAAGGCGCGGCTGTTGGAGATCGTCGGCGATCCGCTGGACCCCGCGCGCGGCGCCGCGGCCCGGGCCCTGGGGCGCCTGGGCGACGGCGACGTGGAGCCGGCGCTCGCGAAGCTCCTGGGCGAGCCGCGCCTGGCCGACGACCTCAAGCTCGACGTCGCCGAGGGGCTCCTCTTGCTGGGCACGCCCTCGGGGCTCGCCGCGGTCAAGGCGCTGCAGCTCGCAGACGAGGCCTGCCGGGCCGAGCTCGCCGCGCTCCTCGCCGAGGTGGAGGCCCCATGAAGCTCATCGACGCGCACTGCCACCTCGAGCCGAAGGACTTCCCCGTGACCGCCGAGGTCATCGCGCGGGCCCGGGAGGCCGGCGTGGTGCACGCGGTGGTGGTGGGCCTGCTCCAGCGGCCCGGCGACTTCGGCCACGCGCTCGCCGCGGCCCGCGCGCACCCCGACTTCCTCTCGCCCACCATCGGCGTGCACCCGCATGACGCGGCCGTGGCGACGTCCGAAGACTGGGAGGAGCTCGCCCGTCTCGCGGCGCTCCCCGAGGTCAAGGCGGTCGGCGAGACGGGCCTCGACTACTACTACGATCACTCCCCGCGCGAGGTGCAGGCGCAGGCCTTCCGCCGCCAGTGCCAGCTCTCGCGGCAGGTGCAAAAGCCGCTGGTGGTGCACGTGCGCGACGCCCACGACGAGTGCGCGCAGATCCTCGAGAGCGAGGGCGTGGTGGAGGGCATGATCCACTGCTTCACGGGCGATCTCGCGGCCGCGCGGCGCTACCTCGACCTGGGCTTCTTCCTCTCGGTGTCGGGCGTCGTCACCTACAAGAAGACCGAGGCGCTGCAGGAGGCGGTGCGCTTCGCGCCGCTCGATCGCCTCATGGTCGAGACCGACAGCCCCTACCTCTCGCCGGTGCCCTACCGGGGCAAGTGGCCCAACGAGCCCCGCTGGGTGGGCGAGACGGCGAAGAAGGTGGCCGAGCTGCACGGCGCCGACCCCGAGGCCGTGGCGCTCACCTGCGCGCAGAACACGCGGCGGCTGCTGGGCCTCGACGTCGAGCTCTGACCAACGCGCCTAGGCGTGGAGCTGCCGGGTCACCACATCGAGGTCCTTGTCGACGTTGGGCATGTCCGACAGCAGCGACTCGGGGTCGTAGGCGAAGTCGGCCTGCTTCAGGGTGAGCAGCGGCTGGATGGCGGCGTCGCCCTTCTTGTCGGCGAAGCTGGCGTACACCACGCGGCCGCGCTCGAGCTGGAGGAAGCCCTCCTGCGGTCCGTTGCGCACGGTGATGCGCCCCGACTTCCGCTGCTCCCCGAGGATGCGGGCCAGCTCCGCGGCGGCGAGCTCGTCGAAGTTGCCGCGCACGGTGTGCCCCAGGCCGCCGTGCTCGATGCGGTCGACGTAGGCGGCGTGGATGGTGGCTGCTGCCTCCTCGGGGTTGAGGGGCAGCGGCACGAAGCCCGTCACGCCGGCCTGCACGAGGCGCTCGCGGCTCCCCGCGTCGGTGGGGTCGCCCAGCAGCAGCACCGGCAGCGACGCGCTCTCGGGCCGCGCGCGGATGAACTGCACCAGGGCCACGATGTCGCCCACGCCGTAGCCGATGCCCACCACCACCGTGTCGGCCTCGTTGCTCAGCACGGCGTCGATGACGCCGTCGAGCTTGAGCACCGCCTGGCTGACGAGCCCCGTCTTGCCCAGGGCGTCCATGAGGTCGGTGCGCACCGCCTCATCGGGGTCGGCCACGAAGAGCTGCCGGCCGTCCTGCTCCAGGCGCTGCTTGAGGAGGTCGCCGCTCTGCAGCGTGTCGAGGGTCTCCACCACCACCGGGTCGAAGAGCGTGCCCGCGGCCTCGCGCATGGTGGCGATGGCCTCTTCCTTCGACAGCAGCCGGCCGTACACGTTGGCCGGGTTGCGCGTCATGTCGAAGTAGGCGTCGACGGCGGCGATGATGCGCGCGCCGGCGGCGATGTCTTCGCCCTTCACGCCCTGCGGCACGCCGGAGCCGTCGAAGGCCTCGTAGAGCTGCGCCAGCACCGCGTTGACGCCGCCGGGGAGGTGCACCGTCTCGAAGAGCTTGATCGGCGCGCGCGCCGCGCGCTTGGCCTCGGCCTTCGCGTCGGGCTGGTGGGCGAGGGTGGGGAGCGTGAGGTGCCGGTCGGGCTTCTTGCCCAGATCGTGGAGGTAGGCGGCGATGGCCGTCTGCGCCACGTCGCGCGGCTGGAGCCCGATGCGCCGGGCGATGAGCTGCGACTGGCGCGCGATGAGGGCGGAGTGGCCGCGGAACTCCTTGCGCGACATCTCGAGGAGCCCCACGAGGATGTTGAGCGTCTCGAGGTAGTCGTTCTCGCCGACCGTGCCGCGCACCGCGCCCAGGGCGTCGCGCAGCTGCGTGGGGTTGATGCGGCTCGAGGTGCGGCTCGAGCCGCTGCGGGTGCCGCTCGACACGTCGTTGAGCGCCACCACGCGCGACTCGCTGCCCTGGTACGACGAGTCGGACGACTTTCGCGCCGGCTGCGCCCCGCCGGTGCTGCTCTGCAGCGCCTGGAAGGCCGTGGGGTCGCCGTAGTAGTGCTTCTTGATGCCCGCCTGGATCGCGCTGCGGATGCCGACGTAGGCGAAGACCTCCTCCATGTCGGTGACGATGGCGATCTCCTTCACCAGCGCCTCGTTCTGCGGCTCGGCCATGACGATGGAGAGCACCCGGTTCTCGGGATCGTAGGCGATGGGCAGGAAGTCCTGCTTCTCGGCCATGCGCACCGGCACCTTGTCCAGCACCTCGGTGGAGATCTTCGCGGCCGCGAGCTTCTCGGCCGAGACGAAGCGCGTCTTGAACTCCGCCGCGAGGAAGCGGAGCAGGGCGCCCTCGGCCATGAGCCCGAGCTCGACGAGGCAGTCGCCGAGCTTGTAGCCGGTGATCTTCTGGTGACTGAGCGCCTGCTCGACAGCCTCGGCCGACACCAGCCCGGCTTCGATGAGGCGCTCTCCGATGCGCTTGGCCATGCGGTGAGCTCGTCTGTCCGATCAGCCGTCCGTCGGCTTGGCCGCGTCGTCGCCGATGAGGGCGGTCAGCGGCTTGAAGGCGAGGCCCTCGGGCAGCGAGGCGTCGCGCCTGGCCTCGGGGCGGTGCGGCGGCGCGTCGGCGTGGGGGCGGTGCTCGGGGGCCGGAGCCGCGCGGGGCGGGCGGGGCCGCCGCTCGACCCTGGGGCTGATGGCCGGCTTGCCGGTGATGCGCTCCTCCATCGACCGCTCGAGGTGGGCCACGAAGGTCTCGAGGGCCTGGGCGATCTG
>CAYUZK010000101.1:0-21954 GCA_964449625.1 uncultured Archangium sp.
TGCGAGCGCATCGGGGCCATGCCCGCGCCGCCGCCGATGAAGCACATCTCGTTCTTCGTCTCCTTCGCGAAGAACTCGCCGAAGGGCCCGCTGATGGTGACCTCGTCGCCCGCCTTCAGCCCGAAGATGTACGACGACATGATGCCCGGGGGCACGCCCGTGGTGCGCGGCGGCGGCGTGGCGATGCGCACGTTGAGCATGATGATGTCGCGCTCGAGCGGGTAGCTCGCCATGGAGTACGCGCGCGTCACCGGCTCGCGCGTCGTCGAGACCAGGTCCCACAGCTTGTACTGGTCCCACTCGTCCCGGTACTCGGGGGCGACGTCGAAGTCCTTGTAGTTGACCGTGTGCGGCGGGCACTCGATCTGAATGTAGCCGCCCGCGCGGAAGGGCACCTCCTCGCCGGCCGGCAGCTCCAGCACCAGCTCCTTGATGAAGGTGGCGACGTTGTCGTTCGACCGCACCCGGCACTTCCACTGCCGCACCCCGAAGATGGACTCCTCGAGGTGAATCTTGAGGTCCTCCTTGAGCTTCACCTGGCACGAGAGGCGCACGCCCTTGCGCGCCTCGCCGCGGGTCACGTGGCTCGTCTCGGTGGGCAGCAGCGCCCCGCCGCCCTCGAACACCTCGACCTTGCACACGCCGCAGGTGCCCTTGCCGCCGCAGGCCGAGGGCACGAAGATCTTCTGCTCCGCCAGCGTGTTGAGCAGCGTGCCGCCGCCCCGCGCGCGCAGCGTCTTCGCCGGGTCGTCGTTGATGAGGATCGACACCTCCCCGCTGCTCACCAGCTTGCTCTTCGCGGCGAGCAGCACCGCCACGAGCATCAGCACGAGGAGGAGGAAGACGGCGACACCCAGGGTGATGGTGGTCATGGCGACGAGGACCTCAGAGCTGGATGCCGGCGAACGCCATGAAGCAGATGGCGAGCAGCCCGGTGACCATGAAGGTGAGCCCCAGGCCGCGCAGGGCCGGCGGGGCGTTCGAGTACCGCAGCTTCTCGCGCACCGACGCGAGCGCCACGATGGCCAGCAGCCAGCCGACGCCGGAGCCCACGCCGAAGACGACGCTCTCGCCCAGCGAGTAGTCGCGCTGGTCCATGAAGAGCGAGCCCCCGAGGATGGCGCAGTTCACCGCGATGAGCGGGAGGAACACGCCCAGCGCGGAGTAGAGCGCGGGCGCGTACTTCTCGATGGCCATCTCGACGATCTGCACCAGCGCCGCGATGGTGCCGATGAAGCTGAGGAAGACGAGGAACGAGAGGTCCACCTCCGCGAACGAGGGGTGCAGCCAGGCCAGCGCGCCCTCGCGGAGCACGTGGTGGAGCAGCAGGTTGTTGAGCGGCACCGTCAGCCCGAGCACGAAGATGACCGCTACGCCCAGCCCCACCGACGTGCTGACGCGCTTGGAGACCGCGAGGAACGAACACATGCCCAGGAAGAACGCGAGGGCCATGTTCTCGACGAAGATGCTCTTCACCAGCAGGCTCAGGTAGTGCGCGAGCATCAGTGCACCCCCTCGGTGGCCGCCGACTCGATGTGCACGGCCAGCTCCGGCTCGATCTGCTTCGTCTTCCACATGCGCAGGCCCCAGATGAGCCCGCCCACGAGGAAGAAGGCCGCCGGCGAGAGCACCATGAGCCCGTTGGGCACGTACCAGCCGCCCTCCGTCACCAGCGGCAGCAGCCGCACGCCCATCAGGCTCCCCGAGCCGAACAGCTCGCGCAGGCTGGCCACGATGAGCAGCACCACGCTGTAGCCGGCGCTGTTGCCCACCGCGTCGAGGAAGCTCGCCCCCGGCCCGTTCTGCATCGCGAAGGCCTCGGCGCGGCCCATGATGATGCAGTTGGTGATGATGAGGCCCACGAAGACCGAGAGCTGCTTCGACACCTCGTAGGCGTAGGCCTTGAGGAGCTGGTCGGTGACGATGACCAGCGACGAGATGACCGTGAGCTGCACGATGATGCGGATGCTCCCGGGGATGTAGTTGCGGATGAGGCTGATGATGACGTTGCTCGCCACCAGGACGCCCGTCACCGCGAGGCTCATCACCACCGAGGTGGACAGCATGGTGGTGACCGCCAGCGCCGAGCAGATGCCCAGCACCTGCTTGCCAATGGGGTTGTCTTCGAACAGCGGGTCGATGAGAGCCGCCCTCGACTTCTTGTCCATCATGGCGTCGCTCCCTGCCGCGAGGCGCGGTACTGCGCGAGGAAGGGCCCGAACCCCTCGGGGCCCAGCCAGAAGTCGATGGTGTGCGAGACGCCGCGCGCGGTGATGGTGGCGCCCGAGAGCCCGTCCACCCGGTAGGGGTCCTCCGCCGCCGGGCCCGCCGCGCCCTTGATGACCTGCAGCTTCACCGCGCCCGCGTCATCGAAGGCCTTTCGGCCCTTCCACTGCCCCTGCCAGCGCGGGTTCTCCACCTCGCCGCCGAGGCCCGGCGTCTCGCCGTGCTCGTAGAAGGTGATGCCCGCCACCGTGCGGCCGTCGGCCTCGAGCGCGAGGTAGCCGTACATCGTCGACCACAGCCCGTACCCCTGGATGGGGAGGATGAGCGAGTCGACCTGCCCGTCCTTGCGCACCTCGTAGACCACGGCGTGGTGCGGCACCCGGAAGACGCGGGCGGCGTTCGGCGGCGTGGCGGTGCTGGTGGCCGGGTCCTTCGCGGCCTTGCGCTGGTCGAAGGCCTTCGCGTCGACCGCCTCGCTGAAGTCGTCGGTGCGCAGGTCCACCGCGCGAGGCACCACGTTCTCTTCGAAGCGGCGCTCGACCTCGCTGGCGTCGAGCTTCTCGCCGGCCTTCATCAGCCCGGCCACGCCGAGCACCTTGCTCAGGCGATCCACGCGCATGTTCTTGGCCTGCGCCGGCCGCAGGTAGACCGACGCGCTCGCGATGGGGATGGCGCACACCAGGCACACCGCCGCCGCGAAGCCCACCGTGTACGCCACCGAGTCACGCTTCAACGCGGGCATAGCGCGCGGCCCTCCGCTTCTTGTTCGCCGCCACCACCGCGTGGTCGATGAGCGGCGCGAACATGTTCATGAAGAGGATGGCCAGCATCATCCCCTCCGGGTACGCCGGGTTCACCACGCGAATGAGCACGCACAGCACGCCGATGAGGAAGCCGTAGACGTGCTTGCCCGTCGGCGTGAAGGCCGACGACACCGGGTCGGTGGCCATGAAGACGAGGCCGAAGGCCCAGCCGCCCAGCACCGCGTGCCAGTGGAAGGGCACGGCCATCATCGCGTTCGTGGTGGAGCCGAGGGCGTTGAGCCCGTAGGCGGTGGCCGCGGTGCCGAGCACCACGCCCAGCATGGTCTGCCAGGCGCCGATGCGCGTGAGGAGCAACAGCCCCGCCCCCAGCAGCGCCGCGAGCACCGACGTCTCGCCCATCGACCCGGGGATGCGGCCCACGAAGGCGTCCCACCAGGTGAGGTCTGGCAGGTGCCCCGAGCCCTCGGCGAGCGAGGCGAGCCACGTCGCGCCCGAGCGCCCGTCGGCCGGCGTCGCCGCCACCCACACCGCCCCGGAGATCTGCGCCGGGTAGGCGAAGAAGAGGAAGGCGCGGGCCACCAGCGCCGGGTTCAAGAAGTTCATGCCCGTGCCGCCGAAGATCTCCTTGCCGATGACCACGCCGAAGGTCGTGCCCAGGGCCACCTGCCACAGGGGAATGGTGGGCGGCAGCGTCAGCGGAATGAGCATGCCGGTGACGAGGAAGCCCTCGTTCACCTCGTGGCCGCGCACGACGGCGAAGAGCACCTCGAAGGCACCGCCCACCGCGTAGGTGAAGATGGTCAGCGGCAGGAAGTAGAGCGCGCCGTGCACCACGCAGCCGAGCACCGAGGCCGAGGCCACCGGCAGCCCGAGCCACAGGTAGGCGCTGGTCTGCCAGGTGTCGAGCAGCCGGCCGCCCTGCTCCACCGCGAGGTGCGCCTGGTAGCCGGTGTTGTAGAGCGCCATGGCGATGCACGGCAGCAGCGCGATGACGACGATCATCATCATGCGCTTCTGGTCGAGCCCGTCGCGCACGTGGGGGCCGCCGCTCGTGGTGTGCGCCGGCGTGTAGAGGAAGGTGTCGCCCGCGTCGTAGAGCGCGTGCAGCTTGTGCAGCGGCCCGCCCTTCTTGAAGCGGGGCTCGACCTTGTCGAGGAGGTTCCGAAGCAGCTTCATCTCACTCCTCCGCCTGGATCGCCTGCAGCGCCCGCCGCAGCGCCGGCCCGAAGTCGTACTTGCCCGGGCACACGAAGGAGCACAGCGAGAGGTCCTCCTCGTCGAGTTCCAGGGCGCCCAGCTCTTCTGCCCACTCGAGGTCGCCCACGGTGAGCGCGCGCAGCAGGTGCGTGGGCATGAGGTCCATCGGCATCACGCGCTCGTACATGCCGATGGGCACCATCGCCCGGCGCCCACCGCGGAGGTTGGTGTCGAGCGCGAAGCGCTTCTTCGGGAAGAGGGCGGACACGAAGGTGGGCAGCACCGAGAAGACGTTCGCGCCCGGCGCGAGCCACCCGAGGAACTCGCGCGCGCGCCCCTCGGCCACCACCGACACCTGCTGGTGGAAGCGCCCGAGGTAGCCCTCGACCTCGTCGTGGCAGCGGTCGCCGTGCAGCACCGAGCCCGAGATGACCCGCGCCTCGCCTTCGCTCAGCTCGTCCTTCACCAGGGCGCTGGTGGGCACGCCCAGGCGCGTCGCGAGGAGCCGCGGCTTCTTCACGAGGGGGCCCGCGAGCGAGATGACCTGCGAGACGTCGAGGGTGCCCGTGGCGAAGAGGCGGCCGATGCGGGCCACGTCTTGCGCGCCCAGGTGCCACACCTGCTTCTCGCGGTGCACCGGGTCGAGCGAGTGAATGTGGAAGCCCACCGTGCCGCAGGGGTGCTTGCCGCCGAACTCCACCACGCGGGCGCCGCTCTGGCCGGCCGACAGCGGCGAGCCCACGGCGCGGCAGAAGTAGACGGGCCCCTTCGTCAGCTTCGTCAGCGCGAAGAGGCCGCGCTCGAGGTCGGCCTCGCGGCCCGCGAGCGCCACCTCCAGCTTCGGCGCGAGGGGGTGCGAGTCCATCGCCGTGACGAAGATGGCGTGCGGCGTCGCGGTGGCCGCCGGCACCCGGCTGAAGGGCCGCGTGCGGAGCGCCGTCCACAACCCCGACTCGAGGAGCAGCGCGCGCACGCCGTCGGCCGTGTCACCCGCCGTGGGCGAGTACGCCGCGAAGGTGACGGGCGGGCCCAGCGCGTCGTCGAGGTCGAGCACCACCGAGAGCACGTGGCGCTTCTCGCCGCGGTGAACGGCGCGCACCCGGCCCGTGCCCGGCGAGGTGAAGCGCACGCCCGGCTGCTTGCGGTCCTCGAAGAGGGGCTGGCCGAGGTGCACGACCTGGCCCTCCTCCACGAGGAGCTTCGGCTTGAGGCCGGCGAAGTCGCGCGTGAGGACCCCGAGGTGGCTGGCGGGGCGCGCGGGCTCCACCACCTGCTCGGGGGCACCGGCGAGGGGGAGATCGAGGCCCTTCCTGGCGATGTATGTGGTCGGGGTCGACATCGGAGGCGTACCAACCACGTTCACTGTGAACGTCAAGCATTCCCGGCAAGCCGAAGTCGGCAAGACCTCGGCCGATGCGCCGTCAGCGGAGCAGTGGAGCGCGCCTCGACCGCCGTCTCGAGCACAGGGGACCACCTGCCAGCGCGAGCACGAGCAGCCCCAGCCCGTCACCCGGGATCGCTGCGCAGCCACAGCCCACCGTCAAGCGCTGCGGCTGATCAGCGCCGGCGTCCGTCGTACCCGCGTCCGTCGTACCCGCGTCCGTCGTACCCGCGTCCGTCGCGCCCGCGTCCGTCGTGCCCGCGTCCGTCGCGCCCGCGTCCGTCGTGCCCGCGTCCGTCGTGCCCGCGTCCGTCGTGCCCGCGTCCGTCGTGCCCGCGTCCGTCGTGCCCGCGTCATCTGCCCCGGCGTCGCCCGCGCCCCCAGCATCGGCGGCGCGCACCGCGAACCGGGCGGTCGCCGTCGCGCCGGAGGAGTCTCTCGCGGTGATGAGGTCCTCCACGCCGGTCACGCTCCCCGCGGTGTAGCGCGGGCCGACGAGCGAGCCACCCGACGGCAGCGAGGTGAGGAAGCCCAGCCCGCGGCCCGTGCCTCCCGAGACGATGAGGTCCACCACCTCGCCCGGCGCGACCGTTGCCTGCGCAGGCGACACGACGAGGACTGGCGCTTCGTCGAAGCTGTAGAGGCGCGCGGCGGCGACGAAGTCGTCGGTGCGGACCTTGAGTTCCTCGACCGCGCGCACCGGCCGCGCGCTGAAGCCAACCGACGTTGCTCCGGGCGGGAGCACGAGCGAGGTGCCCGGCACCTGGCACTGCGCGTCAGTGAAGAGGCCCGTTCCCACGCCAGCGAGGAGCTCGAGCGTGGCGGGCTCGGCTGTGGGCGTCGGCTGCGCGGTCACCGTCGAGACCAGCGACACCGTCAGCGGCACGCACTCGCCCACGAAGGCCGCGGGCGCTGCTTCGAGCCGCAGCAGGCTCGCCATCGGCACCGCGCCGCTGCGAAGGTCGTCGAAGTCGAGGGTGCCCTGCCACCGGCGATCAGGCGCGTAGGGCTGGCCGATGGCCAGGCGCCCGACGGACATGCGAGACCCCGAGAAGTCGAGGTGTGCGCTGGAGACGAGCGGCTGTCCATCGAGCCACGCGGCGCGGCCGCCATCTGCCGTACCCGCCCCCGACACCAGCACCTCGAGCAGGTGCCATTGGCCCAGGCTCAGCCCCGCGTCGGCGAACGCCGGCAGCAGGTACCCGGCGTCGGCGATGAAGCCCCCGACGGCGATGCGCTGGGTCGCCATGTCCACCCGCAGGTCGAGGAGCGACGGGCTGACCGTCTCGGTGTTGGTCAGCTGCACGATGATGGCCTCGCCCACGGCGTTGCTCGCCGCGAGGCGGACCCAGGCGCGCACGTGGTACGCGCCGAAGATGGGCGCGCCGTCTTCGTAGAGGGCGGTGTCGGCCGCGTCGCCGGTGCCCCCCGAGGCGTCCACCAGGCGCACGCCGAAGCTCCCGCGGTGCGCCGCGGCCATCGAGGCGCCGATGGAGCTCTGCGCGTACGGCGCGTAGCGCGTGTTGAAGGCCCCCGGCGGCAGCTCGGTGTCGAGCACCGTGCCCGTCTCGACGTCGCAGGTCACCGCGTCGGTGCGCACGGTCACCACGCCCGTGGCCCCCATGAAGCCGCTCGCCGTCGCCGACCAGGTGGTCGCGCCGGGCCGGCCGTCGCGCACGTAGAAGGGCGCCGACTGCGAGCTGCCGGGCGAGATGCTCACCTGCACGGTGGGGCCCCAGGCGCCAGAGGGCGCCGCGACCGTCGAGACCTGCGCCACCGGCGAGTCGGCGCTGATCGTCACGCTCGTGTTCCCCGTGGTGAGCGGCGTGCCGTCGCTCGCCCGGCGCTCCACCACCACCGCGCCGCTCCGACCGCCCAGCCGCTCCGACGCGGGGAGCCCGAGCAGCGCCAGGCTCTGGGCCCACGTCGCTGACGCAAGCAGAATCGCAAGGAAGGAGCACACCCGGGGCACAGCGCGGCACTGTAACCGGCCGGGCGCCGGCCGCGCCTCGTCACTTCTTCACCGCTCCACGACCGCCAGCCCCGCGAGATCTCAGCACTTTCCCGCGACCGCGCGAGCCCGACGCAACTCTCGACTTGCGCGGGGGTTAGTTGCCATTTACTAACGAACCCCTCCATGGCCCGGCCCCGGCTGATCAGCGACGCGCAGATCCTCGCGACCATGCGCGCGTGCGTGCTCGAGCACGGGCCGCGGGTCTCGCTCGACGCGGTGGCCGCGAAGCTGAACGTCACCGCGCCGGCGCTCCTCAAGCGCTTCGGCACGCGCGAGGCGCTCCTCCTCGCGGCGCTCAAGCCGGACGACGAGCCGAGCTGGCTCCTGGCCTTCGAGCAGGGCCCCGACGGGCGGCCCTTCGGCGAGCAGCTCTACGAGCACCTCGAGCGGCTGTGGGCCTACTTCTCGGACGTCATCCCCTGCATCTCGGCGCTGCGCGAGAGCGGCGTGCCCCCGGAGCGGGTGTTCGACCTCAAGAAGAACGGCCCGGCGCGCAGCATTCGCGTGATGGCGCGCTGGCTCGAGGCGGCGCACGCGCGTGGCCTCATCGACATCGCGGCGCCCGAGACGGCGGCCACGGCCATGCTCGGCGCGGTGCAGACGCGCGCCTTCACCTCGCACGTGGCCCGCCTCCACTACTCCGCGCGGAGCAACCGCGCCTACCTCGAGGAGCTCGCCGAGCTCTTCGCCCGCGCCCTCAAGGCCCGGCGCACCTCGCGGCCCCGCAAGGCCCCCCGATGACCGCCTCCAGACTCTCCATGACCAGACTGCTCGCCCTGTCCTCCCTCGTCCTGCTCGCCGCCGGCGGGTGCAAGAAGCCCGCGGCCGGTGGCGCGGCGCCCGCCCCGAACACCGACCTCCTCGCCCTGCCCCCGGTGAAGGTGACGACCGGCGAGGTGACGCACGAGCAGATGCCGAAGTACCTCACCTTGACCGGCAGCGTGCTCGCCGACCGCCAGTCGGAGGTGGCGGCCAACGTCTCGGGCCGCGTCACCGCCACCTACGTCGAGCGCGGCATGCCGGTGAAGGCGGGCCAGGTGCTGGCGGTGGTCGACAGCAAGGCCGCCGGCTTCCAGGCCGCGGCGGCCATGGCCCAGAGCCAGGCGGCGCAGACGCAGGTGACGCTCGCCAAGCAGGAGTGCGACCGCGCCGACACGCTCTTCTCGCAGGGCGCCATTCCGCGGGCCGAGTACGACCGCCTCAAGACGCAGTGCACCGCGCAGCTCTACCAGGCGAACGCGGCCCAGGCGAACGCCGACCTCGCGGGCAAGCTGGCCGGCGACACCGTCATCCGCGCGCCCATCGAGGGCTTCGTGGGCGAGCGCTACGTCAACGTCGGCGAGTACGTGCAGCCGCCCACGCGCGTGGCCTCCATCTACAGCATCAACCCGGCGCGCATCTCCATCTCGGTGCCCGAGCCGGCCGTCTCGCGGGTGAAGGAGGGCCAGTCGCTCGACCTCGAGGTGAGCGCGTACCCCGACCGCACCTTCGAGGCCACGGTGCGCTTCGTCTCGCCCATGCTGCGCCCGAGCACCCGCGACCTCATCGTGGAGGCCACCGCGAAGAACGACGAGCTGGCGCTGCGGCCGGGCATGTTCGTGATGGCGCGCCTCTCGCTGGGCGACGAGGCGCAGCCCACGGTGCCGGTGGAGGCCATCAAGGCCGACGGCACGGTCAAGCGCCTCTTCCTCGCGCGCAACGGGCAGGCCTTCGAGGTGGTGGTGCGCACCGGCGTGCAGCGCGGTGGCCGCGTCGCCATCTTCGAGCCGCTCGCCGCCGGCGTGAAGGTCATCGTCAGTCCGCCCCCGGGCCTGCGCGACGGCTCGTCCATCCAGTAACGAGAAAGGCTCGAGGAGCTCTCGCCATGCAATGGCTCGCTGAACTCTGTGTGCGGCGCCCGGTGTTCGCCTCGGTGCTGTCGCTCGTCATCCTCGTGGTGGGCGGCGTGTTCTACACGCAGCTCGGAGTGGACCAGTTCCCGAAGATCGACTTCCCCGTCGTCGTGGTCACCACCATCCAGCCGGGCAGCTCCCCGGAGGACATGGAGCGCGAGGTCTCGGACAAGATCGAGGCCGCGGTGAACACCATCTCGGGCATCGACGAGCTGCGCAGCACGTCGGCCGAGGGCGTCAGCCAGGTCATCATTCAGTTCACGCTCGAGAAGAACGTAGACGTCGCCTCGCAGGAGGTGCAGCAGAAGGTGAACACGGTGCTGGCCGAGCTGCCGCGCGGCCTCGACCCCCCGGTGGTGCAGAAGATCGAGCCCGACGCGCAGCCGGTGCTCTTCGTGGCGCTGCGCGCCCCCGGCCGCGACGTGCGCGAGGTGACCGACGTGGCCGACCGCGTGGTGCGCCGCCGCCTCGAGACGGTGTCGGGCGTGGGCAAGGCGACCCTCATCGGCGGCCGCAAGCGGCAGATCGACGTGCAGGTGGACCCGGTGAAGCTGCGAGCCCTGGGCGTCTCGCCGCTCGAGGTGGCCCAGGCCATCAACGCGCAGAACATCACGCTCCCCGGCGGCCGGGTGGACACCAGCCGCGACTACTTCACCCTGCGCGTGATGGGCCGCGTGGAGTCCGTCGACGAGCTTCGCGCCATCATCGTGCGCGACAGCCAGGGCCGGTCGATCCGCCTCGACGAGCTCGCCACCGTCACCGACGGCGTGCAGGACGTCGACAGCTCGGCGATGTGGAACGGCGAGCGCACGGTACTCCTGGCCATCAGCAAGCAGTCGGGCACCAACACCGTGGCCGTGGTCGACGCCATCCGCGCGCGCATGGTGGACGTGCAGAAGGAGCTGCCGCCGGGCTTCACGCTCGAGGTGCAGCGCGACGGGTCGGCCGTCATCCGCACCGGCGCGGAGGCGGTGATGGAGCACCTGGTGCTCGGCGCCTTCTTCGCGGCCCTGGTGGTGCTGCTCTTCCTGGGCAACGTGCGCAGCACCATCATCGCGGCGCTGGCCATCCCCACCTCCATCGTCGGCACCTTCGCGCTGATGAAGCTCCAGGGGTACACGCTCAACACCATCACCCTGCTGGCGCTCGCGCTCGCGGTGGGCATCGTCATCGACGACGCCATCGTGGTGCTCGAGAACATCTTCAAGCACGTCGAAGAGAAGGGCCTCGACCCGAAGGTGGCCGCCGTGGAGGGCACGAAGGAGATCGGCATGGCGGTGCTCGCCACCACGCTCTCGCTCATCGCGGTGTTCCTCCCCATCGCCTTCGTGGCCGGCGTGCCGGGCCGCTTCCTCGGCAGCTTCGGCATCACCATGTCCTTCGCCATCGCGGTGTCGCTCTTCGTGAGCTTCACCATGACGCCCAGTCTCGCCTCGCGGTGGCTCAAGGCGAAGGCGCCGGGCGACCATTCCCGCACGCGGCTGGAGCGCGTGGTGGACGTCTTCTACCGGCCGCTCGAGGGCGGCTACGTGCGCCTGCTCGCCTTCCTCATGAAGCACCGGTGGGTGGTGGTGCTGGCCTCGGTGGCCTCGCTGGTGGCCATCGTGCCGCTGGGCGCGAAGGCGAAGAAGGGCTTCCTCCCCATCGACGACCGGGCGCAGTTCGAGGTGGTGGTGCGCCTGCCCGAGGGCCGCTCGGTGCCCGCCACCGAGCTGGTGGGCGAGCGCGTGGCCCGCATCATCCGCCAGATGCCGGAGGTGACGGCGACGCTCGTCACCATCGGCGACGACGCGGCCAAGACGCCGAACCTGGCGCGCATCTACGTGAAGATGGTGCACCCCGACGCGCGCGACATCTCGCAGAACGACTTCAAGAACCGGGTGCGCGAGACCATCCTCCCCACGCTGCCGCCCGAGCTCAAGGTGACGGTGGCCGACGTGAACGAGTTCGGCGGGGCGCAGGCGACGGCGCGCATCCAGTACATCGTGGCCGGCCCCGACCTCAAGGTGCTGACCGAGGCAGTGCCGCGCATCGTCGAGCGCATCAAGCAGGAGGCCCCAGGCGCGGTCGACGTGGACTCGACGCTGGTGCTGGGCAAGCCGGAGCTCGGCGTCTTCGTCGACCGGCAGCGCGCCGCGGACCTGGGCGTGCAGGTGCTCGACGTGGCCCAGGCCCTCCAGTACCTCGTCGCCGGCCAGAAGGTGTCTACCTACTCCGAGGGCGGCGAGCAGTACGAGGTGCGCATGCGGGCGACGCCGGAGTACCGCAGCGACGAGGACATGCTGCGGCTCATCACCGTGCCCTCACGCAAGCTGGGCCTCGTCACCCTGGCCGACGTGGTGCGCATCGAGGCGGGCACCAGCCCCACCTCCATCTTGCGCTACCAGCGCGAGCGGCAGGTCACCTTCCTTGCCAACGCGGGGCCGGGCGCCTCGGAGGGCGCGGTGGGCGACGCGATGAAGCGCATCCTCGAGGAGGAGGTGCCGTCGCTGGGCACGGGCTACACCATCAAGCCGCAGGGCACGACGAAGCTCATGCGCGAGACGGGCCTGTCGTTCATCTTCGGCCTGCTGGCGAGCTTCGTCTTCATGTACCTCATCCTCGCGGCGCAGTTCGAGTCGTGGCTCCACCCCATCACCATCCTCATCTCGCTGCCGCTGACGCTGCCGTACGCCATCCTCTCGGTCATCCTCTTCGACCAGGCGCTCGACATGTACAGCTTCCTGGGCATCTTCGTGCTCTTCGGGGTGGTGAAGAAGAACGCCATTCTGCAGATCGACCACACCAACAAGCTGCGCGAGCGCCTCGAGGCGCTGGTGGAGGCGACGCTCGACCAGGCGGCGCGGCTGCGCTCGGCGGGCGCGGCGGAGCACCTGCTGCACGAGCGGCTCGACGCGGCGGTGGGCCGGGAGCGCCTCGCGGCGGCGCTGGCCCGGGCCGACTTCGCCTCGTTCCCCTCGGTGGAGAAGGCGGTGCGCAAGGCGGCGCGGCTCCAGGCCATCCTCCAGGCGAACAAAGACCGCCTGCGCCCCATCTTGATGACCACCTTCGCCTTCGTGGCCGGCATGATTCCGCTCGTCACGGCCACGGGCATCGGCGCGGGCTTCAACCGGGCGACGGCCGGCGTGGTGGTGGGCGGGCAGTCGCTCTCGCTGCTGCTGACGCTGGTGGCGGTGCCCGTCGTGTACTCGTTCTTCGACGACCTCTCGCTGTGGCTGCGCAGCTTCAAGCGGCGCGACCGGGGCGAGGCGCAGGCGCCGGCCGGCGACGACGCCGGCGTGGCGGAGGTGGCCAAGTGAAGCTCGCACTCGTGACGGCAGCGCTCGCGGCGTCCACCGCGGCGGCCCAGGGCACCCTGGCCGAGTTCCTCGAGGCCGCCGACTCGGCCAACGTCGATCGCCGCATCAGCGTCGAGCAGCGCAACCGCGCCGCCGCCGAGCACCGGCAGGCGTGGACGGCCCTGCTCCCCTCGCTCTCAGCGCAGGCGAGCTGGACCCACAACCAGTACGAGGCGAAGGCGTCCTTTCCCGACCCGGCCACGGGCACTGTGCGAGAGCTGGTCATCATCCCCGGCGATCAGTTCGACGCGGTGTTCCGGGTCGACCTGCCGCTCATCGACACCGGCCGCTGGTTCCGCGCCATGGCCGCGGCGAAGAGCGAGGAGTCGGCCACGCTGCGCGAGCTGGTGACGCGGGACCTCGTGCGGCGGCAGGTGGTGAGCGCGTACTACGCCTACGGCGCGGCCCTGGCGCTGCGCGACTCGGCGAAGAAGTCGGCCGCGGTGGCCCAGGCGCAGCTCAAGCTGATGGAGATCCGCACCGGGGCGGGCGCGTCGACCGAGCTGGAGCTCTTGCGCGCGAAGTCGGAGGCGCAGCGCATGAAGCAGGTGGTGACGGACACCGGCGTGCTGGTGGCCACCTCGCGGCGCACCCTGCGCACGCTCACCGGGCTCGAGCCGCCCGAGGCGCTGGCGCTGCCGCCCGACGACCTCTCGCCCGAGGCGGCCCTCGAGACGCTGGAGCGGAACGTGGAGCAGCTCCCCGCGGTGCAGGCCGCCGACCGCGACGCCGCGGCCGCGGGCACGATGGCCAACGCCTCGCGCCTGGCCCTCGTGCCGACGGTGGGCGCGCAGTACACGCAGCGGCTCACCAACGCGACGGGCTTTCAGGGGCAGTCGGCCGTCTACAACTTCGGCGTCAACCTCCAGTGGCGCCTCGACGTGCCGACCTTCATGGGCATGCAGGCCACGAGCGCCGGGGAACAGACGGCGGCGCTGGCCTCGGAGCGCGCGCGGCTGGTGGCCCGCGATCAGCTCTTCTCGGACTACCAGCGGCTCGACGCGGCGCTCAGCAAGGTGGAGTCGGCGCGGGTGCAGGCCGAGGTGGCCACCCGGGCGGCGCAGGTGGCGCGCGATCGCTACGCGGCCGGCGCGGCGACGCAGCTCGACGTCATCACCGCCGAGCGCGACCTCTTCACCGCCGAGGTGGGGCAGATCCAGGCGCGCACCGAGCTGGGCACGGCCCACGCCTCGGTGCGCTTGAGCGCCGGCCTGCCCGTGCAGCCCTGACGCGAGGGAGTTGCTGAAATCACGCGCGGGGGGGAGTAGGCGACGCGCCCATGAGCTCCATCGAGGTGCGCGAAGTCTCGCTCGGCGACAAGAAGGCCATCGAACAGTTCATCGACGTGCCCTGGGTGCTGGGCATGACGAAGGAGAAGAACTGGGTCCCCCCGCTCAAGGACGACTACCGCAAGCAGCTCGACCCGAAGAAGAGCGTCTTCCTCGCCCACGGCGAGCTCGCGGCGTGGACGGCCTTTCGCGACGGCAAGCCCGTGGGCCGCATCAGCGCCCAGGTCGACTTCGACTACGACAAGACCTGGCCCGAAGAGCCGAAGACGGCCTTCTTCGGCTTCTTCGAGTGCGTCGACGACGTCGAGGTGGCGAAGGCCCTCTTCGCCAAGGCGGAAGGCTGGGCGCGCAGCAAGGGGCGCGTGCGCCTGCGCGGCCCCATCACGCTCGACACCAAGGGCGAGGTGGGGGTGCTGATCGAAGGCTTCGACACGCCCAACATGATCGGCACCACCTGGAACCGGCCCTTCATGGACAAGCTCGTGCAGGACGCGGGCTACCCCAAGGCCAAGGACTTCTACGGCTGGTGGTACGGCGCCGAGACGCCGATGGACGCGTTCACCAAGAAGGTGGCCGACAAGACGCGCGGGCTGCCGAACGTGACGGTGCGCCTCATGGAGCTCACGCAGCTCCGCCGCGAGGCCGGCATCATCAAGGACATCTACAACGAGGCCTGGAGCAAGAACTGGAACTTCACGCCCTTCACGGACCTGGAGCTCGAGGTCATCGCCAACGAGTACAAGATGTTCATCGACCCGCAGCTGGCCTACGTGGCCGAGGTCGACGGCAAGCCGGCGGCGATGCTCTTCGCCATCCCCGACGTGAATGAGCTGGTGAAGGACTTCAACGGCGAGCTGATGCGCAACCCGCTCAACCTGCTCAAGCTGCTGTGGCGGCTCAAGTTCAACCGCCCCAAGCGCGCGCGGCTCATCATGCTCGGCGTGCACCACGACTACCGGGCCTCGCGGAAGTACGGCGCGCTCGCCGCCGTGCTCTACGAGGAGATCTCCGTGCGCGGGAAGGCCGCCGGCTACGTGGGCGGCGAGCTCTCGTGGACGCTCGAAGACAACGACGGCATCAACCGCGGCATCGAGCGCATGGGCGCCAGGCTCTACAAGAAGTGGCGCGTGTACGAGCGGCCGCTGTAATCACACGCCCCCATGGCCCTCGACCTCGAAGCTCCGCTCGCCGGCACCCGCGCCGAAGCGCGCCTGCCGCTGGCCCTCACCGCGGTGCTGCTCATCGTCTTCGCCGCCACCTTCTTCACCTCACCCGAGGGCAAGCTGAACTGGCTCCTGGAGGTCGGCCCCGGCCTCGCGGGCGTGGCGGCGCTCGCCGTCTTCTACCGCCGCTTCCCGATGACGCGCCTGGTGTACGTCGCCGTCTTCGTGCACGTGCTCATCCTCGTGTACGGGGGCTTCTACACCTACGCGAAGGCGCCCCTGGGCGAGTGGGCGCGCGAGGCCTTCGGCTGGCAGCGCAACAACTACGACAAGGTGGGCCACTTCGCCTTCGGCTTCTTCCCGGTGCTCGTGCTGCGCGAGGTGCTGCTGCGGGTGACGAAGCTCGAGCGCGGCGGGTGGTTCGCCTTCATCCTGGTCAACGTCATCCTCGGCTTCGCGGCGCTCTACGAGCTCTTCGAGTGGGCCGCGGCGCTGGTGCTCGACCCCGCCGGCGGCGACGCCTTCCTCGGCACGCAGGGCGACGTGTGGGACGCGCAGAGCGACATGCTCTACGCCGGCCTCGGCGCCATCGCGGGCCTCCTGCTGCTCGCGCGCCTCCACGAGGCGGAGCTGCGTCGACTCGTGACCGCGTGCCGGCGCTGACCGCCCCCCGCGCTCACCCCTCGATGGAGGGTGGGTGCGCGCGCTCCTTCATGGCCCGCACCAGCGCGAGCAGCAGCGCGGCGCCCAGCAGCAGGTGGATGCCACCGCCCAGCGTGTTCGAGGTGGCCATGCCGCCCGTCCAGAGCGCGAGGAGTACGAGTTCGACGAAGAGGAGCATCGAGCATCCTTGAGGGGGCGAGGGGCACGGCAAGAGGCCGCGTGAGGGCCACAAGACTGGAGGCGACCGCCGCGTGCTGCCGGAGGTCGCCTCCACGCGCCGCGAACGGTGTGGGCCGTTCGCGCGAGCGCGATGACTACTTGTGGACGTTGGGCTTCACCTTCGACTCCGACTGCGAGCCGTACTGGTGCGCGTCGGACCCCGGCGACTCCATCTTGGAGATGAAGGACTCGAACTGCTTCTCCGCCTCCTCCTTCGCGAGCCCGGTGCGCTCCTGGAAGCGGCCGAGGAAGACCTCCTTCTTGCCCTTCAGGAGGAGCAAGTCGTCGTCGGTCAGCTTCGCCCACTTCTCCTTGATCTTCCCACCCACCTGCTTCGCCTGGCCCTGCAGCTGTTCCCAGTTCATATCTGCTCCGCTTCTTGGAAATGCGACGCGAGAGATTCGCGCCGCGACCGCAGCTCTCCTGAACACGGACCACCCGTGCCCACCGCTCGTCTCGATGTCGTGGTGTGACGTCCCCCCACGTGAAGGGAGGGCTGAGCAAGGGCGAGGCCAGCGGCCGATCACTGCGATTCGGCGGCGTTGCTCACGTGCCCGGGCCCAGCACCCCTTCAGTCTGACCGACGCACTCCATCAGGCTGGAACGGCCCGACGCCGAACCCCTCGCGCGACAGCCAGGACGGAAGACCCTCCCCCGAAAGAAGCGCCCACCGCCTCAGGCGACCCTGATGGGAGCGCTCACCAGCTGGTCGAGCCGCAGCTCGAGCTCGTCGTCGCGGGCGGCGTCGGCGTCGGCGCGCGTTCGGTGCACCACCCCTTCGCGGTGATTGGGCGGCGAGTAGAGCGTGTAGAGCTTCAGCGGCTCGGTGCCGGTGTTGATGATGTTGTGGGGCACGCCCGCGGGCACGATGACCGCGAAGCCCGCCTCGACCCTCGTGCGCAGCCCGTCGAGCACCGCGACGCCCTGGCCCGCCTTCACGCTGAAGAACTGGTCGCGCGGGTGCACCTCCTCGCCCAGGTCCTCTTCGGGCGCCAGCGACATGAGCACGAGCTGGGAGTACCGCGCGGTATAGACGACGCGCCGGAAGTCTCCGTTGTCCAGCGCGCGCCCCTCGAGATCCTGCAGGTACCCCATCACTTCAGCACGCGGCGCAGGCTCTTCTTCGTCGCCGACAGCTGCTTCGCCGCGTTGCTCCGCAGGGCGCCCATCACCACCTCGCCCACGGTGGGCTTGTGCCCCAGCGCCCGCTGGGCCGCGACGCCCACCAGCACCCCCGCCCCCAGCAGCGCGCCGGCGGAGGCCATGGGGTGACCCTTCACCATTCGCTCGGTGCTCTCGACCAACTCCGTCCTCGTCTTCGTCAGGCTGCTCTTCATGGTGTACCCCCTCGTGGTGAGACGTTGGTGAGACGGTGAAGAATGGCTACGGGGTCGCCGAGCTGTTCATCGCTGGCATCCCGAGGAAGACGCGCCGCGCCTGGGCCCGCAGGAGCTCGGCGACCTCCGGCGACTCGCCGACGAAGGCGATGCCCACGGGCTTGACGGCCTCGAGCCGGGTGCCCTTGACGAAGAGCGGACAGGAGGGGCGGTCGAAGCCCCGGGCGTTGGCGTAGGCCAGGTGGCAGCGGAGCCGCCGGTACGACTGGTCGGCGTCGAGATCCGACCGGAAGGCCAGGGTGAAGCCCTCGCGAGTCGGCTCGACGCGGCTGACCGTCGAGGCGAAGAGCGGGCACGACGAGCGCTCACCGGCCGAGAGCCCCGCGCAGGCCTCGTCTTCGAAGGCCAGGAGCGACTTCGCCGCGGCGAGGTGCTCGTTCGCCTCGCGCAGCTCGCGGTCCGCGTGCTCGAGGTGCTCCTGTCGCGGGGTGTAGGCGGTCAGCGCCGCGTCCGGTTGCCCGGCCGGCTGGCGCCCCGGCGCGTTCAAGGTGGCCAGCTGCGACCCGTCGGTGACGACCTGCTCGCGCGCGTTCCGCGCCGCCTCCTGGTGCCGGGCGGCGTCGCTGCGGTGCTCCGCCGCGGTCCGCTCCGTGGCCCGAACGTGCGGACACCCCAGCAGCATGAGCCCCAGCATCAGCATGAAAGTGCGCATGCCGGCCCACGTTGCACCGGGCATGCCGCTCTCGCGTCGAGAGGGAGCGCGCGCGCGGTGCCATCACTTCGAAGGAGTTCGCCGCCGGTGTGATGGAGGCTCCTCGAGGCCGTGGCGATGTGCACCCCACGAAACGTGCGACGCGCCGGGCAGCCTCGTGGGCCACCCGGCGCGTGCTCGAAGCGTGAGTGTCAGCGCGTCGTCATCGAGCCCGGCTCGACGACGATCTCCACGCGGCGGTTGTTGGCGCGGTTCTCGCCGCTGCTGTTGTCCACCAGCGGCCGGCTCGACCCCAGGCCCACGGCGCCGATGCGCGCCGCCTTGACCCCGCGGGAGACGAGGTAGTCGCGCACGACCGACGCGCGGCCGAGCGACAGCGGCTGGTTGCTCGCGTCGGTGCCGTAGCTGTCGGTGTGGCCCTCGACGACGATCTGCTTGGCCTCACCCTGCGCGATGAGCGCCGCGGCGACCTGGTCGAGCCTCGAGCGCGCGGTCTGGAGCAGCTCGGTCTGCCCCGACGCGAAGAGCACGCTGCCGCTCAGGGTGATCACCAGGCCGCGCGACTCCTCCTTCACCGCGGCGATGGTGGCCAGGTCCTTCATCGCGTCGGCGAGCTTCCCCTCGGACGTCGCGAGCTTCCCCTCGGAGGTCGCGCGGGCCTCTCGCTCGACGTCGAACCGCGCCTGGCTCCGCTCCAGCTCGCGCCCCTGGGCGCTGCGCGTGGCCTGGGCCTCGGCGTCGGCCAGGCCCCGCGCGGCGCGCTCTCCCTCGAGCTGCTGCTGGCTCTCGTCCAGGGCCGCCCGCGAGGTCCGCACCTGCTCGTCGCGCACGATGATGCCGCGGTTGGCGGCCTGCGTGATGCGCTGGCGATCGATCTCGGTGCGCGCCTTCACGTCGGCGAGCTGGATCTTCCGCAGCGCGATGTAGGCCCGGTCGCGCACCTCGAGCGTGTCGCCGTCGGCGTCGAACTCGGCGTTGGCCTTGTCGAGGACCTTCTTCGCGTCGTACAGCTCCGTGGGCGTCAGCTTCGCCGCCAGCCCCTGGCTCGACTGCTCGTAGGCCTGCCGGGCCTCGACGAGCTGCGGGGGCGCGACGGTGGCGCAGCCGAAGAGGGCCGCGAGGGAGAGACTGCTCAGCAGGGTGATGGTTCTCATGGGTATCTCCTGAAAGAAGGTGAGTGCAGCGGTCGGACTACGGGGTACCGCGCGCCTCGACGGCCTTGAGCTCTTCGTCCGCCTTCGCGGCCGCGGTGCGGACCGAGACCTCGCGCGTCAAGCCCAGCGCGAGCTCGGCATCGGCCTGCGCGCGCGCGAGCACGAGCACCGACCGCTTGTCTCCCTTGTCGGCCATGCGCTTGGCGACGACGACCTGATCCTTCGCGAGCTGCAGGTGCAGCCGCGCGGCCGGCACCGCCTGCGCGCCGAGCTCTTCGGCGCTGCGGATGCTCGCCTGGTTGTTCTCGAGGCGCTCCGCAGGCAACTGCACCGCGGCACAGCCGCTCACTGCCATCACCGCGAGACCCGTCAGCACTGGTTTGATCATGACCATTCCTTTGGAGGGAGAGAGCGGCAGGCACGAGACGCCATGCAATCGAGAGCGGAAGAGAGTCAGCTTCCCCCCCGGGAGCCGCCTCTCCTCCGCCCTCTCCTGCCTCGCCACACAAGAGCAACGACCGCGCCAAGACGCCCAGTTCTGTCGAAGCAGGCGCTTGCGCCCAGCGGGGCCTCCGGGTCCATCGATCCGACGCGCCGACGGCATCACTTCGATGCGCCCGCGCCGGGGCTCGCGAGATCGATCAGCAGCACCTCCGTCGGCTGCCGCGCCGTGAAGGAGACGGCGCGCTCGGCCCACGCGCCCGCGCCGTCACCGGTCTCCAGCACGGCCTCGCCGAAGGTGATGGCGCCCTGCACGACGTGCAGCCACGCCGCCCGGGCGCTCCCGAGCGCGTGCACCACGTGCTGCCCGGGGTTGAGGATGGCCGAGAACACGAGGGCGTCGGGGCCCAGGCGCAGCGAGGCGCTCCGGCCATCGGGCGACGCGACGACGCAGAGCCCGCCGCGGCGCTCGGCCACGCTGAAGCGCCGCTGCTCCTGATCATCGACGTGGCCCGGCGCCACCTGCAGCCCGATGCGGAAGAGCTGCGCCCACTCGGCGCGCGACGCGTTGACCTCGTGGTGCTCGGCCGGCGTCGCGCCGGGCCGGCGCTGGAACTCGGTCGCCCGCAAGAGCCCGGAGCGCCCCGCCGGCGCGGACCACGAGAGCTCGCCCTCGCGAACGTAGGTGAGGAGCGCTTCGCAGCGCGGCGCCCGCACCATCAGCGCGCCCGGCGCGAGCCGCTCCTCCTCGAGGAACGCCAGCAGCGCGAAGGCCCCGACGCTGTTTCCAGGCGGCTCGAGGGTCTGGCCCACCATGGAGGCTGCCTCTTCGGGGAGGAGCCCCGGCGGTGGCGCGGGCGCGCGGCGCAGGACGATCACGGCGGCCTCACGACAGGTCCCGCCGGCATCGCGCGCAGCGGCGCTCGGAGACCTGCGACCGAGCGAATGAACGACGAAACGAAGACCAGTTCACGGGACCTCCCAGGGCGAGCGCAGCGGCCCGCGAGGCGCCCTGTTGCATCGCGTGCGCCACGCACGTGGGCCCCCGACTTCGGGATCAATTCGTCGGTGTGGGTTGCATAAAGAGCACTTCGGCGTACCTTGGTGCGTCGGTTCAGAAAGTGGGGGACGACATGAGATGCGATGAATTGGATCACCGGGAGCTCCTGGAGCTCGACCCGGAAGGCGGCGTCATTCGCTTCGCGGGGCAGCGCGCGCTGCTCATCGACGCCGTGGCCATGGGCCTGCTGCGCAAGTACCTCGTAGAGAACATCGGCACGACGGCGGCGCGCACGGTGCTCACGCAGTTCGGCTTCGCGCACGGCTGGCGGGTGGCCGAGGCCCTCGGCCTCGAGTTCAAGTGGGACACCGAAGAAGACTGGCGCCGCGCCGGCGCCCGCATTCACGCGCTGGAGGGCCTGTTTCGCGTGGAGCCGCCGGCCCAGGAGCCGCTCTCGAAGGAGGGCGTGATGGTGCTCGCGTCGTACGAGGCGGAGCAGCACCTGCTGCATTTCGGCCGCTGCGACGAGCCGGCCTGCTGGACCATCTGCGGGCTGATCAGCGGCTACCTGAGCCGCAGCTCGGGCAAGGAGATCTACGTGCTCGAGGACCGCTGCGCCGCCACGGGTGACGTGGGCTGCCACCTCTTCGGGCGCACCCGCGAGGAGTGGGGCGACGAGCGCGCCGAGGAGCTGCGCTTCTTCGCGCGCGATCGCCTCAAGGAGGGCCTCGACATCTCGATGCAGCAGGTGACCGAGACGCTCAAGGCGGCCGAGCGGAAGCTCCGGCAGCACCGCCGCGCGCTCGTCCGCGTGGCGCGCGAGGTCGAGGAGCCGCTGGGCATCGTTGCGCGCAGCGACCGCATGCAGGAGGTCGTGGACCTCGCCCGGCGCGTCGCCCAGGTGGACTCCACAGTGCTCATCACGGGCGAGAGCGGCGCCGGCAAGGAGCGCGTCGCGCGGCTGGTGCACGACGACTCGACCCGCGCCGCGGGGCCGTTCATCGCCGTCAACTGCGGCGCCATCACCGAGACGCTCCTCGAGAGCGAGCTCTTCGGGCACGCGCGCGGCGCCTTCACCGGCGCCTCGCAGGACCGGCCCGGGCTCTTCGAGGCGGCTAATGGCGGCACGCTGCTGCTTGACGAGGTGGGCGAGGTCTCACCCGG
>CAYUZK010000102.1:0-19860 GCA_964449625.1 uncultured Archangium sp.
CGCCGCTCCCGCCGCTCCCGCCGCTCCCGCCGCTCCCGCCGCCACCGCCGGCGCCGGTGCCCGCGTCGTCGCTGCCGCCGTCGTCGGCGCCCGCGTCAGGCGCCCCACCATCGGCCGGCGGCAACCCCGCGTCGGGCGGCGCGTGGGTGAAGCCGCCGGGCACCGGGTAGCCGCGCAGGACGATCTCCTGCACCGGCACCGTGCGCGAGCACCCGGTGGTGAAGCCCGGCAGCTCCGGCGAGCCGGCCTCGGCCCAGGCCGTCCACAAGAGCGAGGCCATCACCGTCAGCCCGTCGGCCCAGCGGCGGGCCGTGAGCTCGCGGGTGCGCGTGTAGAGGCCCGCGATGCCGCCGTCGGCCGCGAGGTCGGCCTGCACGAGCTGCGGCACCAGGCCATTGCCCACGAGGATGACGTCGAAGGCGTTGTACCGGGGGTCTGCCCGGCCCGGCGTGCCGTAGTACCCGACGGCCGACGACGAGATGCCGTTGAGGTAGCTGGCCACGTCGAGCATCTGCGACTCCCAGCGCAGGTGGAGCCCGCCGTTGGGGTCGGAGTTCTTCGTGTCGTGCAGCACCGAGAAGGCGTCGAAGACGTAGTGCGAGAGGATGAAGGAGCGGTCGAGCACCTGGCTCACGTTCTTCGCCCGGAAGGCCGCCACGAGCTCGGCGTAGACGCTCTCGACGCGCCAGGGCACGGTGCCGTTGTTGCGCGCGTTGCGATCGCCCAGCAGCCGCACCACCGCGTCGTAGTCGCGCGGGTAGGCGGCCGGCGGCGTCACCCAGTCGATCTCCAGGAAGTGCCGCGGCCACTCGTCGCTGTCCGTGCCGCGCCAGCGATCGGGGTCGCACGACTTGTCCTGCAGCGCGGCGGTCTGCTGCGCGGTGTACCAGTTCCGCAGGCAGTGCCCCGCGGGCAGCGGGTTCTGCATGAGCGACGAGAGCCGCCGGTGGCCGTCGAAGCCCCAGGCGAAGGCCACCGCGGGCAGCAGGGCGACGAGCGTGAGGGCCAGGCGAGACATCGCCCCCGAGTTGTGGCGCAGGCCCGGCACCGGCGTCAATGCAGGTACTTGTCGGAGTCGCCGCCCACGTTCCGCCGGCCGCCCTCGATGCCGCGCAGGTGCGACGAGCGCTTCTTCAAGTCACGATCGAGCTGCCAGCTGCGGAAGCGCAGCCACAGGGCGCCGGGCTGGAAGCCGCGCATGTAGAGGAAGGTGAAGAGCAGCGCGAAGACCGAGGGGATGATCAGCGCCAGGCCCCCGAAGGCGCCGTTCAAGAAGACGAAGCCCGCGCCGATGAGCGCCAGCGCGTTGCCCGTCAGCGGCAGGCCCCAGAAGTTCGTCTGGCTGCGGCCGAGCTGCAGGCCGTAGGCGACCCACAGCGAGCCCGTCATCACCGAGCCGCCCGGGTAGACGCTGGCCACCAGGGCCGGCACCACCAGCGAGAGCAGCACCGTGGCCACCGCGGCGAGGGCCGTCACGCCGAAGGTGAAGAGGAGGAAGCGGCGGCGCCCCCACATCACCTCGACCGCGCCGCCAATGCTCCAGAGGATGAGGGCGCCGAAGATGACGCCGATGGGCGAGACCTCGATGAAGGCGTAGGTGAGGAGCTGCCAGAGGAAGAACTGGCCCACCACCAGCGAGGGCACCAGGGCCACCCAGCCCAGGAGCGGTTTGACGATCGCCACGACCACCGAGGCGACGATGACCGCCACCGCCAGGGCCGCGGCCGCGCTCCGGACCTGCGGCATGCGGAACGACACCTGCGCCATGGTCAGGCTCCCGCGCGTCGCCGCGCCGTCACTTCTGCTTGTAGAAGAGCGTGATGGTCAGGCAGTGGAACTCCTTGTCGGAGCTCTGGGTGATCTCCTTGTCCACCACCTCGAGCGTCGGGTTCGCCGCCACCCAGCGGGTGACGTTCTCGCCCATCACCTCGCGGTCGCGCGCGAGCGTCGTCGAGAAGATCTTCACGCCGGTGAACTCTTTCATCGCCATGCCGCCGCCTTCGCCCGGTCTCCGGGCAGTTGGGTCGGGTCTGCGCCGACCGTCACGCTACCGTTTGCCCTGTTTACCGCCGCCCGGCAACGGGCACGCGCCAAACGCTCAGCGCGGCGCGCCAGCCCGGGCGCGGTAGTGCTCACACATCGAGGGCTCCTTGCAGGTGGGGCCCAGCCCGTCGGGGTGCGCGAAGAAGGGCGTCTTGTCGGACTCCTCGATGCCGCACATGGCGCACTTGCGCTTGCGGTTCTTCCGCTCGTTGCGGCGCTCCTCGGCCAGCTGCTTGGCGCGCTCGCGAAGGGTCTTTGCATCTGGAACGTTGGTCACAATGCCTCCACGAGAACTGCGATGCCCTGGCCGCCACCGATGCACGCGCTGCCGACGCCGTACCGCGCGCCGCGCCGCTTGAGCTCGTACAACAGGTGCAGCGTGATGCGCGCCCCCGAGGCCGCCAGCGGGTGGCCCACGGCGATGGCGCCGCCGTCGACGTTGGTGCTCTCGCGCGGCAGCCCGAGCTCCTTCTCGACCGCCAGGTACTGCGGCGCGAAGGCCTCGTTCACCTCGAAGAGGTCGATGTCGGAGAGCTTGAACTCCGCGCGCTCCATGAGCTTGCGGATCGCCGGCGCCGGGCCGATGCCCATGATGCGCGGGTCGCAGCCGGTGACGGCCCAGTTCACGAGGCGGCCCAGCGGCGCGAGGCCCTTCTTGTCGGCGAAGCTGCGCGTCGAGAGCACCGCGCTCGCGGCGCCGTCGTTGATGCCCGAGGCGGCGCCCGGGTGCACCACGCCGTCCTTCTTGAAGACCCGGGGCAGCTTCTTGTAGCCCTCGACGGTGCTCTCGGGCCGCGGGTGCTCGTCCTTCGCGAAGAGGGTGACGCCCTTCTTCGACTTGAGCTCGACCGGAGCGATCTCCTGCGCGAAGCGGCCGGCCTCGTGCGCCGCCTGGTAGCGCTGCTGCGAGAGCGCGCTGAAGGTGTCCACCTCGTCCTGGGTCAGCTCGTACTGCTCGGCCAGGTTCTCGGCCGTCATGCCCATGGGGAGGTTCGGGTACGTGTCGAACAGGCCCGTCATGAGCGAGTCTTCGAGGCCGCCCTTGCCCAGCGGCAGCCCCCAGCGCGCGCCGCGGATGACGTGCGGCGCCTGGCTCATCGACTCGGTGCCGCCGGCGAGCACGCACGAGGCCTGCTCCGTCATCATCAGCTCGGCGGCGGTGATGAAGGCCTGGAAGCCCGAGCCGCAGAGGCGGTTGAGCGTCATCGCGCCGACCTCCGTCGGCACGCCTGCCATCAGGCCGATGTGCCGCGCGAGGTAGATGGCGTCGGGGCTCGACTGGATGACGTTGCCGTAGAGCACGTGGTCGACGTCGGCGGGGCTCACCTTCGCCGCCGTCAGCGCGGCCTTCGCGCTCTCGACGCCGAGGTCCGTCGCCGACAGGTCCTTCAGCGCGCCGCCGAAGGTGCCGAAGGCGGTCCGCTTGCCGCCCAGGAAAACGATGTCGTTCTGCTTCGCTGCGCTCTTCATGTCGTGGGCTCTCAGCTCGCCAGCTTGAACAAGGCGGCGCCCACCATGCCAAGGGCGCCCAACGTCCACAACAACGCAACTGCATGCTGTTGACGTAACTCGGGTTTTCCCGCACCCGCGAACCACTCGCGCGCCGCCTCGACGCGCTTTTCGAGGCTGTCGAGGCGCCGGGGCTCGCGCAGCTCGGTCATGCGCCGCAGGTGCGCCTTGAGGAGCCGCTCGGCGCTCGCGCCCTCGATGCCGCCGGCGAGGTAGCGGCCGGGCACCTCGAGCGAGGCGAGCCGGTAGTTGGTGGTGATGACGTAGCCGTCGGCCGAGCGCGTCAGCAGCATGAGGCGCTTGCTCCCGTCGGGCCCGAGGAAGACGGAGCCGCACACCGGCTGCTCGGGGTGCACGCCGTCGTAGAAGACGAGCTCGGGCCCCAGCGGGTGGCGCTCGAGGTGGCTGCCCAGGAGCGTGAAGCCGAGGCGGTGGAGATCGTCCCACTCGCCCTCGAGCGCGCCGGGCACGGTGGTGACGTCGGCCGGCGTGTCGGGCTCCACGCGCACCAGCTGCGGCCGCAAGAAGAGGAGCGCCCGCCAGGCGAAGACGCGCAGCAGCGCCGCGGCGCCGACGAGCAAGACGATCGGGAGGAGGGGCGAGTCTGACACCGGAGCGCCGTTGTAGCGACGAACGCCGCGCGCGACAGCTGCGGAGTGCGGGGGGCTCCATGCGCTGGCTCTCGCGCCGCGAGCGGGCCCTGGCGCGTCCGCGCTCCGTCGCGCCGGCCGCACGCCGCGCACCGCCGGCCGCGGAGAGGGGCGGCAGGCACGGGCGTTGCTCCTGCCCACCCCGTCGCGGGGAATTCACCCCGCACGCACAGGTGGAGGGCGCAGGGCATGGGCAAGCTGAACGAGAAGCTGAAGGCCGTGGCGGCCGCGGTGGCGGCCATCGAGAAGCAGTTCGGGCGGGGGGCGGTGATGCAGATGGGCGAGGCAGGCGAGGTGCAGCCGGTGGCCGTCATTCCCACCGGGTCGGTGGGCCTCGACCGGGCCCTGGGCGTAGGCGGGCTGCCGCGGGGCCGGGTGGTGGAGATCTTCGGCAACGAGTCGTCGGGCAAGACGACGCTGTCGCTGCACGCCATCGCGCAGGTGCAGGCGCAGGGCGGCGTGGCGGCCTTCATCGACGCCGAGCACGCGCTCGACGTGGGCTACGCGCGGAAGCTGGGCGTGCGCGTCGAGGAACTGCTCATCTCGCAGCCCGACACCGGCGAGCAGGCGCTGGAGATCACCGAGCACCTCGTGCGGTCGGGCGCGGTGGACCTGGTGGTGGTCGACTCGGTCGCGGCGCTGGTGCCGCGAGCGGAGATCGAAGGCGAGATGGGCGACGCGCACATGGGCGTGCAGGCGCGCCTCATGAGCCAGGCCTTGCGCAAGCTGACGGGCGCGGTGAGCCGCAGCGGCACCTGCATCATCTTCATCAACCAGCTGCGCATGAAGATCGGCGTCGTCTTCGGCAACCCCGAGACGACGACCGGCGGCAACGCGCTCAAGTTCTACAGCTCGGTGCGCTGCGAGATCCGCCGGGCGGGGAACCTGAAGGACGGTGACACCGTCATCGGCACGCGCACGAAGGTGAAGGTGGTCAAGAACAAGGTCGCCCCGCCCTTCCAGGAGGCGGAGTTCGACATCCTCTACAACCGGGGCATCAGCCGCGCGGGCGAGGCGGTGGACCTCGGGGCCGCCCTGGGGCTCGTCGAGAAGTCGGGCAGCCACTACGGCCTCGACGGCGAGCGCATCGGCCAGGGCCGCGAGCGCGCCATCGAGTGGCTGCGCGAGCACCCGGCGCAGCTCGAGGCGCTGGCCGCGAAGATCCTCGCGACGCCGACGCTGCACGGGGCCGCGCCGCCGCCGCCGGCCGAGGAGGCCGCGTGAGGCGGGCGCTGTGGGTGGGGCTCTTCGTGCTGGGCCTGGTGGCGCTCGACTGCGCCACCGCCCCGCGCCCGCCCCGCCCACAGCGCCGGGCGCGCGAGACGCACCGCCTCACGCCGCCGCCGCCGCGGCCGCTCGTGCCGATGCGGGTGCGGTGAGCGGCCCCGTCAGGCGCGCACGCAGCGCTCGAGGGCGCCGAAGCTCTGCCAGAGCGCCTCGATGGAGGGGAGCACGAAGAGGCGCTTCTGCATCTGGTCGATGCGGAACTCCTGGGCGCAGATGCGCTCGACGTCGAAGGGCACCACCTCCGGCTCGCCTGAGAGGGCGGAGGTGCACTCGCCCAGGCTCGAGGCGATGCCCGCGCCGAAGATGCGCCGGCCCTGCGGCAGGTTCACCAGGCCGAACTCGTTGGTGAACCAGAAGTAGCGCTCGAGGCGCCGCAGCCGCGCCGGGTCGTCGAGGAACTCGCAGGCGAGCGCCCCGTAGCGCTGGCAGTAGTCGGCGTAGGCGCGGTCGGCGTGGAACGGCAGGTGCCCGTAGAGGTCGTGCACGATGTCGGGCTCGGGCGTGTAGTTGAGGTCGGCGCGGTCGCGCACGAAGTTGCCGATGGGGAACTTCCGGTCGCGCAGGAGCCGATAGAAGCCGGCGCCGTCCTCGAGGCCCTTGACGAAGACGCCCTGCCAGCCGGTGAGCGCCGTGAGCTTCGTGTTCACCTCGTCGAGGGAGGGGATGGTCTCGCGGTCGAGGCCCAGGGCCTCGAGCCCCGAGAGGAACATCGGCACCAACTGCTGCTCCCGGCGCTCGCGGTGCGCGCGGACGATGGCCCCCCACGTCTGGTGCTCCTCGGCGGTGAAGGGGCGCGCGGTGGAGAACTGCGGCGGCGGCAGCGCGGAGGAGGGGCTGGTCTCGAGCATACGGCCTGACAACAGAGCGCCGGCCGCGCCTCAAAGAAAGTGACAAACAGTCGCCACACTCTGTCGAGCGACTCGACAGGCTGGCGGCGTGAGGCCGAACCGCTCGACGGGCTGCGCTCGCGGCGCGTCGAAGCCCGTGCGAGCCTGCGGCCCGTGAAGTGTCACGCCCTCGCGGTGCTGCTGGCGATCGGGGCCTCGGCCTGCGCCGACGTCTGCGCGCGCGCCGAGGCGCTCAACGGCGAGTTCCGCGTGAAGCACCGGCCGTGCTTCAGCGCCGGCACCGTGCGCGAAGCCCCGCTCGACGCGGAGCAGTGCCGCGCCGCGACGAAGGCCTGCTCGCCGGCCGAGGCGGCGACGATCGACGCGTACCTCGCCTGCGTGGAGGCGCTCCCGGCCTGCACCGCGGCGACGAGCCAGGCGTGGAGCGAGCAGTTCCTCGCCTGCACCGCCGGCATGGGCGCGCTGAGCCCCGGCTGCTTCTACCCCTGAGCCGGCACGAGGTGCTGCTCGAGGGCGGCGAGCACGGCGCCCTGCTCGCTCGCGTCCGCCTGCAGGGGCACGTGCCACTCCTGCTGCCCGTCGAGGCTGACGAAGAGCGAGAGGCCCCGGTCGTGCACGGAATAGTTGAACCCGCGGTACCACCACGACTCCCCGGCCGGGTGCTCGGCGCCGTCGTAGTCACGAAACGGCACGGCCACGGTGTAGCGCTGGCCGGGCACGAGGTGCCGGTACTCGCGCGGGCCGACGGCGGTCGACCAGAAGCCTGCGGGGCGGGGGCCGAACACGGGTCAGCCGATGCCGTGCTCCGTCATCCACCGATCGGCCTCGATGGCGGCCATGCAGCCGGTGCCCGCGGCGGTGATGGCCTGGCGGTAGACGTGGTCGCTCACGTCGCCGGCGGCGAAGACGCCCTCGACGCTGGTCTTCGCCGTGCCCGGCTGCACCCAGAGGTAGCCGTTGGCCTGGAGCTTGAGCGTGTCCTTGAAGAGCTCGGTGGTGGGCTGGTGGCCGATGGCCACGAAGACGCCCTTCGCCTCGACCTTCTTCGAGTCACCGGTCTTGAGGTTCTTGACGATGGCGCCGGTGACGCCCTTCGCGTCGCCGACGATCTCCTCGATGGCCGAGTCCCACAGGAACTTGATCTTCGGGTTGTTCAGCGCCCGGTCCTGCATGATCTTCGACGCGCGCAAGCTGTCGCGGCGGTGCACCACGGTGACGGAGCTGCACAGCTTCGAGAGGTAGTTGGCCTCCTCCATCGCCGTGTCGCCGCCGCCCACCACCAGCACGTCGGTGTTCTTGAAGAAGAAGCCGTCGCAGGTGGCGCAGGCCGACACGCCGCGGTTCATGAACTCGGTCTCGCCCTTCACGTCGAGCCACTTCGCCGACGCCCCGGTGGAGAGGATGACGGTCTCGGCGAGGTACTCCTGCGTCTCGCCCTTCACGTGGAAGGGGCGCTTCGACAGGTCGAGCTTCACCACGTTCTCCATGTGGATGACGGTGTTGAAGCGCTCGGCCTGCTTCTGGAAGTGCTCCATGAGCTCGGGGCCCGTCACGCCCGTAGGGAAGCCGGGGTAGTTCTCGACCTCGGTGGTGATCATGAGCTGGCCGCCGGGCACGCGCCGGGCGTCAGACTCCGAGGGGCCGCCGGCGAAGACGACGGGCGAGAGGTTGGCACGGGCGGCGTAGATGGCAGCGGTGTACCCAGCGGGGCCCGAGCCGATGATGACGACCTTCCTGGTTTCCATGGGGTGCTCCTTTAGCGCGGCCCCTGAGAGGCCGAAACTCGGACTTCGGTTTCAATGTGCTACGAACGGGCCGTAATGGACGTCGAGATCCTGAGGAAGGTGGCGCTGTTCGAGGGCATGACCTCCGCGCAGCTCCGCAAGCTCGCCGCGGCGCTCCATGAGGTGCGCTTCGGCGGCAACGCGCACATCTTCCGCGAGGGCGAGGCGGGCACCTCGATGTTCATCATCGTCGAGGGCAAGGTGCGCATCTCGAAGATGGTGCCCGGCATCGGCGAGGAGGCCCTCGCCATCCTCGAGCGGGGCCAGTACTTCGGCGAGATGAGCCTCATCGAGGAGGGCCCGCGGAGCGCCGACGCCATCGCGCACACGAGCTGCCTGCTCTACGAGCTGTCGCGCGAGAAGCTCGACGAGGTGATGTTCACCGACAAGGAGCTCGCCTCGACGCTCCTGTGGACCTTCGTGCGCACGCTCAGCTCGCGGCTGCGCGAGACGAACGACAAGATCCGCGCGTTCTTCGCGCTCTCGTCCTTCGGGCCGCGCTGAGGCCCAAAGGCCCGCGTCAGGGCGAGCAGACCTTGTCGCGGCCGCACTTCGAGAAGGTCGCGAGCAGGTCGATGAGGTTGTCGCACTGCGTGGCGGAGATGGCCGACAGGCACAGGTCGAGGTTGGCGCCGTTGAGCTTGCCGTCGCAGCGGTCGGTGGGCCAGGCGTCGACCATGTCGGCGCGCTGCTTGGTGAGGCACTCGTCGCGCGTCGAGTAGGCCTTGCCGGAGCCGATGTCGTCGCAGCGCTCGGCGAAGTCGCACCACCGCTGCGAGGCCGACTCGCGCGCGCCAGGGAGCCCGCACGCCGAAAGGACCACCGCCAGGCCGAGGAGCAGGGAGAGTCGGGTCATGGCGCGGCACCCTACTCCGGCGCCCGCCACGCGCCAGCGGCGCGCACCGCCCGCTCGGACTGGCTGGGGGCAAGGCCCGCCCGCTCCCGGGCGTCGGCGAGCCAGCCCTTGCGGTCGAGCACCCGGCAGCCGATGGCGAAGGCCATGTCCTGCTCCACGATGGCCTCGTGCCCCTCGAGGTCGGCGCGGGTGCGGGCCATCTTGAGGATGCGATCGTGGGCCCGGGCCGAGAGCCCGAAGAGCTCCACCGCGAGCGTGAGCTGCCGCTGGGCGCCGGGGGTGGGCCGCGCGTGGCGGCGCAGGAGCCGCGGCCCCATCTGCGCGTTGCAGGTGACGCCCAGCTCGTCGCGGAGCCGGTGGGCCTGGCGGTCGCGGGCCGCCTCCACGCGGGCGCGGTACCAGGCGGAGCTCCGGGCGTCGGGCTCGGTGCGCGCGAGATCGCGCATGTCCACCGGGCGCGTGGGCAGCGTGACGTCGAGGCGGTCGAGCAGCGGCCCCGAGATGCGGTTGAAGTAGTCGATGACGCGCTGCCCCCGGCAGGAGCACGGCCGCGCGGTGGAGTTGTAGAAGCCGCAGGGGCACGGGTTCATCGCCGCCACCAGCATGACCTGGCAGGGGTAGACGACGTGCTGGCTGGCGCGGGCGAGCCGCACCACGCCCTCCTCGAGGGGCTGCCGCAGCACCTCCAGCACGTTGCGGCGGAACTCGGGGAGCTCGTCGAGGAAGAGCACGCCCCGGTGCGCCATCGACAGCTCGCCTGGGCGCGTCATGGGCCCGCCGCCCACCAGCCCGGCGTCGCTGATGGTGTGGTGCGGCGAGCGAAAGGGGCGCTCGGCCACCAGCCCGCGGCCCTCGGGCAGCAGCCCCAGCACCGAGGCGATGCGCGTCACCTCGAGGGCCTCCTGCAGCGACAGGTGCGGCAGGAGCCCCGGCAGCCGGCGGGCCAACATCGTCTTGCCGGAGCCTGGCGGGCCGCACAGGAGCACGTTGTGGCCACCGGCCGCGGCCATCTCCAGGGCGTCCTTCACGTCGCCCTGCCCGCGCACCTCCGCCATGTCCACCGACTGCGGGGCGGGGCCGACGCTCGCCGCGCGCTCCCGGTCCCACGGCGCGAGCGGCGCCTCGCCGGTGAAGTGCATCACCGCGTCGGAGAGGGTGGCGACGGGCAGCACCTCGATGCGGTCCACCAGCGCGGCCTCGGCGGCGTTGGCGGCGGGCACCATCACGCCCCGGAAGCCGCCGTCGCGCGCGGCGAGCGCCAGGGGCAGCGCACCTCGCACCGGCTTGAGCGCGCCGTCGAGGGCCAGCTCGCCGCCGAAGAGGTAGTGCGTCAGCGGCTCGGGGTCGAGCAGCCCCGCCGCCGCCAGCACCCCGAGGGCGATGGGGAGCTCGAAGGTGGCGCCGTCCTTCTTCAGGTCGGCCGGCGCGAGGTTCACCGTGATGCGCTTCTGCGGCAGCGTGAAGCCGCCGTTCTTGAGCGCCGAGATGACGCGCACCTTCGACTCCTTCGCCGCGCCCTCGGGCAGCCCCACCACGTTGAAGAAGGGCATGCCCAGGGACATGTCGACCTCCACCTCCACCACCAGGGCGTCCACGCCGACCAGGGCACCGGACCTCACGCGAGCCAGCATCGCCACACCTCCGGGGGACGGGCGACGCAAGCGCCGCGCCAGCGCGTGCAGGCCGGCGCTTCAGGGCGCTCGCTGAGAGGCACTTCCTGCGCGGAGAGAGGAGACCGGCACACTGACGCCGCACCTCGCGGGCGGACGGGCCGTCTCACGGCGGCGACTTCGTACCGCGGGATCCAGCTGTGAACGGCCGCTTGGATCCGCAGCGGAATGACGGTCGAGGTCGAGCTTGATCTCGGCGTCGCCGGCGAGCGACAGGCGCGGTCGCCCCGCCGCAGCGAGCGCGGACCGCGCCTCAGGGCCCGGCGGGCGGAAAGCGGCGCTCGAGCTCCTCCACCACGTTGGCCGACTCGTTCACCACCCGCTGTGACACCAGCGGCGACGTGCCCAGGTAGCCCAGCGCGCGCAGCGTGCGGAAGCGCAGCCAGGGCTCGCCCAGCGGCGTCAGGTCGAAGCGGCTCGAGGTGTAGCGCGTGCCCAGGGTCTCGAGCGGCACGCCGGCGTCCTCGGCGCGCACCGGGAGCACCGTGGTGGTGACGTGGCAGCTCACGCACTGCGTGGTGTCCGCGGTGTGGAGTAGCGGGTTGTCCACCGCGGCGAGGCCCTCGAGCGCCTCGCGCTGCGCCGTCGTCGAGGCCGCGCGGAAGGTGGTGTCGGCGATGGCGAGGCTGAAGCCCGCGGGCGCGTCGGCAACAGGCACGACGTCATAGGAGCTCCCGCCGGAGAGGAGCACCTGCTGCCCGGTGTCCTGCACGTCGGGGATGCGGATGGGCACGAAGACGCCGCCCTCGAGCTGCTGGCCGCGGAAGACCCAGATGAGCGCGGCGTTGCGCGTGAGCTGGCCGAAGAGCGTCAGCCGCGTCAGCCGCGCGGCCGTCGCGTACGGGGCGAGCAGCGCGCCCCAGCCGGCCCGGTAGGCGGAGCTCGAGCCGAAGGCCTCGTTCACCTGCAGCGCGCGGCCCACGGGCACGTCCTGCAGCGCCGCCAGCGCCCGGAGCCGCTCCACCACCACCGGCACCTCGGCGCGCGGCACGGGGAAGAAGGCGTGGAGCGCGATGTCTTCGGTCGCCCCGCCCGACAGCACCGGCTGCAGCACCAGGCGGAAGGAGCCGGGCGCGTCTGCGGGGCACTCGCCCACCGCCGAGCGATCGCACGCGTCGAAGCGCACCGCCACCACGCGCAGGCGCCGCAGCTCCGTCAGCACGTCCCCGGGGAGGGTGGTGAGCCGGTCGAAGATGACGAGGGGGAGCAGCGCCTCCGCCGCGGGGAACGGCGAGCCCGCGTCGAGGGGCTCGAGCGGGAGCAGCAGCGTCACGTCGTTGAGGCCCAGCGCCCGCGTCTGCGTGGGCACGTAGACGCTGGCGTCGAGGCCGGCGTCCGGCGTGCCAGCGCCGCCACAGGCCGCGAGGAGCAGCCCCGCCAAAGCGAGCACGGCGCGGCGGGACGTGAGACGCGAACAACCCGACATGTCGCGCAGCATACGCCGCGAAGGTCCGCTCCCGTCGAGCCCGCGGCGTCTGCCGGCCACCCCGAACGCCGCACCGCCGGAGCCCCGCAGCCCCGCGCCTCCTCTCACCGGCCGAGCCACCTCCCGGAGCCTCCACGCACCGACGCGCCGGTGAGCCGCTTCACCCGCACCAACGTCACGCCCCCGAGCGCAGCGCCGCTGGCACGCCCCCTGCTCTCCCCCACTCCGACGAGCACGCAGGGCGGGGAGGTCGGGAGGGGCTCGTTGGGGCGCGGCGCGGAGGGGTCAGTCTGGGGCCACTGGCTCCTCCGCGCCCCTCGTTGTTCCAGGGGCCGCGCGCGCGAGCAGCGCCGGGCCCAGCTCCGAGGTCAGCACCGCGGCGAGGATGAAGCCGCCGCCCACCCACTCCGCCGGCGTCGGCCAGCCGGCGCCCATCGCCCCGGCCCAGGCCAGCGCGAAGACGGGCTCCAGCGAGTAGATGACGGCCGCGCGCGTCGCCGAGAGCCGCTGCTGCGCCCACACCTGCACCCCGATGGCCAGCGCGCTCGCCGCCACGCCGGTGAAGACGACGGCCGCCCAGTAGCCCGGGTTCGGCGTGAAGCGCACCTCGACGAAGGGCAGGCTCGCCGTCGCCAGCGCCGCCACCAACAACAACTGCACCGCCGTCACCGCCCACGGGTCGGCCGCCACCTTCGCCCGCGCCGCGAGGTGGCTCGTGGTGGCGATGTGCCCGGCGTACACGAGCGCGCAGCCCACCGTCAGCACGTCGCCTCGGTGCAGCGGCTCGCCGTCGAAGGTGAAGCCCGTCAGCTGCTGCAGCCCCACCATCGCCACGGCCGGCGCCACGAAGGCGGGCCAGGGCGGCGAGCGGCCCGTCAGCCCCCAGCTCACGAAGGGCACGAAGACGACGGTCAGCCCGGTGAGGAAGGCCGCCCGCGCGGGGCTGATGGTCTCGAGCCCCACCGTCTGCAGCGCGTAGCCGCCGAAGAGGAGCAGCCCCAGCACCCCGCCCCGCCGCCACACCTCGCGCTCGCGCAGGTGCCGCCAGGCGAAGGCCCCGGCGGCCAGCGCGCCGACGGCGAAGCGCAGCGCGAGGAAGGTGAAGGTGTCCGACGACGCCAGCGCGTCCTTCACGGTGACGAAGGTGGCGCCCCACACGGCCGTCGCGCCGAGCAGCGCCCAGCTCGGCGCGTTGGGGCCGCCGCGGCTCACGAGCGGACGTCCAGCGGGCCCCAGTCGGCCACCACGCGCGCGGGCATCGCCTCGTCGCCGCCGGCCTCGTCGCGATCACCCCGCCGCCCCACGCTGGGCCACGCCGAGGCGTTGCGCCGGCCGTCGGGAGCGCGCCGCGCCTCGTAGGGCACGCAGTCATGCGCCTCGAAGGCCTTCTTCCACGCCACGAAGGCGCCTCCCGCCTTCCACGCATCGTATGCGGCGAGCCCCGCCTCGGGGCCGCACTGCGCCAGCATGTACTCGACCCACGCCCAGCGGGCGCTCGTCGGCCGCACCTCGGCGCGGCCACGCAGGCCCTTGCGCAGGCGCTCGAGGCGCTTCTCCACCACCGTGATGCCCGCGAAGGGCGCGCCGTCGAGCGGCGTGTTGCGCTTGGCCGCGAAGGGCGCGACGCCCAGGGCCACCGGCAGCACCCGCGAGAGCTCGGCGGTGAAGCGCACGAGCTCGTCGATGTCCTCGTCGGTCTCCGTGGGCAGGCCCACCACGTTGTAGACCTTGAGCCGCTTCATGCCGGCGGCCTTCGCCAGCGTCGCCGCGTGGACGATCTGCGCCTCGGTGTGCTTGCGGTCCACCAGGTCGCGCAGCCGCTGGCTCGGCCCGTCGGACGCCACCGTGAGCGCCTGGGCCCCGCCGTCGCGCAGGGCCTGCACCAGGCGCGGGGTCAGCCGCTCGGCGCGCAGCGACGAGATGCCCACCTCGCGCCCGTCGCGCACCAGCGTCTCGAGCAGCTCGACGATCTGCGGGTGGTCCGTCACCGCCGCGCCCACCAGCCCCACGCGCTTCGCGTGCGCCGGAATGAGCTCCAGCACGCGCTCCGGTGGCACCGTGCGCATGCCCCCGTTGGTGGTGCGCCGCATCACGCAGTAGTGGCACCCGCGGGAGCACCCGCGCTCGGGCTCGATGAGGAACATCGACCGCAGCTCGGTGTGCGGGGTGACGATCTGCGAGCGCGCCGGCAGCCGCGCGTCACCGGCCTTGTGCACGGCCCCGCGAGTGGAGGCGGGCGAGCGCCCGGGCACGCGGAAGCCCGGCACGCCGGCCAGCCGCTCCAGCACCGCGGCCTTGCCTCCGCCGGCCAGCACCGCGTCGAGCAGCGGCGCCACGAGGTCGTCGGCCTCGCCCTGCACCAGGACGTCGACGAAGGGCTCGAGGGGGTCGGGGTTGCTGAAGGTGAGCGGGCCGCCGGCCACCACCAGCGGCGCCTCGGGCGGCCGGGCGTCGGCGCGGGCCGCGAAGCCCGAGCTCTCGAGCAGCTCGAAGAGCCCGGTGAGCTCCAGCTCGTAGGCCACCGAGAAGGCCAGCACGTCGAACTGCGGCAGCGGGCGCAGCGTCTCCTCCGACACCGGCTGCAGCCGCGCCGCGCGCCAGGCCTCCACGTCGTCGGGGAGGAACACGCGCTCTGCCGTCGCCCCGGGGTGCGCGTGCACCTCGCGGTAGATGGCCTGGAAGCCCAGGCTGCTCATGCCCACGTGGTACGGGCTCGGGTAGCAGAGCGCCACGCGCAGCGGCGCGTCCTTGTAGAGGGTGCCCTGCTCGTCGGCGGCGCGCGCGCGGAGGACGTCGAGGAGCTCGTGGCGGCTGCGCATGGGGGAGCGAGAAAGAGGAAAGCCCTCGGCTCCGCGGAGGCGAAGACGAGGGCCCTCTCTACAGACCTGCGCCCCGGGAAGTCTACCCGGGGGCCTGCCCGGACCTCACTGGAGCGTCTTGACGTCGACCCCGGGCTCGCAGATGCCGCGCTCGAGGTTGCAGACGGGCTCGAAGAGCGGGTTGATGCCCGAGCCGTAGGCCCGCTCCTGCTCCAGGTTGGGGTACGGGTCGCAGTCGCGGTTGACGATGCCCCGCGCCTCCTCGGGCGTGCACGACGTCATCGCCGCGCAGTCCTCATGGCCAGAGGCGAGCAGGTCGTCGTAGTCCGCCTGCGCGCTGCAGTGGATGGCCGGCCAGAAGGCGTAGGCCTCGTAGGTCGCCGTGCAGGCGCCCTCGGTGATCTTCACCTTCCCGGTGAAGGCCGTGCCCGGCACCTTGGCGGTCATCAGCACGTCGAGCGCCTCCCACTCCAGCTTCGCCGACAGCGCGGGGATGATGGTGCCGTCCACCGCCTCGATCTCCTCGAAGTCCTGCGTCGCGCCGGTGAAGTCCGTCACCGAGCAGACGCCGGCCGTGGGGTACTGCGGCAGCGCGCCGAAGCCGACCAGGTTCGCCCCGTCGGGGTCGTTGGGGTCGAAGCGCTCCACGGGCTCCGTAACGGGGCCGCACTCGTTGGCGACGTCCACCGGCGTGTAGCCGCCCATGCCGTCGTCGAGGCCCGGCTCCACGTCGGTGCCGCCGTCCTCGAGATCGTAGGTGAAGTCGGCCACCGGGCCGCCGTCGACGGCCACCGCGAGGCCGCCGTCAGCGAGCGCGATGACGCACAGCTCGCAGTCCTCCTCGTTGGTGCAGTCGTTCGAGGGGTCGACGTTCTCCTCGAGCGTGTAGCCCAGGGCGTGGTCCATCAGCACCGAGGAGCGCATGCCCAGGCGGAAGCCCGCGCCGCCGTCCGCGTTGAAGAAGCGCTGCGTGCCCAGGTACATGTGGTCGCGCGTGCCGCAGGAGCCCGCGGCGTCGACGTTGGTCAGCTTCACGTAGTACGGCGTGAGGCCGAAGGCGGCCTCGGCCGTGGCCACCTGGCACTCGGGCGTGGGCTGCGCGGCGAAGCAGCCCTGCAGCGTGAAGCCGGCGACCGCCGAGGCCAGACCAATCAAGCCAATGCGAAGAGTCTTCATGGTCGTGGTCCCTTAGAACGTGAAGCGGATGCCGAAGCGCACCGAGATGGGCTGCTGGAAGGCCGTCGGCCGCTTGAAGTTGGGGTTGAGCTCCGAGGTGTTGAGCGGCGTGCCGTCGGGCGAGGTGATGGGCAGCTGGTAGCCGACGAACTCGCCGGTGTCGGGGTCGCGCACCTCCACCTTGCACTGGGGCAGGTCGTTGCCGGCGAGGCAGGCCGCCTGCTGCGGGTCGGCCGCCGTGGTCTGGAAGGGCGCCACGTCGGAGGTGGTGAGCGACTGGTCGACCGCGGTGATCGCCTGGAAGTTGAACATGTTGAACACGTCGGCGGTGAACTGCACCTCGTTGTCCTTGCTGATGCGGTAGCTCACGCCGGCCTTGGCGTTGAACTGGTGGCGCCAGGGCAGGCGACCGGCCGAGCCGCGGGCCAGCACGAAGGCCTCGTCAGGGCCATAGAGCGGGTGGCTGCCGAGGTAGTTGATGGGCGCGCCCGAGCGGCCCTCGTAGGTGAGGCCCACGAGCAGGCCGATGGCGCCGGTGATCTGGAACTGCTTCGCCGCGTAGGCCTTGATGAAGTGCGTGCGGTCGGCGTTGAGCGGGCCGGTGCGGTTGGGCAGCAGCGAGATGAGGTCGAAGTCGGCGTTCATGTTCGGGTCGAGCTGCCCCGTCTCGGGGAGGAACAGGCCGTTGTAGTTCCCGCGCAGCGACGACCAGGTGTACGAGAGCTGGCCCATCCACCCGTCGGAGAAGGCCTTGCTGAAGTAGAGCGTGACGGCGTCGTAGTCGCGCGTCGCCTTGGGGAACTGCTGGGCGAGGCCGTAGCCGGGGTTGCCGATGAAGTAGGTCGAGGCCTCGTCGGTCGACATGTCCTCGATGACCATGTTCATGTAGCGGCGCGTGTAGGTGGCGCCGACGCGGCCGTCTTCGATGACCTCGTACTCACCGCCGACGACGAACTCGTCGCTCGACTGGGGCATGAGGTTGGGGTCGACCAGCGTCTTGCCGCCGCCGGTGATGAGCGCGCCGGGCGAGACGTCGTAGTCACCGCCGCTGAGCGTGTTGATGGGGAAGTAGTTCGCCGGGTCCTGGCACTCGTTGACGGCCTGCGCCGGGTCGACCAGGGGCTGGCAGCCCGGCCGCGAGGCGGTCGGGGTGCGGCTGCGCAGGAACTGGTACTGGTTCTCGCCGGTGAGGGCGCGGTCGGCGATCGCGATGGGCACCGACTCGTAGTAGCGCGCGAAGTTCGCGTAGAGCTTGCTGCGCCCCTGCTGCGTGAAGTCGTAGATGAGGCCGACGCGCGGCGAGAGCATGTTGTTGAGCGACATGCCCAGCGACTTGTCACCCGCGAAGAGCTGCTGGTTCTCGTAGCGCACGCCCGCGTTGAGGGTGACCAGGTCCATGATGCTCCAGCTGTCCTGGAGGAAGGCGCCCACGCCCGTGGAGGTGGGGATGGAGCGCAGGAACTTCTGGCGGACCGCGTCGTCGGGGCCCTGGAGGTACCCGAACTGGCGGTAGTCGGTCCACGTGTTGCCGCTGGTCGACTCGCGCAGCACGAAGCCGCCCGAGTACGACTTGGTGATGTCGTAGCTGAGCTGCTCGACGTCGAGGCCGGCCTTGAGGGTGTGGTGGCCGAGCGCCTGGAAGAGGTAGCTCACCGAGGCCCGCCCCTGGATGCGGTCGAGCGCCGCCTGCTCCATGTAGGCGAGGCCGCCGGTGGTGTACTCGGCGCCGCCGGTGGCCGGGCAGGTGCGCGCCATGGCCGCCGCCGACATGCCGTTGCCCTGGCAGAGCGCCAGCGCCTCCGGGCTCAGGTCTTCGAAGGTGCCGATGAAGTGCGGCACCGTGCGCCGGTAGATGACGGCCGGCGTGCCCGAGCCCGTGCCGTCGCCCGGCACGTAGTTGGTGATGGAGCTGCCGTCGTTGGGCAGGATCGCGCGGTCCATGTGGAACCAGCCCAGGCTCGCGTCGACCAGCAGGTGCTTGTCGAGGAAGGCGCCGGTGTACTTGAGCGAGACGGTGTTGGTGAAGTTCGGCTCCTCGAGGCCGCCGTTCCACGTCGCGGTCTGCCGCGCCTTCGAGAAGGCGAAGGGCGTGGTGGTCGACGAGGGCGAGCCCACCACCGAGAGGGCGAGGTTGTTGTCGCTGTTGATGAGGTAGGTCAGCTTGGCGATGTACGAGAAGGCGCGGGCGCTCTCCTCGCGGCGCTGCACGCTGCCGGGCAGCTCCGGGCTGGTGAGGCTGCCGTCGGCGCCGGGCACGTCGAGCGCGCGGAGCGAGCGCGTCGTCTGGTCGAAGGTGAACGACGGCGCGAAGCCCACGAGGAACCACAGCTTGTCCTTGATGATGGGGCCGCCGATCTCGGCGCCGAAGTCCACCGTGTTGAGCAGCCGGGTGTTGCTGGTGATGGCCGTGGCCGCGCTGTCGACCGTGCGCGGCGTGCCCTGCAGCGCACCGGGCGTCCAGTTGCCCCAGATGGTGCCGTGGAACTCGTTGCTGCCGGACTTGGTGACGACGTTGAGCACGCCGCCGGTGGCGCGGCCGTACTCCGCCATGTAGCCGCCGGTGACGACGTTGGCCTCCTGCACGAACTCGACGGGGAACTGGGCGCCGTTGGTGCCGTAGGCCGGGTCACCCACCGACACGCCGTCGACGAGGTAGAGGTTCTCGGGCGACTGCGCGCCGGAGAAGCCGTAGCCGTACCGGTCGACGATGACCTGCGGGGCCACCGCGGCGAGCGACTCGAAGCTGCGCACGCCCGACGCGTTGGGCTGAATGAAGGCGATGTTGTTGATGAACTCCTTGCCCACGTTGATGCCGGTGGTGGTCGAGCCGATGTCCACCGTCGGCGCGCGGCCGACGACGACGACGGTGTCGCCCTGCACCGACTCCGGCTGGAGCTGGATGTTGACGCGCACGGTGCGGTCCACGCGCACGTTGATGTCGGCGCGCGAGTAGGGCTTGAAGGCCTCGCGCTCGAGCTTGAGCAGGTAGACGCCCGCCGGCAGCTGCGCGAGCCGGTAGAGGCCGGAGGAGTCGGTGACCACCACCTGCTCGCCCTGGAGGGCCGGCGAGGTGGCGGTGACGACGACGTCGGGAACCGGCTTGCCGGTCGCCGCGTCAGTCACCGTGCCGGTGATGGTGGAAGTCCCCTGAGCGAACGCCAACGACGAAAGGAGCGCGCTCACGCAGAGCAACGCTCGGTACCGCGTCAAGACTGGCCGCAATGTGGTCCCCTCCGAGGTTCAAACGAATTGCGGGGTCGCGTCTGCTCCATGACGATCGCCGTGTCAACAGGGTGCTCGATGAAGACTGAAGAGGAATGCTAGAGGGCAGGCGAAGGCATGTTCGACAACGTCCTCCACAAGGCTGACGCGCAGCCGAGCCGCCTGGGCGCCGGCGCAGTGTTGTCGATCGTCATCCACGCCGTGCTCATCGCGCTGGTGGCGTGGGTCACGGCGCGGCGGGTCGAAGAGAAGGCGGACCTCTCGGACGTGAAGTTCTTCTCGGCGAAGCCCGCGGTGGCCGTCGCGCCGCCGCCTCCTCCGCCTCCGCCCGCGAGCAGCACGCCGAAGGTCGAGAAGAAGGTCGAGAAGCGGCAGGTGAAGAAAGACGTGCTGGTGCAGCCGAAGGAGATCCCCGTCGAGAAGCCGCCGGAGGCCGAGCCGGAGCCCGAGCAGCCGGGCGAGGGGCCCGAGGGCGTCGAGGGGGGCGTGGTGGGCGGCGTCGAAGGCGGCGTGGTGGGCGGCGTCGTCGGAGGCGTCGTGGGCGGCACGGTCGGCGGCACGCTCGGCGGC
>CAYUZK010000102.1:19960-21818 GCA_964449625.1 uncultured Archangium sp.
TCGGCGGCACGCTCGGCGGCGGCGACACCGACGTGGTGTCCTTCGGCGAGGGCATGACGCGGCCGGAGTGCGACAAGGCCGAGCTCGCCCGCGACGTCTACACGCGCGACGCGCTGACGGCCCGGGTCGAGGGGTTGATGATCGTCAAGTGCCACATCCTCGTCGACGGCACGGTGCGCAACTGCCGGGTCATCAAGCCGCTGCCGCACCTCTCGGAGTCGGTGGTGGCGAAGCTGCAGGGCATGAAGTGCAGGCCGGGCACGTTCCAGGGCCAGGCCATCGCCATCGACTACGTGCAGAACTTCGAGTTCAAGCTGCCGCGCTGACGCGGCACGGTTCGCGCTGGCCAACGGTTTCCTCGGCACGGTAAGGAAGCCGCCACCCATGGACTTCTCCCTTGGTCACCTCTGGTCGCAGATGGGGCTGTTCGCCCGCTTCATCGTCTTCGTGCTGGGCGTGATGTCGCTGGCGAGCCTGGTGGTCATCTTCGAGCGGTTGGTGGTGTACCTGCGCTCGGGCCGCGAGTCGGTGGCCTTCGCGACGCACATGGCGCAGCGGCTCTCGGGCGGTGACCTCAAGGCGGCGGCCGCGGCCACGGGAGCGACGCACGTGGGCCACCTGGGCCGCACCATCAACGCCGGGCTGGTGGCCTTCAGGACGGCGCCCGAGAACAAGGACGTGGCCGTCGACTCGGTGGCCCGCGCGCTCGAGCGGCAGGCGGCGCGTGAGGTGCAGGGCTTCAAGCGCGGCCTGGGCACGCTGGCGACGGTCGGCTCCACGGCGCCCTTCGTGGGGCTGCTGGGCACGACCATGGGCATCGTGAACGCCTTCGAGCAGATGGCGGCCTCGGGCTCCGGCGGCCTCGCCACCGTGTCGGCCGGCATCGCCGAGGCGCTCATCACCACCGCCTTCGGCCTGCTCGTCGCCATCCCCGCGGTGATGGCCTTCAACTTCCTCCAGGGGTGGATCGACGGGCGCGCGGTGGACCTCTCGGAGTCGAGCAACGAGCTGCTCGACCTCGTCGCCCGGCACTTCGCGAAGTAGTCGGCCACCACCGAGGCCCGGGGACCCACCATGGGAATGTCCGTCGGCGGGAAGAAGGGCATCAAGGCGGACATCAACGTCACGCCGATGGTCGACGTCGTGCTCGTGCTGCTCATCATCTTCATGGTCGTCACCCCCATGCTGCAGCGGGGCAAAGACGTGAAGCTGCCCAAGGCGATGAAGGTCGACGACGAGAAGAAGGGCGGCGCCGACCCGCTCGTCATCTCGCTCACGCCCGACAAGCGCATCTACCTCGAGAGCGACGCGGTGGACGAGGCGGCCCTCGAGGGTGAGCTGCGCAGGCGGCTCGCGGTGAACCCCGGCCAGCGGCTGCTGCTCAAGGGCGACGAGTCGCTCGTCTTCGACGACGTGCGGCGGGTGATGGCGCTGGCGAAGCAGGCCGGCGCGCGCTCGGTGGCCCTGGGCGTCGAGGAGCTCAAGAAGTGAGCGGCCACCGGCGCAGGAAGATCTCGGTGCAGCCGCAGACCGGGGCCATCTCCGACATCAACATCACCCCCATGGTGGACGTGGTGCTGGTGCTGCTCATCATCTTCCTGGTGGTGACGCCGCTCCTCGAGAAGGACATCGAGGTGCGCGTACCCGAGAGCGAGCAGGTCGAGCAGCTCGACGAGGTGCCCGAGGACCAGCTCGTGGTCTCGGTGACCGAGGCCGGGGAGCTCAAGATCAACCTCGACGTGATGCCGACGGCCGAGGCCTACGTCGAGAAGCTGGCGCGCATCCTCGCGGCGAAGCCAAAGGGCGAGCGCGTGGTGTTCTTCACCGCCGATCCGCAGGCGAGGTACCCGAAGCTCGT
>CAYUZK010000103.1:0-6087 GCA_964449625.1 uncultured Archangium sp.
AGGGTGTTGCCCGCGAGGTCCTTGGCGGCCGTGCTGATGCTGTAGGTCACGTTGTTCGCCGTCGAGGGCGCGTAGGCGAAGTCGGTCACGGGGTCGAAGGTCATCACCGTGTTCGTACTGTTCCACGAGAAGATGCCGGGGTACGCGGCCGGCAGCGTCATCTGGAAGGCCGTCTGCGCCGAGGCGATGTCCATGGGCTCGCTGAAGGTCACCACGATGTTGGTGTTGCGCGCCGCGCCCACCGAGGCGTTCGCCGGCGAGACCGAGACGATGGTCGGGCGCGTGGTGTCGGGCGCCGCCGCAGTGGTGAACGAGAACACGTAGGGCGCCGCGAGCGCGTTGCCGTTCTTGTCGGCGGCCGCCGTGCCGAGCGTGATGGTGTACGTCGTCGAGGCGGTCAGGTCGGTGCCAGGGTTGCACTCGAGGAGCGCGTCACCAGCCAGCCAGGAGAAGGCGCAGTTGGTGATGGCGGGGCTCGAGGAGAAGGCACCCTGGGTGGCCGTGGTGTTCATCGGCTCCGAGAAGATGAACTGGATGTTCGCCGTCTGCGGCACGCCCGTGGCCGAGTTGCTGGGCGTGGTGGACTGCACCGTCGGGGGCGTCGTGTCGGGGGGCACCGCGGTCGTGAAGGTGATGGTCGCGCCAGCGAGCGCGTTGCCCGCCAGGTCGGAGCCGGTGACGCTCACGGTGTACGGTGTCGAGCCGCTCCAGTCCGACGCGGGCGTCGAGTAGGTGACGGTGCGGTCGTTGTTGCTCCACGTGCCCGTGGCCTGGTCGATGGCCGGGGTCGTCGTCACCTCGACGGTGTTGGTGTCCATCGCCTCGCTGAAGGTGATGCTCAGGCGCGTGGTGAGCGGAACGTTGGTGGCGGCGTTGGCCGGGGTGGAGGAGCTGATGGTGGGCGGCGTGGTGTCCGGCGGCGCCGCGGTGGTGAAGGTGAAGGTGAAGGTGCTCGCCATGTTGTTGTTGGCGACGTCACGACCCGTCACGGAGATGGTGTAGGTCGTGCTGGCGGTCAGCGGCGCCGTGGGCGACACGGTAGCCTCGGTGTTGTTGTTGGCCCAGCTCGCCGTGCCGAAGGTGATCGCAGGCGACGCGGTGATCTGCACCGAGCTGGTGTTCATGGTCTCACTGAAGGTGACGGTGATGGGCGAACTCGCGGGCACGCCGGTCGCCGAGTTGTCAGGCGTCGTGTCAACCACCGTGGGGGGCGTGGTGTCGGTGCTCGCCACCGTGGTGAAGGTGAACGTCACCGGCGTCAGCGCGTTGGCCGCGAGGTCGAGGCCGTTGACCGTCACCGTGTAGCTCGTGTTGAGCGCGAGCGGCGCGCCCGGGGTCAGCGTGGCGAGGGTGTTCTCGCTGTTCCACGTCGCCGAGCCGAGGTTGGCGTTGGGCGAGATGGTGACGGTCACCGTGCCGGTGCTCATCGCCTCGCTGAAGAGCACCTGGATGACGGTGCCCACCGCGACGTTCATCGAGCCCGTCGAGGGGTTGGTGCTGATCACCTGGGGAGGCGTGGTGTCGGTCGAGCCGCCGCCGCCGCCGGTCGAGCCGCCGCCGCCGCCCGTGGTGCCGCCGCCGCCGCCGATCGAGCCGCCGCCGCCGCCGGTCGAGCCACCGCCGCCGCCGGTCCCGCCGTCTGCACCAGGTGTCGGACCGCCGCACGCAAACAAGCTGGCCGCGAGTGCCGCAATGACGAGTCTCTTCATCATGTGTTGTTCCCTCCCATGAAAAGCAGGCCGACCGGCGCGGACGTCTGTGGGGAGCGCCGCCTGCCTAATGCGCGCGGGATGGTAGCCCACCACCACCCGCTGACGAGTCTTTTCGCCCCAAAGAGTGGGGAGGTCGGTGGGGAGGGGCGAAGGAGGCCTCCGTGGTGCGCCTCGCCGGTCCGCGGGCCCGAGTCGGGCGCCCGGGCCGTCAGAAGCGCACGGTGGCGCCGAGGGAGGCGTCGAGCTTCGTCGTCGAGCCCAACGGGCTGACCACGGCCAGGGCGCGCAGGTCGAGCCAGCGCAGCGGCACGAAGAGCAGCTCGAGCTCGCCGCTCACCGTCGCCCTCAGCGTGGAGAGCACCACGACCTGCGGCCGGCCGACGAGCTGCACCGAGAGGCGCGGCAGGGCCTGCACGAGCAGCCCCGCGGGGAGCGCGACGAAGGCGTCGATCCGTCCCCCGCCGGAGCGGATCCACAGGAGGTCGACGCCGGCGACGCGGTCGAGGCCCACGACGCCGAGCCACCTCGTCAGGGGCAGGCGCAGCGGCAGGCCCACCCAGGTTCCGACGGAGCTCAGCCCCAGCGACGAGCTGCCCAGCCGCGCCGTGTTGCCGAGGCTGAGCGCGAGCCCCGGCCTGAGCGCCACCGTCAGCGAGGCACCCACGGCCTCGAAGGGCCCCGCGGGCGCCAGCGCGTGGCGCGTCTCCACGGCGAGCTCGAGGCCGCAGGCCGGGGCCACGGCGTAGCCCAGGGTGAAGTCGGCCAGGTGCGCCGAGCCGGCGCCGGCGAAGGCGCCGACGTAGACGCCCGCGCCCGACGCCGAGCCCGTGCCGGCGGGGCTGGTGAGCGGCCGCAGGAGCTTCTCGGTGGGAAAGTCCGCCAGGCTCCGCTGGCACCGGGCGACGGGCCCTGGCGCCTGGGTGGCCGTGGTGAGCCACAGTACGCCCAGCGCGCTCGCGAGCAGCATTCGAGACCCTCCCGTCCGGGTGCCGGAGACACCAAAGCACGAGTCACCGCCGGGCCTGACTACTTGCTGGCGCAGGCCTGCTTGCAGTCGCGGGTCTGGCGCTCGCACTGCGTGAGGCACTGCATGAGGCGGCCCGACTCGCCGGGCTTCTGCGCGTCCTTCGGCTCGCCGGTGCAGGCCTTGATGCACTCCGAGGCCTGCTGGTTGCAGCGTGACTCGCACGGCGAGGTCTGCGCGAGCGCAACGAGGGGCAGGAGCACGAGGAGGCTGATCAACCGCACGGCCTCGCAGCCTAGCGGCAATCAGCGCCCGGCGTCAGCGGCGGGCGCGGGGCCCTCGCACCGGCGCAGGCACTCGAGGAGCGCGGGCCCGGTGGCGTCGCGCGGCGCGCCGGTGCACTGCTTGAGGCACTGCGCCTTCTCGTCGAGGGGAATCGGCGGGGGCCGCGGGGCGGGCTCGGCCAGGGCGGCGACGCTCCAGCACAGCCCCAGCACGGTCACGGCCCCTCGCAGCGTCGGCATGGGCGCTCCTACGGCCCCGCCGCGCGCCGCATTCACCGCACCGCCGAGTTTGCTTGACGCAGGGAGTCGGACTAGCGAGCCGTCGCATGAGTGAGCAGGCACCGAAGGACTACAAGGCCACGCTGAACCTCCCCGCCACCGACTTCCCGATGAAGGGGAACCTGGCGCAGCTCGAGCCCCGGCTGCTCGCCCACTGGGCCGAGCAGAAGACCTTCGAGGCGGTGCTGGCGAAGAACGAGGGCAAGCCGGCCTTCGTGCTGCACGACGGCCCGCCCTACGCCAACGGCAAGCTCCACGCCGGCCACGCGCTCAACAAGATCCTCAAGGACATCGTCGTCAAGTACCAGAACCTCGCCGGGCGGCGCGCCGACTTCATGCCCGGGTGGGACTGCCACGGCCTGCCCATCGAGCAGGCGGTCGAGAAGAAGCTGCGCGAGCAGAAGCTCGACAAGCGCACCATGAGCCGCGAGGACTTCCTCCAGCGCTGCCGCGCCTACGCGCTCGAGTTCATCGACATCCAGGCCGGCGAGTTCCAGCGCATGGGCGTCTTCGCCCGGTGGGACGCGAAGTACCGCACCCTCGACTTCGACTACGAGGCCCAGGAGATCCGCGAGCTGGCGAAGTTCGCGAAGTCGGGCGCGCTCTTCCGCAAGAACCGCCCCGTCTTCTGGTGCGTGTACGACCAGACGGCCCTCGCCCTCGCCGAGGTGGAGTACGAGGACATCAAGGTGCCCTCGACGTACGTCGCCTTCCCCGCGACGTCGGACCTCGCGGCGAAGTGGGGCTTCCTGGCCGGCAAGCAGGTCGAGTTCGCCATCTGGACCACCACGCCGTGGACGCTGCCGGCCAACCTCGCCATCAGCGTGCACCCGACGCTCGAGTACGTCTTCTACGAGCTCACCCCCGGCCGCGTGCTGGTGCTGGCCAAGGGGCTCCTGGCGAAGGCCCTGTCGGACTTCGCGCCCGAGCACCTCAAGGTGAAGGACGTGACGCTGGGCGAGGCGAGCTTCGACGCGGCGGCGCTGACGGATCCACAGCGAATCCTGGGCTACGCGCTCGGCGAAGAGCTCGAGAAGCTCGAGTACCGCCACGTGCTGCTCGACAAGGTGCTGCCCGTCGTCACCGGCGAGCACGTGACGCTCGAGGCGGGCACGGGCCTGGTGCACACCGCGCCCGGCCACGGCCCCGACGACTATGAGGTGGGCCTGCGCTACGGCCTCGACATCTACAACCCGGTGAAGGGCGACGGCCGCTACGACGACACGGTGGGGCCGGGCCTCGCCGGGCAGTTCGTCTTCGAGGCGAACGAGACCATCCCGAAGCTGCTGGCTGCGCAGGGCGCGCTCCTCAACCAGCCCGGGGAGTTCCTCACCACCAGCTACCCGCATAGCTGGCGCAGCAAGAAGCCCGTCATCTTCCGCGCCACGCCGCAGTGGTTCATCTCGATGGAGACGACCGGCCTGCGCCAGAAGGCGCTCGCGCAGATCGACCAGGCGGTGACGTGGGTGCCCGCCTGGGGCCGCGACCGCATCCACGGCATGCTCTCCACCCGCCCCGACTGGACCATCTCGCGCCAGCGCACCTGGGGCGTTCCCATCCCCACCGCGGTGTGCGCGGAGTGCAGCCACGCGGTCATCGACGCGGAGCTCATGAACCGCGTCGCCGACGTGGTGGCGAAGGAGGGCGCCGGCGCCTGGTACGCGCGGCCGCTCTCGGAGTTCCTGCCCACGGGCGAGACCTGCCCCGCGTGCCAGAAGCCGACGCTCAAGAAGGAGACCGACATCCTCGACGTGTGGTTCGACTCCGCCTGCAGCTTCGCCGCCGTCATCGAGGCGCGCGAGAAGCTGCCGGTGCCGGTGGACCTCTACCTCGAGGGCTCTGATCAGCACCGCGGCTGGTTCCACAGCTCGCTGCTCGTCGGCGTCGGCACCCGCGGGCACGCGCCCTACAAGACCTGCCTCACCCACGGCTTCGTGGTGGACGGCCAGGGCAACAAGATGAGCAAGTCCATGGGCAACACCGTGTCGCCCGACGACATCACCAAGAAGCACGGCGCCGAGGTCATGCGCCTGTGGGTCGCCGCGTCGGACTACCGCGATGACGTGCGCCTCTCGATGGCGATCCTCGACGGGCTCTCCGAAGGCTACCGGAAGATCCGCAACACCGTGCGCTACGCGCTCTCGGTGCTCAGCGACTTCGACCCGAAGAAGGACGCGGTGCCCACGGAGCAGTTGCTGCCGCTCGAGCACTGGGTGTCGGCCAAGCTCGACGCGCTGGGCGAGAAGGTGAAGCGGGCCTACGACGCCTACGAGTTCCACCTCGTCTTCCACTCGGTGGTCGAGTTCTGCGCCAACGAGCTCTCGGCGCAGTACTTCGACATCCAGAAAGACGCGCTCTACACCGGCAAGAAGGACGGCCTGAAGCGCCGCAGCGCGCAGACGGTCATGCACCGCATCGCCCGCGAGCTGTTGGTGATGCTGGCGCCGGTGACGAGCTTCACCGCCGAGGAGGCGTGGCAGCACCTGCCGGGCGAGAAGCCGGCCTCGGTGTTCCTCGCCGACTTCCCCACGCCGCGGGGCGGGGCCCAGGCCGCCGCCGTGGCCTCGCTCGACGCGCTCTTCGCGGTGCGCCGGCTGGTGCTGCCGCTCCTCGAGGCCGCCCGCCGCGACAAGCTCATCGGCAAGTCGCTCGAGGCCCAGGTGACGCTCACGGCCACCGGCGCCACGAAGGCGCTCCTCGAGGCCAACGCGGCCGACCTCGCCGAGCTCTTCATCGTCAGCCAGGTGCAGCTTGCGGCCGCGCCGTCGGACAAGGCGACGAAGGTGAGCGACGAGCTCCACGCCGAGGTGTCGCAGGCCAGCGGGGCCCGGTGCCCGCGCTGCTGGGC
>CAYUZK010000103.1:6187-21745 GCA_964449625.1 uncultured Archangium sp.
TATGGTGCCGGCGGCCTCTTCACCCGGAGCTCCCCATGCGCGCCTTCCTCCTCGCTGCGTCGTTCGTCGCCTTCTCGGCGTGCGGGCCTGACCTGCTGCTCGGCACCTTCACCTTCACGATGACGGGCGCCGACACCACCACCGCGCCCAACACCTCGAGCTCGACGCCCAGCGGCAACGGCACCATCGCCATCACCTCAGGCAAGGACGACGGCTACGTGCTGACGCTGGCGCAGGTCGACGCCGAGCCCTGCGTGTTCAACGGCACGCTCGACAAGGACAAGGCCTTCACCATGAACCTCGCCGGCAGCCAGGCCTGCACCTTCTCGTTCTCGGGCGGCACGGTGACGGCGACGCTCACCTCCGGCGCAGCCGCGGTGGACAAGGACGCCCTCACCATGACGGTCGCGTACACCTACCTGGGCAGCACCTTCCTGGGGAACTTCTCGGGCAACGGCACGCGCACGTACACCGGCACGCGGCGCTGACGGCGCGGCTCAGGCCCGCTCGAGGTCCGTCTGGGCGAAGTCGTCGCCCTTGAAGAGCAGCGGCAGCACGGCGTGTCGCGCGGTCGCGTAGGCGATGCAGTCGCCGAGGTTCAGGGCCGCGGCGTGGCGCCCCTTGCCGAAGCGGCGAAAGGCGTCTCGCGCCCAGCCGAGGTGCGTGGCGTCGAAGGGAACGACCTCCGCGTCGATGCGGGCCACGAGGCGATCCAGCCGGTCTCTCGCCTCGAGCCCTCCCCGCCGCTCGGCCGCCACCGCGGCCTCGAGCAACGTGGCCGCGCTCACCAGCTTTCGCACCGGCGCGACCAGGCGCGCGCCGATGGCCTCGGCGTCAGGCTCCCCGAGCACCACGGCCAACAGCGCGGAGGCGTCGATGACGAAGCCCGCGGCGCTCACTCAGTCGCCCCACAGCTCGTCAGTGATGGCCTTCGTCGCTTCGCCGGTGTCCGTCGCCGCGCGGGCCTCTTCGATGAGCTCCTGCACCGCCCGGAGCTGACGCCGGCGGTTGGCCTCCTGCGCCTGGTCGAGGCGCTCGAGGCGCTCGGCGAAGGCGCGCGACGCCGCCTCGGTGAGCGACTCCCCGGTGCGCCGCGCCAGCTCGTTGAGCAGACGCTCGGCCTCGATATTCTTGAGGTTCACGGCCATGGGGGAGCCATTCTACCTTTGCTTCTGGCGTTCCACCATCGCCCGCCCCGCGGTCACGGCTTCGCGCAGAGCTTCGCGGTCTCGTCGTCCCACTTCACGAGGTTGTCGAGGACGATGTTGACGAGCCCGTTGTCTTCGATGGTGAGGCCGAAGCCGCCCACCTTGATGTCTCGCCACATGCCGTAGCCGTGGAAGATGCGGCCGGGCGCCTGCTCCCAGAAGACCTCGACCTGGTAGTCCTGCCGGAACCAACTCGTGCTCGTCTCGGCGAAGGTGGCCGGCGCCGTCAGCCAGGTGCGCGCCACGAGGAAGTCGCCCTTCGTCGCGCCGTCGGCGGGGCCCGGCACGCGCCGCACGCCGCCGCGCAGCGCCGAGGTGTACGTGTCGGCGATGGGGAGGCTCGCCTTGACGTCCACCTCCCACGTGAGGCGCGATGCCCCGCGGCCGAGGTACGCGTCGGCGTCGGAGGTGTAGCGCCGCGCGTAGCTGTCGTAGACGCCCTCGTACTGGGCCTGCTGGTCGAGGGCGATGAGGATGCGCTCGAGCTTGTCGAGCGTGCAGTCGAAGAGGTTGACCACGATGAGCCCGCGCGCCGTCGACGGGTCCTGCGCCTCGAGGCCCACCGGCGCGAGGTCCGCCGCTACCAGGCGCTCGCGCATCTGGCCCTTGAGCGGCGCGGTGCGCGTGTCGGCCTTGCCCGCGACCGCGAGCTTGTTGGCGCCGTCGAGCAGCGTGGCGTCATCGGCCGAGTCGCCGTGCACCCAGAACCAGCGCAGGTTGTGGTCGACCTCCTCGGGCGCGAGCGCCGGCGGCGTGGCGTTACAGCCGGCGAGGGCGAAGGCGAGGGCGGCGGCGACGAGGCGCTGGGACATGGCGAGGGGGCGTAGCGGAAGGCCGCGCGCCGCGGCAAGGGGCCTTCCGCCGGCGCCCTCGTTCGGCGAGCCGCGTCGGCGCGAGGGCCCGGTGCCGGCCTCGACCTCGAGGCGACGCTCACCCCTGCTTGCGACCCGCCCCTCGCGAGGCACGCCTCGCCCCTCCCCTCCGGGGGCGAGACGTCTCTCGCGGGTGGGCTACGGCGCGACGGGCCGGAGGAAGCAGGCGGCCGAGCGCTGCGTCTCGGGCACCGACTCCACGAAGGTGACGTGCGCTGTGGCCCCGCCGCTGACGAGGCTGATGCCGTCCACGAAGCTCGGCGCGAGGAACTTGGCAGGCCCGCCGCCGACCGCCACCCAGGCCGAGCCGTTCCACACCCTGACGACGACGTTGCCGTTCTCGCGGAAGGCGGCGTGCAGCGTCGTGCCCACCATCGCCAGCGACACCTGCGTGGCCGAGCCGGGCGTCGCGTTGAGGGCGCCGCCCAGCGGCGTGAAGGCGCCGCCCGTCGACGAGAAGACGGCGAGGGTCGAGCCGCCCCCGCTCGCCAGGGCCGAGGCCACGGCGACGTACACCGTCGAGCCGCTGGAGGTCGCGGCCACCTCGCTGGCCTGGTGCGTCGCGGGGTGCAGCGCGCCGCCGAAGGTCGTCCAGGCCCCGCCGACGAAGTGCCGCGCGCGGGCCACCTTGCCCTGCGGCGTCTCCTCGATGATGACGGCCACCGGCTCGGTGCCCAGGGCCGTGAGTCGCCCTGCGGAGAGCTGGTGCGTCGCGGCCGTCGTCACCTCGCCCCCGACGGCGGCCCAGGCGCTCCCCGTCCACTTGCGCACCTGGCCGTTGGCGAAGCCGTCGGCCGAGAGCTCCGAGTAGAGGGCGTGCAGCTCGGAGCCGACGAAGCGCAGGTCATGCCCCAGCGCGCTGCGCGTGTTGAACGGCGCGCCGACGCGGGCCCAGCTCGTGCCGTCGTGGCGCATGACGACGAACTCGGGCCGGCGGTGGGCGCCGGTCTGCTCCGTCCACGCCGCGTAGACGTCGGTGGCGTCGGTGACCAGCAGCGGCCTGAAGGCGGAGCTGTCGGCGTCGAGGCTCAGCGAGGCGGGGCCCAGGTCGTCCCAGAAGGAGGTGAAGCGGCGGGCGCGCACGCGGGCGCGGCCCAGCGGGTCGACGTCGCCGTAGAGCGCGAAGGCGCTCGTCCCGCGCACCGCGGCGGCCAGCCCCCGCACCGTCGTCTTGGGCACGGTGATGCTGGTGCCCACGTTGCTCCAGGTGCCAGTGGCGCTCGGGCCGGCGGTGGCGGACACCTCCGGCGACATCGGGCTCTCGCCGCTCGGGTTCGACGCGACGAGCCGGTAGTAGAAGGGCTGCCCGTTGGCGACGCGGTGCACGTGGGTGGCGCGCACGTCGTCGATGCGGGTGCTGCTGCTCGTCACGCCGGGCGTGTTGGCCCAGTAGAGGTCCCACCGCAGGGCGCGCCGCCCGTTGCTCTCGGAGAACTCGTTCAGGTCCCACGTCAGCGCGATGAAGCCGTTCCCCGGGGCGACGGTGAGGACCGGCGCGTCGGGGGCGCTGGTGCTGATGAAGCCCGTGACGGTGGACGGCCCCGACTCCCCGGTCGCGTCGAGCGACACCACCGAGAAGTACTGGCGATCGCTCCACTCATTGAAGGTGTAGACGTACGTGGTGCCCGTGGCGGTGCCGCACACGCTGCCCCTGCTCTGCGTCGACGACGAGCAGTACACGCGGTAGCCGGTGGCCCCCGCCGTCGCCGTCCAGCTCAGCGTCAGCTCGCGGGCGCCCGGGTTGGTGAGGGTGGCCACGAGGTTCTCGGGGCCCGGCCGCGGCGTCACCGCCACCTCGTTGGAGATGGGCGACTCGCCCGAGGGGCCGACGGCGGTGGCGACGTAGTAGTACGTCGTGCCCGCGGTGCGGCCCGGGTGGTCCCACGCGAAGCTGGCGGCGTTGGCAGTGGGCCCCGGCGCGTACACGTCGGTCACCTTCGTGCCGGTGGTCGTCGTCACGCCCGGCGCGGTGCCGAAGTACACGTTGTAGCTGGCGGCGCCCGGCCGGTGCGAGATGGTGAAGTGCGGCCGCGTCGTCTCCACCATCGAGACGGCCATCGTCAACGCGCCGTGCGAGGGGGTCGCGGTGTACACGAACGACTCGACGCTCTCGGCGCCGGTGCTGCCTACGCGCGTCAGCACGAGGTACACCGGCGTGCCGTTGGTGAGGCCCGTGAGCAGGTGCGTGCGGCCCGAGTACGCCACGCGCGTGCCCGTCGTCTTCGACACCGACGGCTGCGTGGACCAGTACAGCGCGTAGCTGGCCTCTCCCTCGGTATACACGAGCACCGACTGGTCGCCCGCGCGCACCGTCACCGTGCCCGGCGCGGCGAGCGAGGGGATGCCGACGGTCACCGGGCTCTCGGCCGACTCCGCCGTGCCCGCCGCCGAGGTGACGACGTAGAAGTACGGCGTGCCCGTCGTCAGGCCGGTGTGGAGGTAGCTCGTCGCGCCCGTGACGACGACCTTCGTGCCCGTCGACGGCGTGACGCCCGGCTGGGTGCTCCAGTACAGGTGGTAGGTGGTGATGCCCGTCACCGGCTGCCAGTTGACGTTGACGGTGGTGTCGCTCTGCGGCGTCGCCTGGGCCCAGGCCGGCCGGGCCGGCGCCGCCATCGTCGTGGCGACGGGGCTGTCGGCGCTCTCGGTGGTGCCGAAGACGGCCGTCACCACGTACGCGTACGTCGCGCCCGCCGTGCGGCCGGTGTGCGTGTACGTCGAGGGCAGCGGTGAACCCGTCACGGCGATGGGCGTGCCCGTCGTCTTGCTGACGGTGGTGCCCGTCGCCCAGTAGAGGGTGTAGCTCGTGGCGCCCTCCACCTTGGGCCAGGTGAGCGTGATGGCGTCAGGGCTGCCCATGGCCTGCAGCGAGGTCGGCCGCTGGGCTGCCGGCGTCGCCGCGCTCTGCGCCGTGGGGAGGCTCTCGCCGTCGGGGTACTGCGCCGTCAGCACGTAGTAGTGCGCCGTGCCGTTGGTGAGCCCGGTGTGCAGGTAGCTCGTCGTGGTGAAGGACAGCTTCGTGCCGTTCTGCGGCGTCACGCCCGAGGTGGTGGACCAGTACAGGTTGTAGCCGGTGGCGCCGGCCACCTGGCTGAACGACGCGCGGACGCTCTCGAAGCCCGGCGTCAGCGAGAGGAAGCTCGGCGCCGTGAACCCCGGCGTGGCCGTGCGCTGGACCGACGCGGGGCTCTCGCCGCCCGGGTACTGCGCCGTCATCACGTAGTAGTACGGCGTGCCCGTGGTGAGGCCGGTGTGCACCCACGAGAAGCTCCCCGCCGGCAGCGTCACCTTCGTGCCGGTCTGCGGCGTGACGCCCGAGGTGGTCGACCAGTACACGTTGAGGCCCGTCGCCTCCTGCGAGCTGTTGAAGTTGAGCGTCACCGCCCGGTAGCCCGCCGTGGCGCTGGAGAGGTTGGGCGCCGTCAGCGGAGCCGCGCGCGGCACCGCGCTCACCGTCGTGCTGTCGGCGGTGCCCTCCGGGTAGGTCGCCTCGAGCAGGTAGTAATAGGTCGTGCCGTTGGTGAGCCCCGTGTGCTGGTGGTTCGAGAGGAAGTTCGACGCCATGGCGATGGAGGACGCCGTCTGCTTGTTCACCGGCGACGTCGTCGACCAGTAGATGCGCCCCGTCATGCTGCCCTGGCTCAGCGACGCGCTGAGGAGGGTGTGGCCGTCGCGCGCGGTGGCGCTCACGCTCGGCGTCGGCAGCCACGGCGTCGCGCTCGCCTGGGTGGACGGCGGCGTCTCGCCCGCGTCGGTCACCGCGGTGGCCACGTAGTAGTAGGTGGTGCCCACCGTCAGGCCCTGGTGTGTGAAGCCCGACGACGTCGACGACAGCCTGGTGCCGCTCTGCGGCGTCACCCCCGGCGTCGTGGACCAGTAGAAGTTGTAGTACCGCGCGCCCGTGACGAAGCCCGAGTTGAGCTGCACCGAGCGATACGCGCGGTTGGCCGTGAGCGTCGGCGCCGTGAGGTTCACCGGCGTGGCCGTGCGCACCACCGAGTCGGCGCTCAGTTGCGTGCCCGACAGCGCCGTCACGACGTAGGCGTAGGTGGTGCCGTTGGTGCGCCCCGTGTGCGTGTACGAGGTGGCGGTGCTGACGTTGACGACGGTGCCCGTCGCCTGGGTGACAGTGGTGCCCTGGGCCCAGAAGAGCCGGTAGCCGCTGGCCCCCGGCACCGGGTTCCAGCTCAGCGACACCTGCGCGTTGCCCGGCGTCACCGCCGCCCACGTCGGGGCGAGGAGGTTGGGCGTCGCCGACACCTCGGCCGACTCGGCGCTCTCGCCGCCTGCGCTCGAGAGCGCCGTCACCACGTAGAAGAGGGCAGTGCCGTTGGTGCGGCCGGTGTGCGTGTACGAGGTCGCGCCGCCGACGGCGATGAGCGTGCCCGACGTCTTCGTGACGCCAGACGCCGTGCCCCAGTACACGCGGTAGCCCGTGGCGCCCGACACGGCCGCCCACGAGAGCTGCACCTGCGAGACGCCCGCGAGGGCCGTCACGCCCGTGGGCGCGGCGGGCGCCGACACCGACTGCGGCGTCGCCGACACCTCCGCTGACACGGCGCTCTCGCCGCCGTCACCGCGCGCCGCGACCACGTAGAAGAGGGTGGTGCCGTTGGTGAGGCCGGTGTGCTGGAACTCCGTCACCGCGCCCAGCGCCACCTTCGTGCCGGTGGTCTTCGTCACGCCGGCGCTGGTGCTCCAGTACACGTCGTAGCCCGTGGCGCCCTGCACCCAGCTCCACGAGAGCGAGACCTGGGCGATGCCCGCGACGGCCTCGACGTTCTGCGGCACGCCCGGCACGGAGGGTGCCTGCGGCGTGGCCGACACCTGCGCGGTGGGCGCGCCCGGGCCCGTCGCGTTCTCCGCCGTCAGCACGTAGTAGTAGGGGGTGCCGTTGGTGAGGCCCTGGTGGACGTAGCCGCTCCACACGCCCTCGATGCGCGTGCCGTTCTGCGGCGTCACGCCGGCGCTGGTGCTCCAATAGAGGACGTACCGTGTGGCCCCGCTGACGGAGGCGAAGGTGAGCGTCACCCGCTCGTGGCCCGCCGTGGCGGCGAAGGCCTGCGGCGTGCCCGGCGGCGGCGGCGGCTGCGGCGTGACGCAGCGCTCAGCCGAGGGCGGGCCTTCACCGCCTGCGTTCACGGCCGTGGCCACGTAGCAGTACTCGGTGCCGTTGCTCAGGCCCCAGTGCGTGAAGGGCCCCGAGGTGCCGACGCCCAGGCGCGTGCCGTTCTGCGGCGTCACGCCGGCGCCCTGCTTGAAGTACACGTAGTACGAGGTGGCGCCGCTCACCCAGGTCCACGAGAGCGCCGCGGAGCCGTTGCCGGCCGTGACCGCGAGGCCCGGCGCCGACGTCGGCGGGGGCGGCGGCGTCGGCGTGGCGCACGTCTCTGCCGACAGCGCGCTCTGACCGCCGTCGTTCACCGCCGCGATCGCGTAGCAGTACGGCGTGCCGTTGGTGAGGCCGGTGTGGGTGAGGCTGGTGCCGTAGCTGCGCACGAGCAGGTTGGAGCTCGTCGTCACGCCCGGCCCCGTCGCCCAGTAGAGGAAGTAGCGCGTGGCGCCGCTGACGGCGCTCCACGACAAGTCCACCCGGCGGTCCCCGGCGCGGGCCGTCAGCGAGGCCGGCGTCGTCGGCGGCGCGGGCGGCTGCGGCGTCAGCGACAGCTCGTTCGACAGCGGGCCCTCGCCCCCGCCGTTCACGGCCGCGACGCGGTAGTAGTACGTCGTGCCGTTGACGAGGCCGTAGTGCGGCCACGTCGGCCACGCGTAGTCCGCCCGGTTCGACGCCGTGGTGATGCCGGCGGTGGTGTCCCAGTAGACGGCGTAGCGGGTGGCGCCCGCGACGCCGCCCCACCACAGGTGCGCGTACCGGTTGCCGGCGGTGCCGCTCAGCGTAGGGGCCTGCGTGGGCGCGGGCGGGGCGACGGGCGTGGCCGTCACCTCCACCGAGTCGACGCTCTCGCCCGCCGAGTTGGAGGCCGTGACGACGTAGAAGTACGGCTGCCCGTTGGTGAGACCCTGGTGCCAGTACGAGGCGTAGACGCCCGACGAGAGGCGCGCCGCGGTGCTGCGCGTCACGCCCGCCGTGGTGGCGAAGTACACGGTGTACCGCGTGGCGCCCTGCACCGGGCTCCATGAGAGGCGCACCGCGCCCTCATAGGGCATCGCCACGAGGTTCACCGGCGCGGTGGGCAGCGGCGGCGCCTGCGGCACCACGGCCACCTCCGCCGACTCGGGCCCTTCTCCCGCCGCGTTGGAGGCGGTGACGACGTAGTAGTAGGGCTGCCCGTTGGTGAGGCCGGTGTGCGTGAAGGGGCTCCACCCGTAGGGCGCGCGGAGGCCGGTGGCGCGCGTGACGCCGGGCGTGGTGCTCCAGTACACGCTGTAGCGCGTCGCGCCAGGCACGCCGCTCCAGTACACCGTGGCCCGCGCGTCGCCCGCGACGGCACCGACGTTGGTGGGCGCCTCGGGCAGCGGCGGCGCCGTCGGCAGCGCGGCCAGCTCGGCGGAGTCGGGGCCCTCGCCCGCATCGTTCTCAGCGGTGACGACGTAGTAGACGGGCACGCCGTTGGTGAGGCCCCAGTGCGTGAAGCCCGTGCCGTACGCCCGGCCCACGCGCGTCAGCCGAGCCTGCCCCGGCGTCGTCGACGCGTAGACGTTGAACCAGGCCGCGTGCGGCTGCCACGACCACGAGAGCGACACCGAGCCGTTGCCGCCGACGGCAGAGAGGCCCTGCACCGCGACCGGGAGCGGCGGCGCCACCGGCGTCGCCATCACCTCGGGCGAGGGCGCGCTCTCGCCGCCGCCGTTCTCGGCGGTGACGACGTAGTAGACGGGCGTGCCGTTGGTGAGGCCCTGGTGCGTGAAGGGCCGCGGCGCCGGCGACACCTTCGTGCGCGCGGACAGGGGGGCGTTGGGCGTGAGGCTCCAGTAGACGTTGTAGCGCTGCGCGCCCGAGACGGTGGACCACGTCAGCGACACTCTCGTGTTGCCCGGCGTCGCCCACGCGTACGCGGGCGGCTGCGGCGCCGGCGGCGGCACCGGCGTCGCCACCACCTCGGCCGACAGGGGGCTCTCGCCGGCGGCCGTCTCGACGCTGACGGCGTAGTGGTAGGGCTGGCCGTTGGTGAGGAAGGTGTGCCGCCAGGAGGTGCCCCACAGCGTCACGCGGTTCGACGTCGCCGACACGCCCGGGGTGGTGGACCAGGAGAGGTGGTAGCGCAGCGCGCCCGGCACCGAGGCCCACGAGAGGCTGTTCATCCGGTCCTGGGGAATGGCCGACAGCCACGCCGGCGCCGCGGGCAGCGGGAGCGGCTCGCTCGTGGTGAAGGAATAGGTGACGCCCGACGACGGGTAGAGCGTGTCACCGCGCGTGTCGGCCAGCGTACCGGCCAGCGCCACCTGGTAGGTGGTGGTCGCCGCCAGCGGCTGCGCCGGCGTGAAGGTGAGGCGCGTGGCCGTCGCGCCGAAGGTCGCCGTGCCTGCCACGGCCGCGCCGCCCGCGGTGACGACGAGGCTGTCGGCGGTGAGCGACGCGGGGTCCATCGGCTTGGAGAACTCGAAGTAGACGGGCGTGTTGGCCGGCGCGCCGGTGCGCGGCCCGGGCACCGCGCGCGTGGCGTACGGCGGGATGTTGAGGATGACGCCCTCGCTGCTGCTGGTGTGGCCGTCGCGCACGCCGACGCGCGAGAGGTAGATGCCCAGGCCGCGGCTGATGCCCACCGCCTGCGGCGCCACGGTGACGGGGTTCGACGTCACCAACTCGGGGGCCGAGGCGTCCGACACGTCGTACGACGAGAAGGCCGTCGGCAGCCCCACCGCCAGCGTCGTGCCCTCCACGGCGAGGGCCGTGACGCCCGCCAGGGCCAGCGCGCCGGCCTGCGCCGGGGCCGCAGCGGAGGTGAAGTCGACGATGGCGACTGAATCGGCCCCGGCGACGAAGGCGCGACCGTTCTCCACCACCAGGGCCGTCGCGTCGGCCGGGCCGGCGAAGGTGCCCAGGGCCACGGGCCCGGGGGCGGCGACGTCGAAGGCGCGGAGCTGGCCGCTGGCGAGCGCCGCGTAGAGGCGATCGCCCTCGGCGGCGAGGCGCGCCACCGGGCCGCCCAGGTCGACGAGCGACAGCACCTCGGGGGCCGTGGGCGTGCCGACGTCGATGAGGAAGACGCCCGAAGGCGAGGCCAGGTACACCGTCTCGCCCGCGACGGCGATGGCTCCGCCCGCGTTGCCGGGCGCGAGGCCCGGGTCGAACGTCGCCAGCTTCACCGGGTTGGCCGAGTCGCGCACGTCGACGATGGTGACGCCCTTCGTGCCGTCGGCGACGAAGAGGAGCTGCCTTGCGGCGTCGAGGGCAGCGTCCTGGGCCGACTCCTCGACGGCCAGCGTCGCGAGGGGAATGGGCCGCGGCGGGTCAGTGATGTCGTCCACCTCGAGGCCGGCCTCGCCCAGCGCGAGGTACATGCGGTTGCCGTGGGTGAGGGCGCGGTGAATGCGCCCCGTCACGGTGAAGTTGCCCAGCGGCCGCGCCGGCGCGCGGCCGTTGAACGTCGTGGTGGCCGACACCACGACCTGGTTGGCGTCGACGTTGCCCGCCTCGTCGCGCGCGCGCACCACGAAGGCCGTCGCCGCGCCCGCCGGCAGGCCCGTCACGTCGGCGCTCGTCACGCCGGCCGCCGTCACCAGGACCGGCGTCGAGAGGTCGACGGTGGCGGCGCTGTCTCCGCGGAACACGAGGTAGGTGAGGGCGCCCGGCGCGCTGACGTCGTCGCTCCCCTCGGCCCACGTTACCCGCACGCTGGTGTCGCCCAGCGCCTCGGCGCCGAGCGCGCCCGCGAAGCCAGGCGGCGTGGTGTCGGCCGTCGGCGTCGGCCCGCAGGTGCAGCCCACGACGACGACGGACAGGGCGAGCGACAGCAAGCCCCCGGTGGAACGGTGGTTCGAAGCCCGGCTCATGGAGTGCCCCCTCGAGGCAGAAAGAAGAGGTGCGCACCGTAGGGGAGCGGACAGGGCCGGGGCATCGCATGACCATGCGAGTGCATGTCCTGAAATGAAACAAACTGGTACGCTCGGCCGCTCCGTGAGCGAACGGCGCCAGACGACCGTGATCCTGGTGGTGGAGGACGACCGGCGCCTCTGGCCCGTCTTCCGGGAGCTGTTGCCCGCCGAAGGCTTCGAGGCGGCGCTGGTGGGCACGGCGCGCGAGGCCCTCGACGTGGCGCGGCGCCGCGCGCCGCCGCTGGCGGTGGTGGACCTGGGCCTGCCCGACCTCGACGGCGTGGAGCTGCTCCCGCTCCTGAAGCAGGCCCAGCCGAGCCTGCGCGCGCTGGTGGTGTCGGCGCTGGCGACGCGGGAGCGAGTGCTGGCCGCGCTGCGCGCCGGCGCCGATGGCTACCTCCTCAAGGAGGACCTCGGGCGCTGGCTGGTGCCGGCCATCCACGACGTGCTCGAGGGCGCGGCGCCCTTCTCCCCGGTGACCGCCGCCCTCGTGCTCGCGCAGCTCCGCGGCGAAGGGCCCGGCGAGCTGGCCCCGTCGGGCGGCCTCTCGGCCCGGGAGCACCAGACCCTCGAGCAGCTCGCGCGCGGCCTCACCTACGAGCAGGCGGCGGCGTGTCTGGGGCTCTCGCTCAACACGGTGCGCACGCACGTCCGAGCGCTCTACGAGAAGCTCGGCGTCTCCTCGCGCACCGAGGCCGTGATGACGGCGGTGCGCCTGGGCCTGCTCCGCCTGTGACGGGCCTCAGCCCTTCGGGCGCAGCGCCACCGTCGTGCCGCCGCCCGGACGGCCCTCGAGCGCGAGCTGGCCACCCAGCGCGCGCGCGAACCGCTCGAGGGCGTTCAGCCCGTGGCCGCGCGCCACCGCGGCCGGCTCGAAGCCGCGGCCGTCGTCCTCCACGGTGACCCAGAGGGGCTCACCGAGCGAGACCCGCACTCGCAGTGACCCGGGCGCGCCGTGCTTCACGGCGTTGAGCGCGCTCTCTTCGACGAAGCGGAAGAGCGCCCACGCCTGCTCCGACGGCAGCCGCGCGCGGCCGGGCGTCACCTCCAGCGCCAGGCGCGCCTCGCCGGCCAGGCACAGCCCCTCGAGGCGGGTGCGGAGCAGCGGCTCGAGCTCCTCGGCGCCGACGTCGTCGCGGCACAGGTGCCCCACGCTGGCGCGCAGCTCGTCGAGGAGCGCCAGGCTGCGCTGGTGCGCCCGCGCCGTCGCCTCCCGCGCGCGCGGCCCGTCGTGCGCCGTCGCCACCCCGAGCCACAGCGCCACCTCCGTGAGCGACGCCCCCAGGCCCCCGTGGAGGTCGCTGGCGATGCGCTGGCGCTCGCTCTCGACGGCCGCGGCAGCGCGCAGCACCGCGTTCTCGTGGTGGAGCGCCTGGGCCTGCGCCGAGAAGTTCCCCAGCAGCGCGTTGACCATCGTCGCCACGACGGCGAAGAGCGCCACGAAGGCCAGGCCGCCGGGCCCCAGGTCGACGCCGCCGGCCGCCCACGCCACCCCCACCACCACGGGGCACGCCAGGGTGAGGACCAGCGGCAGCACCGCGCGCCCGAAGGCGATGCCAGTCACGGCGGGGTACACGAGGTAGAGGGCCCACAGCGGCGTGGTGGGGCGGCCGGTGAGGTAGACGAGGCCCGACGTCACGAAGAAGTTGACCACCATCGGCACCGCCGCGGTGGCGCGGGGCCAGCGCCGCTCCACCGGCAGCAGGGCCAGCGACAGCGGCATCAGCACGTGCAGCACCATGAGGCCGGTGGCGGGCAGAGGGGCCATGCCGGTGGCGGCCTCGACGCCGGGGAGCCAGCAGAGCGCGGCGAAGGCGGCGACCAGGGGGAGGTGCACGCCGAGCGCGTGGCGCGGGTTCTTCTCGGCGCGGAGAGCCGACTCCGAGAAGCGCGGAAAGACTCGCCATGGAGGCAGCGTGGAGGCGGGGAGCGCGCTCATGACGGGGCCCGCATCGTCGGAAGGGCGGGCGCCCGCCCCGCGCGGCCAGGGCCCCGCATCACTCGTCCTTCCGGAGGATGACGCCGTTGGCGCCCACCACCCACAGGCGCGCCCCACCGTCGGGCAGCGCCACGCCCCAGACATCGGCGAGGTCCTCCCGCGTGGGGGGCGTCAGCGCCACGCTCGCGGCGGCCGTCAGGCGAACCACCTCGCCGCGCCGCGCCGAGAGCCACGCGCGCCCTGAGCCGTGCACCCAGGCCCCGGTGTAGTCCAGCACTGGCGCGCCCGCCCACAGCGAGAACGAGGTGTCTGCGTACACCCGCCACGCCACGCTGCCGTCGTCGCCCGCGGAGATGAAGAGGTACCCGCCGTCGGCCAGCGTCGCGCCGTGCAGGTCTCGCTGCGTCCGCGGGCTGGGGAGGTAGGAGTCACTCAGGTCCGGCGGGCCGTGGTCGATGAAGAGCGCGTCGCCCCCCTCGCCCACCGAGAGGAACTTGTCGCCGGTGAACCACAGCGCGTACTGGAACCCCTGGGTGTACGTGCCGAGGCCCAGCACGCCGCCGTCGAGGTCGGTCTTGTAGAGCGCCTTCTCGCGCGCGAGGGCGTACAGGGCCTGGCGCTGCGGGTGGAAGAAGGCAGCGCGCACGCCCGCGTCGCCCACGAAGGACGGCGTCGTCGCCCATGTCGTGCCGCGCCGGCGGAAGCCCTCGCCACCCTCGGCAAAGACCCAGGTGTCCGTCGCCGAAGGCGTGGCGCAGGCGACGAAGTTGGAGCTCGAGGGCACGCCCTGCCACGTCGCCTCCCACCGAGTTCCGGTCGCGGTAGCGCGGCGCTCCATCACCGGCCTGCCGCAGGCGCTCCCGCACCACCCGTTGCCGTAGGCCACGAGGCTCTCCTCGGTCAGGCCGCACAGCCCGCGCAGGTGCGGCAGGGCGCCCGACGAGAGCTCGAGCCAGTCGGCCTGGGCGGTGCACGGTGGCCGGCAGACGCCCAGCACGCCGCGCGAGCCAGCCGTCAGCACGTGCTCGGGCTCGATGACGGCCACCGCGAAGCTGTCGTCGCCACTGTTGGGCAGGGTCTCCACGCCGCCGTCGCGGCGGAAGCGCGCGAAGTCGAGGCCCCAGCCCACGAGGTACACCGCCGCGCCGTTCGCCTCGGCGGCCATGCCCTGGAAGGGGCGCTCGAGCTGCCGCAACGCCTGGCCGCCATCGAAGCCGCCCGTGGCGACCGCGACGGCCGAGCGCCAGCCGCCGTCGGGCCGCTGCGACTCGCCCAGCGCGTACCACTCGCCTCCCGCAGCGACGAGGGCCAGGCCGAAGGTGCCGAGCGTCGCCTCGTGCGTGAAGCCGAAGCTCCCCATGCTCAGCGCGGAGCTCCGGTACACCCGCCCCGTCCACGCCGTGAGGGCGCGCACGATGCCGGCGCCGTCGACCGCGAGGGCCGCCACGTCTTCGGGGAGCGCGGGGCTCACCGTGTTCCACGACGTCGTGCGCCGTCGCAGCACGCCGCCTGCGCCCCCCGCGATGGCGAGCGCCGTGCCGCTGCTGCGGAACGCGGCGACGGTGAAGAGGTCCGCGCTCGTGCCGCTGGGCTCCTCGACCCACGCCTGGCCGACGAGGCGGAGGATGACGCCGCCGGTGCCCACGGCCCACACGTCGCTCCCCGTGCCGTGCACGGCCAGGAGGTCGACGGTCCGGCCTACGGGCACGGGCATGAGGCTGAAGCGCTCGCCGTCGAAGTGCAGCACCGTGGCGGCGTTGCCGACGAAGAAGACGCTGCGCCGGTGCTGCACCCACGCTGCGTTGAGCGTGTTGCCCTGGGGCAGCGGGTGCTCCCAGCGCCAGCCGCCGGCGGTGGCGAGGCTGACGGCACCGCAGGTGTTGGGCGTCGTCTCGCCGCAGTGCTCCCCCGGCCCGCAGTAGCCGCAGAAGGTCTGCGTGCAGCCCACGGCCTGGGGGGTGAAGCCGCACGCGACGAGGGCGCAGTCGCAGGCGGGCAGGCCGGCGTCCCCCGTGGAGCCTCCGTCGTCGGGAACGCCGGCGTCCGCCGCGCCCGCGTCGTCACTCCCGGCGTCGGGTGTCCCTCCGTCGTCGGATCCAGCGTCCGTGACGCCCGCGTCGGCGACGCCGCCGTCATCAGCGGGCCCTCCGTCGGGGCCTGCGTCGACCACGGCGCCCGCGTCGCGCTGGAGCGCAGGCGGCACACAGAGGCCGTCCTGGCACACGTAGCCCGGGCGCGCACAGCCGCCCGCCTCGTCGCACTGGTAGACCACCCCGGCGGGCAGCCCGCACGCGGCGAGGGTCAGCAGCGCCATGAGGGGCGCACCGCGGCGCAGGCTCACCATGCGAGGGCCGCTCCCACCAGGAGGCCCGCGCCCACCGCCCCCACGGCAGCGCCGGCGGCCGTGAGGCCATCGGCCTCCGCGGCGCGCGCGAGGGCCTCGTCTTCCGTCAGCGCGCGGTTGGCGACGCGCTGGCCCTGGTACTCACCGTCGGGCTGCAGAGCGCCTCGAAGGCCGAAGGAGACGGCGAGGAGGACGGCG
>CAYUZK010000104.1:0-19627 GCA_964449625.1 uncultured Archangium sp.
GCCGCCGCCCACCGCGCCGCCGCCACCTCCGGCGCCGCCGCCGGCACCTCCGCCGGTCGCGCCGCCGCCACCCCCGCCGCCGTCCACCCGCTCGTCGGGCGCCCAGCAGGCGTTGGCGACACATGCGCGGGGCGAAAGGCACGGGTGGTCCTCGTCGCAGGCGCGGCCGGGCACGTCGTCGAGTTCGACGCTGCACCCCGCGAGGAGCAGCAGCAGGCACCACCAGCGCGTCACGCGGCGGTACGCTATTCGGTTTCGCCCGCCCGCGAAATCGAACGACGCCGCGACCTCAGGGCACGTCGAACTCGAGCATGGTGACGCCCGAGCCTTCGCCCCCCTCGTCGGCCTGGCCGGGCTGGAAGACGCCGGAGGCCCGGGTGGTCTCGGTGCCCTTGCGCACGGTCACCACGAAGGGCACGGGGGTATTCACCCCGCACTGGCCCCAGTAGTCCACCCGCACGATGTAGTGGCCGACCGGCACCTCGCGCCCCGCGGGGTAGATGATGTTCTCGGTGTCGAAGGCCAGGCCCGCCGTGCCCGCCGTGTCGCCGCAGGCGGCGTTGGCGTCGAGGTCGAGGGAGCCGACGTGCCGGCACCCGAAGAGGCCGCCGCTGCCGTAGTAGATCTCGCAGCTGCCCGAGCCCGCGGGCTCGACGAGGTGCAGGTCCAAGTCCACCGGGGTGCGCGGCGAGTTCTGCCACTGCAGCGTCACCTGCAGCGCGGCGTCGGCGCCGTTCAAGACGCAGTTGCCCGACTCGCAGTGGAAGCCGCGCGGGCAGGTCTGGAGCAGCCCCTCGCAGCGCCCGGAGATGATGACGCCCCCGTCGGTGCCCAGCACCACGCCGGCGTCCACCTCCGGGGGCCAGTACCGGTACCCGTCAATGAGCTCCGTGCGGCCGCAGGCGGCGAGCAGGAGCACGGGCAGCAGCGCGAGGACGCGAGTCACGGCGAGGAGGGTCGCCCGGCCCGGCCCCGCGAGCAAGCCCCAGTCCCCCTTCGGGGCGATTTGCAGTTACCCTCCCGCGCCTCCCGTGAACGGACCCATCACCCAGACGCTGAAGCAGGGGCTGCGCCGCTGGACCATGTCGATGGCCGGCGAGGATCTCGAGGAGCGGCTCCAGGGCAGCCGGCCGCGCAACGAGTACGGGGTGGACCCCTACGGGTTCAGCCTCGAGTACGCGCTGTCGGCCATCGGGCCCTTCCTGTGGCTCTCCAAGCACTACTTCCGCACGGAGGTGTACGGCATCGAGAAGGTGCCGGCCGGCCGCGTGCTCCTGGTGTCGAACCACGGGGGCCAGCTCCCGGTAGACGGGGCGATGATCGGCGTGGCGATGCTGACCCAGGCGCCGCACCCGCGCGCCATCCGCAGCATGGTCGAGAAGTGGGTGCCCACGCTGCCGTGGGTGTCGACCTTCTTCGCGCGCATCGGGCAGATCGTCGGCACGCCCGAGAACTGCCGGCGCCTCCTCGAGAAGGACGAGGCCATTCTCGTCTTCCCCGAGGGAATCAAGGGCATCTCGAAGCTCTACTCGCAGCGCTACCAGTTGCAGGAGTTCGGCCTGGGCTTCATGCGGCTCGCGCTCGAGACGAACACGCCCATCGTGCCCATCGCCGTCATCGGCGCCGAGGAGCAGGCGCCGGCGATGGTGAACCTGGCGCCGCTGGCGAAGGTGCTCGGCTTCCCGGTGCTGCCGCTGACGCCCTACGGCCCGCCGTTGCCGCTGCCGGTGAAGTACCGGCTCCACTTCGGCGACCCGCTCTTCTTCACCGGCCGGCCCGACGACGACGACAGCGAGCTCGAGAAGAAGGTGCGCGTGGTGAAGGCCGCCATTCAGTCGATGGTCGAGCAGGGCCTCAAGGAGCGCAAGGCGGTGTTCTGGTGAGCCAGGCGCGCCGCACGGTGGTGCTCACGGGCATCTCGGGGAACCTGGGGCGCGCGGTGGCCAAGCTGCTCCACCGCGAGGCGCACGTCATCGGCATCGATCGCCGGCCCTTCGTCGGCCGCCCGAAGGACGTGGACCACGTGCAGGTGGACCTGCGCAAGAAGAAGACCGACGAGGTCTTTCGGCGGCACCGCGTCGACGCGGTGATCCACATGGGCATCATGCACGACCCGCGCTTGAGCGCGGAGGACCACCACTCCTTCAACGTGCTGGGCACCATGCGCGTGCTGGAGTGCGCCGCGAAGTACGGCGTGAAGAAGGTGGTGATGCTCTCGAGCGCCAACGTGTACGGGCCCTCGCCGGAGAACTCGAACTTCCTCACCGAAGACGCGCCGCTCATGGCGGCCAGCCGCTTCCCCCAGGTGCGCGACCTCATCGAGGTCGACATGCTCGCCCACGGCTTCTTCTGGCGGCAGCCGGGCATCGAGACGGTGGTGCTGCGGCCCGTGCACATCGTCGGCGCCGCCATCAAGAACGCCCCGTCGAACTACCTGCGGCTTCAGCGGCCCTGGGTGATGGCCGGCTTCGACCCCATGGTGCAGCTCATTCACACCGAAGACGTCGCGCGGGCGCTGATCGAGGCCCTCAAGCCCGGCCGCAAGGGCGTCTACAACGTCACCGGCCCCGGCGAGGTGCCCCTGTCCGCCGTCTTCTCCGAGCTCGGCGCCCGGCCCCGCGCCTTGCCGCACGTCATCGCCCGGCCGCTCCTGCGCACGCTCTTCAAGTACCGGCTCGCCAGCTACCCCCCCGAGGAGCTCGACCACATCCAGTTCCTCTGTATGGTCGACGGCTCCCGCTGGGCGAAGGAGACCGGGTGGACGCCGCGCTTCACGATGCGGGAGACGATCCGGGCCGTGCTGGGCGAGTGAAGCTTCTGCGCAGAACCCTGACGCTCGTGTCAGGTGGGAGCGCCGCCATGCACCCCTGTTCCGGGATGCGTCGCTCGGTAATGCCCTGAAACAAGGTCAAACCTGCGCCGAGCTGGACATGGCACTCACGTTGCTCTGTCCAGCCTCCGGTGAGGGGATTCCATAGGGGAATCCCCGACGCCCGTCGCCTCGGCCGGCCCCGAGACGACGGGCGGTTTTTTTTGTGCGCCTCAGGGCGCGGGCGCGGGCTTCGGCGGGGGCGCCGGCTCGAGCTCCTCGAAGGGCCCGCCCGACTGGCTCTCGAGCAGCCACGACGCGTCGCGCCAGACGAAGATGCTGACGATGCTCTTGGTCTCCTCGGTCGTCGACGGCAGGCGGTACCACGAGAGCTTGCTGAAGGCCTTCGCGGTCAGGGTGTCGGGCGAGAGCTTCGCCTCGTCGAGCTCGAAGTTGGTGACGAAGAGATCGCGCTCGTCCTTGAGCACGTCGCGGGCCTTGAGGAAGGCGTCGCGGCGCTCGGGCACGATGCGCTCGGCGGCGCTGCGGAAGTCCTTCCAGCGCAGCTTCTGGTGGAAGGACTCGATGGCCGGCTTGAGCAGCTCGGCGTCGCCCTGGGGCACGGTGACGCAGCCGGCGGTGAAGGAGGCCAACAGAGCGAAGGTGACGGATCTCATGGTTTTAGGGACGGTAGCACCCGCGTTGGGTAAGGTCGCGGACCGCAATGTCCAAGCCGATGGTCGAGAAGTACGAGCAGATGCTCGCGCAGGACCCCACGTCGACGGTGTTCGTGGAGCTGGCCCGCGCCTACCTGGACCGGGGTGACAACGAGCGCGCCATTCAGGCCTGTCAGCAGGGCGTGACGCACCACCCCAACTCGGTCGTCGGGCGCGTGCTGTGGGGCAAGGCGCTCATCAACGCCGGCAAGGCCGCCGACGCGATGAAGCAGTTCGACCTCGCGGTGAACATCGATCGCGACAACCCGCACGCCTACAACCTCATCGGCGAGGCGCTCCTGCGAAAGGGGCTCTTCCGCTCGGCGCTGCCCATTCTCCGCAAGGCCGCGGCCCTGCAGCCCAACGACGGGCGCATCGCGCAGTGGCTCGACCAGACGAAGCAGGCGCTCGCGGGCGGCCCGGCCCCCGTGCTCTACGACACCACCTCGGTCGACACGCAGGCGCTGACCGCCAGCGGCGCGCCGGCTCCCGCGAGCGCCCCCGAGGCCGCGGCGCTGGGCGGCGAGGCCCTGCCGCCCACCGACGCCTTCGCCGCCTTCGGTGCGGGCAAGTCGGACCCCGACGCGCAGCCCACGGTGCTGATGAACGCGTACACCGCGGGCGCCCCGCCGGTGGGAGGCGAGCTCGATCGCGGGCTGCCGCCCGTGCCGACCGGTGAGATGCCGGCGGTGGACGACGGGCCGGTGATCGAGGGCGAGGTGGTGACCGAGGGCCGCTCCACGCAGGAGATGCCCGGGGCCGGGCCCGGCGAGGCGCCCGATCCGTTTGCGGCGGTGATGTCCTCCGCGCAGGAGCCCGACACCTTCCGCGGCCTCACCAGCACCTTCGACGCGCTCGCCGAGGGCGCCTCGCCGGAGGTGCCGCACGTGCCGCCGCCCGAGCCCTCCTCGCCGCGCAACACCGAGCCTTCGGTGGTGGTCGCCGTGCCGGAGTTCGAGGCGCCGCCGCCCCCGCCGCCCGAGGGCGGGCTGCTCGACGAGATCGTCTCGCAGCAGTCGGAGCTGCCCACCTCCGAGTTCCAGCTCCCCGGCATGCGCCAGCGCGCGGCGCCGGCGCAGGGCTCCGGCGGCCTGCTCGACGAGATCCCCGACGAGTCGCTCGAGCCGGCCTCGGCCCCGGCGGTGCCGAAGGTCGAGTTCAACACCCAGGCCACCGAGGCCATCGCCAAGGAATACGAGCGCGAGCTCCGCGCCAAGCTCGAGGTCGTCAAGCAGAAGAAGACCTTCTGGCAGCAGCACGGCCTCAAGATCGCCGCCATCGCCGTGCTGGTGGTGGTGGCGGGGGGCCTGGGCGGCTCGTTCCTCTACACGCGCGTGCAGAACAAGGGCGAGACGCTCGACACGGCCGTGGCCAAGGGCCTCTCGTCGGTCAACGCCGACACGAAGGAGCAGTACGGGGCGGCCATCAAGGCCCTCGAGCAGGCCCTCAAGATGGACGTGGGCAACGCCGAGGCGCTGGCCCTCAAGGGCTACGCGCACGCGATGCTCTTCGCCGAGCACGGCGCCGGGCCCGCAGAGCGCGAGGCGGCCCTCGAGGCCTTCTCGGGCGCCAAGGTGCGCGAGGCGCGGCCCGAGCTCGCGCTCATCGTCGACTACCTCACCGCCGACGAGGGCTCCCGCGCGGCGGCCCGCCAGCAGCTGCTGGGCTCCGACCTCGAGAAGAGCGTCGTGCACGCGCAGGCCGGCCGGCTGCTGCTGACCGACAAGAAGTTCGACGACGCGCTCGGGCGCCTCAAGAAGGCCACGGAGTTCGACCCGCGCAACACCCGCGCCCTGGTGGCCCTGGGCGACTACTACCTCGCCTTCGAAGACTGGGACTCGGCGCTCGAGATGCTCTCGCGGGCCGAGGCCCTCTCGAAGTTCCACCCGGCGCGCGTGGTGGGCCACGCCGAGGCGCGCCTGGAGCTCGGCCGCGAGCTGCCCGAGGCCCTCTCGGACCTCGAGGGGCTCCCCACCAACGCCTCGGTGCCCCCCGCGCTCCAGGGCCGCTACACGCTGATGCTGGGCCGGGCGCTCTCGGCCGCCGGCCGCCACGACGACGCGCTGCGCACGCTGACCGAGGGGCAGCCGCTCTACACGCAGTACACCTTCGAGTACGCCATGGCCCTGGGCCACGCGCGCCGGGCCGCCGGCGAGATGGCCGCCGCCCAGAAGGCCTTCGAAGACGCGATGAGCGCGGCGCCGAAGAGCGAGGCCGCCCGCGAGGGCTTCGGCCGCGTGCTGCTGGCCCGCTCCCGCGAGAAGGAGCTGCTCGAGCGCCTCAAGCCCGAGAAGGACCAGCGCAAGGTGGCGCTGGTGCGCGGCATCGCGCAGTTCCGCCTCGGCGACACCAAGAAGGCGCGCCAGGAGCTCGCCGGCACCCAGGTGAGCGGCAAGTACCCCGCGGAGGCGGCCATCTACCTCGCGCTGTCGGACGCCGCCGAAGACGGCGCGTCGAACAAGGCCGTGGAGGCGCTCGAGAAGCTCGCCGGCAGCCTGCGCAAGAACAAGGCGACGGTGCAGGTGGCCCTCGCGCGCGTGTACATGCAGAAGGGCGCGCTCGACAAGGCGCGGGCCCAGCTCGAGGAGGCGGCGAAGGACCCGCACGACTACGAGGGCAACGCGCTGCTGGGCGAGCTGCTGCTCAAGGCCGGCGTGCCCACCGAGGTGGCCATCGAGCCGCTGCAGCGCGCCGTGGAGCGCAACGGCAGCCACGGCCCCTCGCGGCACCTCTACACGCGCCTGGTGCTCTCGCAGGGCAAGGTGGCCGAGGCGGTCAAGCAGGTCGAGGCGTGGACGGCGGACAACCCGGCCCTCGAGCAGGCCTGGGCCGACGCCGCCCTGGTGTACCTGCAGGCCGGCAAGCTGCAGGAGGCCGAGGCCGCCATCGCGAAGGTGCCGATCTCGTCGAGCGACGTCGAGACCCACCGCACCCGCGCGGCCATCAGCTTCGCCCGCGCCGACGGGGCGAAGGCCATGGAGTCGCTGCAGCGCGCCAACAAGCTGAACCCGAAGGACGGCGAGACCTTCTGCGAGGTGGCCTTCGCCTTCATCCGCCAGGGCAACACCGACGTGCTCGACCAGGTGTGGCAGACGGCCTTGAAGCAAGACCCGCAGCTCATCTGCGCGCTCGCCGGGCCCTACCACGCGCGGCCGGTGGCGAAGGGCAAGCCCGCGCCGAAGGACATCCTGGCGCAGCTCGCCGCGCGCTCGCCGCACGCCTGGGAGAAGGCCTTCGTGCAGGCGACCCTCGCGCGCGTGCTCCTGCTCGACGGCGATCTCTCCGGCGCCCGGTCAGCCGCCGACGAGGCCCTGGCCCTGGCGCCGCACCACCCGGCGGCGTGGTTCGCCAGCGGCGAGGTCTTCAAGAAGGAGAAGGACGACGAGAAGGCCCTCGAGGCCTACGGCAAGGCGGCGGCGCTCGACGGCGCCTGGTCGCTGGCGCGGCTGGCCTACGCCGAGGCGCTGGCGAAGAAGGGCGGCGCGTCGCTGCCCCAGGCCATCGCGCAGTACGAGGCGGTGCTGCTCATCGATCAGAACGAGGCCGACCTGTCGCGCGTGAAGAAGCTGTTGCCCACGCTCAAGAAGCAGCTCTCGCCGTGACGTGATGGCGAAGCTCCCTGTCTTCCGCATCAGCCTCGCCAACGCGACGCTGCTCTCGGGCTTCTACCTGCTGGTGGCCTCGGCGGTGGAGCTGGTGCGCCGCGCGTGGAACCCGCGCTGGGTCGATCGCCTCTCGCTCTCGCTGGAGGCCTTCCCCGCGCGCACCCTCGAGCTGCTGGGCCTCTTCGACCCGCTCCGCCGGGCGTGGGTCGAGGGCCGCGTGAGCGACCTCGAGGTGCGCCTCATCTACGGCGTCACCACGGTGCTGGTCATCTTCGTGCTGGGGCTGCTGGTGGGCTTCGCCATGTGGGGCATCGCGAAGGCCCTGGGCAAGGACGACCTCGGCGCGTAGCGGGCGCCTCAGGCCTGAAGGAGCGCCTGGAACTCGGCCTCGGTCAGCACCGTGACCCCGAGCTCCTGCGCCTTCTTGAGCTTCGAGCCCGCGTCCTCGCCGGCCACCACGAAGGCCGTCTTCTTCGACACGCTCCCCGACACCTTGCCGCCGCGGCGCTCCACCTCGGCCTTCGCCTCGTCGCGGCTCATCGCCGACAGCGTGCCCGTCAGCACCACCGTCTTGCCGGTGAAGGGGCTGGCGCTGGCCGCCGGGCCTTCGGGCGGGGCGGGCGTCACGCCGGCGGCGAGGAGCGCCTGCACCAGGGCCCGGTGGCTCTCGTCTTCGAACCAGCCGTGAATGGCCTTCGCCATCTCCGGGCCCACGTCGCGCACCTCCTGCAGCGCCTCGAGGCTCGCGTCCATCAGGGCCTGCACGTCACGGAAGCGCTCGGCGAGCGCCTTGGCGGTGGCCTCCCCCACCTCGGGGATGCCCAGGGCGTAGATGAAGCGGCGCAGCGTGGTGGCCTTGCTCCGCTCGATGGCGGCCTTCAGGTTCTCGGCGCTCTTCTCGCCCATGCGCTCGAGCGTCAGGAGCTGCGGCGCCGTCACCGCGTAGAGCCCCGCCACCGTGGTGACGAGGCCCGAGGCCACCAGCGCCTCGCAGAGCTTGTCGCCCAGGCCGTCGATGTCCATCGCGGTGCGGGTGGCGAAGTGGCGCAGGCGGCCGGCGAGCTTCGCGGGGCACTGGCGGCCGGTGCAGCGGGCGATGACGCCGTCTTCTTCGCGGGCGATGGGCGCGCCGCACACGGGGCACGCGGTGGGGAAGGGGAACTCCCGCTCGTCGCCGGTGCGGCGGGTGGTGATGACCTTGACGATCTCGGGGATGACGTCGCCCGCCCGGCGCACGAAGACCCAGTCGCCGATGCGCACGTCCTTGCGGCGGAGCTCCTGCTCGTTGTGCAGCGTGGCGCGGCTGACGGTGACGCCGCCGACGAAGACGGGCCGCAGGTGCGCCACCGGGGTGATGGCGCCGGTGCGCCCCACCTGCACCTCGATGGTCTCGACCTGCGCCTCCATCTCCTCGGGCGGGAACTTGAAGGCGATGGCCCAGCGCGGGGTCTTCGACACCTGGCCCAGGCGCGCGCGGGCGTCGCTGTCGTCCACCTTCACCACCAGGCCGTCGATCTCGTAGGGCAGGGCGTGGCGCTCGGCGAGCAGCGCGGCCCAGGCGGCCAGCACCTCGTCGGCGCCGCGGGCCGGCACGCGCCGCGGGTTGACCGGGAGCCCCACCGCCTCGAGCCAGGCCAGCTTCTCGGAGTGGGAGGCGAAGGCCCGGCCCTCCACCACGCCCACCTCGTAGACGAAGACCGAGAGCGGGCGCTGCGCGGTGAGCGAGGTGTCGAGCTGCCGCAGCGAGCCCGCGGCGGAGTTGCGCGGGTTGACGAAGGGCTCCTCGCCGCGCGCGACGAGCTGCGCGTTCATGCGCGTGAAGTCGGCCTTCTTGATGAAGACCTCGCCGCGCACCTCGAGGAGCCGCGGCAGGTCGTCGCCGCGCAGGGTGAGCGGCAGGTTCTTGAGGGTCCTCAGGTTCTCGGTGACGTCCTCGCCGATGACGCCGTCGCCGCGGGTGCTGCCCTGCACGAAGCGGCCGGCCTCGTAGACGAGCTCGATGGCCAGCCCGTCCATCTTGGGCTCGCAGGTGTAGGCCACCGCCTCGGCGCTCAGGGCCTTGCGCAGCCGCTCGTCGAACTCGCGCAGCTCCGCCTCGTCGAAGCAGTTGCCCAGCGACAGCATCTGCTGCCGGTGGGTCACCTTCGTGAACTTCTCCAGCACCGCCCCGCCGACGCGCTGGCTGGGTGAGTCGGGGGTCACCAGTTCCGGGGAGGCGGCCTCCAGGGCCAGCAGCTCCTTGACCAGGGCGTCGTAGCTGGCGTCGGAGAGCTCCGGGGCGTCGAGCGTGTAGTAGCGGTGATCGTGGTAGCGGATCAGCGCGCAGAGCTCGGCGTGGCGGGCGGCGGGGGTCATGGAGGCGCCTCCTTTAGCGGCCCCGGGGCGCCGCCTCCAGCGATCGCGCTTGACACCCCGGAGCCTCGCCCGTACCTTGCCTCAGCCGTCACGCCAGCGCGCTCAGGTTCGAGCGCCGGCGCTTTCCACAACGCCGACAGACCCGCAAGCGCGCCACGACGACCCGGCCGCGCCCGGCCCCCGAAGAGCCCCATGGCGAAAGCCCGCTCGAAGTCCGAAGACGAGTCCCCGAAGAAGCGCCGCGCTGCCCGGGAGGACGAGAAGCCGAAGAAGCGCCCGGCGGCGAAGAAGCCCGTGGAGGACGAGTCGCCGGCCGAGGCCGACGCCGCCGCCCTCTCCGCCGAGGAGGCCCGCGAGGACGCCGCCGAGGCCGCCGAGGAGGAGGCCCGCCCGCGCCCCATCTTGACGCCCATGAGCCACGCCGTGCGCGACGACGACCTCCAGGAGGCCCGCCTCAGTGGCGAGGCCGCCGTGAGCGAGGTTGGCGCCGAGGTCGAGGCCGAGGGCCGGGAGGGCGCGACGCAGCTGCAGGAGCTCAAGCTCACCGATCTCAAGCGCATGAAGATCACCGAGCTGTCCAAGATGGCCCACAACCTGGGCATCGAGGGCACGCAGGGGCTCAAGAAGCAGGAGCTGCTGGTCAGCATCCTCGGGAACGTCACCGAGAAGCGCTACGAGGTGCAGGCCGAAGGCGTGATGGAGCTGATGAGCGACGGCTACGGCTTCCTGCGCAGCGCCGACAGCGACTACCAGGCCAGCCCCGACGACATCTACGTCTCGCCCAGCCAGGTGCGCCGCTTCAACCTGCGCCCCGGCGACACCGTCACCGGGCCCATCCGCCAGCCGCGCGAGGGCGAGCGGTACTTCGCGCTCCAGCGGGTCGAGCAGATCAACTTCGCCGACCCCTTCAGCGCCGACGTGCGCGAGCGCATCCTCTTCGACAACCTCACGGCGCTGTACCCGACGAGGAAGATGCACCTGGAGCACGACGCGTCGGACTACACCACGCGCATCATCGACCTCTTCTGCCCCATCGGCCTGGGGCAGCGCTGCCTCATCGTCGCGCCGCCCAAGGCCGGCAAGACGGTGATGCTGCAGAACATCGCGCACGCCATCTCGAAGAATCACCCCGACGTGCACCTCATCGTGCTCCTGGTGGACGAGCGGCCCGAGGAGGTCACCGACATGCAGCGCAGCGTGCGCGGCGAGGTGGTCAGCTCCACCTTCGATGAGCCGGCCACGCGCCACGTGCAGGTCGCCGAGATGGTCATCGACAAGGCCAAGCGGCTCGCGGAGCAGAAGAAGGACGTCGTCATCCTCCTCGACTCCATCACCCGCCTGGCGCGTGCCTACAACACGGTGGTGCCGTCATCGGGCAAGATCCTCTCGGGCGGCGTGGACGCCAACGCGCTCCACCGGCCCAAGCGCTTCTTCGGCGCCGCGCGCAACATCGAGGAGGGTGGCTCGCTCACCATCATCGGCACCGCGCTCATCGACACCGGCAGCCGCATGGACGAGGTCATCTTCGAGGAGTTCAAGGGCACCGGGAACTCGGAGATCGTGCTCGACCGCAAGCTCTTCGAGAAGCGCATCTTCCCCTGCATGGACATCAACAAGTCCGGCACGCGCAAGGAGGAGCTGCTGCTGGGCCCCGCCGACCTCGTGCGCACCACGGCGCTGCGCCAGGTGCTGCACCCCTTCACGCCCATCGACGCGATGGAGTTCGTGCTCAAGCACATGCGCCCCACCAAGGGGAACGCCGAGTTCCTCGGAGGCATGAACCGCTGATGCGCCGCCGCGCCGCCGGCCTCGGCCTGGTGGGCGCCCTCGCGCTCGCGCTGGCGGGCTGCGGCGAGCTCGGGCCCTTCCCGCCGGCCGACGCGGGCCGGGCCTGCGTCATCGACTCGGAGTGCGTGCCCAACGGCTGCTGCGGCCGGGGCTCGGCGGCCGTGCACACCTCGGAGGGGCCCGACTGCACGTCGGTCTTCTGCGACGGCCAGTGCCCCCAGAGCCAGGTCGCCTGCGGCTGCGGCCTGCCCGTCTGCCGGGACAGCCGCTGCGCGGTGGCCTGGTCGCCAGAGCCGGCCTGCGAATAGGCCCGCGCCTGTGGATCGCCCCGGGCGGGTGGGCTACACGCCAGCCCCCGATGCTCCGCTTCCTGCCCCTCCTCGCCCTCGCGGCCAGCCTCGCCGGGTGCCCCCGCACCGGGCCCCTGCCGCTGCCTGATGACGCCGGCACCATCGACTACGTGGGCCGGGCCTGCAACGTCGACGCCGAGTGTGGCGCGCTGCGCTGCGACAAGGTGCGCCGCCAGTGCATCTGCCTGTCCGACGAGAGCTGCGCCTCGGCCGACCCCTTCGCGCCGCAGCGCTTCTGCAACAACTACACGGGCCTGTGCGTGACGGAGATCACCGGCTGCAAGGGCGACGCCGACTGCGGCCAGACGGAGTGGTGCGACGCCTCCACGCGCTCCTGCCGGCCGCTCAAGGGCTTCTGCCAGCCCTGCACCGCCGACCGCGAGTGCGGCGGCGCGGGTGACACCTGCCTGCTCGACGCCACGCTCAACCGGCGCTTCTGCGGCACGGCCTGCGCCACCACCCTCGACTGCGTGCGCGGCGCCACCTGCCAGGACAAGGACGGCGTCAAGCAGTGCTGGCCCGACCGCACGCCCACCGGGCAGGTCGCCACCTGCAACAACTTCACGGGCTGCACGCCCGACTCGCTGCGCAGCTGCAACGCCACGGCGGACTGCGGCGACGCGAGCCAGCGCTGCGACACCGCCCAGGGCAAGTGCGTGGCCCTGCAGCAGGTCTGCCCCTTCGGCACCACCTGCGACCCGCGCCTCAAGCTGTGCGTCGCCGAGTGCGTGCAGGACGTCGACTGCGGCAACGCGCTGCTCCGCTGCGTCAACCGGGTGTGCGAGCCCTTGAGCGAGTGCACCACCGACGCCGAGTGCGCCAACACCCGGAGCTGCGCCATTCCCCCCGGGGCCACGGTGGGCGAGTGCCGGCCCTCGTGCAGCGCCGATGCGGAGTGCCCCTTAGGCCAGCTCTGCGTCACCAACGCCGGGCGCGCCTCGTGCCAGGCCGGGTGCACGGCGAACCAGGGCTGCCCGCTCGATCAGCGCTGCAACACCGCCACCCGCACCTGCGAGGGGCCGGTGGTGAACAACGCGCGCGTCTGCCAGGGCACGAGCGTCTGCCGCTCCTGCGAGCTGTGCAACGGCGTCACCAACGTCTGCGGCGTCGACACCACCTTCCCCCACTGCGCCTCGTGCAGCTCCGCCACCCAGTGCGTGGGCGGCACCTGCGTGGCCATCGCGCCCTCGCTGGCCGACGGCGGCGTCGGCGCCACCCAGAGCGTGTGCGCGCGCTTCTGCGGCCCGGGGCAGCCGGAGTGCCCGCAGGGCTTCGCGTGCCTCACCCTGACGACGGGCAACCAGGCCTGCGTGCCCGCCGACCGCAGCTGCACGGGGAAGTGCCCATGATGCGCTGGTTCGTCCTGGGCGCCCTCGCCGGCCTCGCCTTCTCGGCCTGCCCCGGGCCTTCCACGCGAGAGATCTGCGGCGACGGCCTCGACAACGACGGCAACCTCCTCGTCGACTGCGACGACCCCGAGTGCAAGGGGCAGGACGCCTGCATCGACACCACGGACTACGGCACCTGCCAGAAGTGCTCGCTGCCGTGCAGCGCGCAGGCCGAGTGCGTGGTGAACTACGTGACCGATCGCCCCCTCCCCTACTGCGTGGCGGGCAAGTGCTACGCCGTCGAGAAGTTCGTGCAGCCGCGGCTGGAGCTCGACACGCGGGCGAGCTGGTCGGGCCTGGCGCTCTCGCCGCAGGCAGGCAGCACGCGCTTCATCAAGAAGGCGGCGCCCGACGGCGGCGTCGTCACCTGCGCCTCGGTGGCTGCGGTGGCCAGCGACCGCACGAAGCCCGGCGCCATCGAGGCCAGCGGGGCCTTCGTCATCCAGGGGCTCGACGTCACGCGCGTCACCAACCCGCAGCTGGGCCAGGGGCTGACCTACGCCTTCGTCAACACGCAGACGGGCGGCGACTTCCTCATCTGGACGGAGCTGTGGGGCGGGGCGCCCGACTCCAACACCAAGCTGCCGACGGGCCTGCGCTTCGGCTACGGCTGCTACGAGGCGGCGGCGCAGGTGGGCGGGCCGCTCGTGCCCGAAGACAACTGCCCGACGGCGACCAACGACGCCGGCACCTGCCGCCTCTTCCGGCTGGTGATGCCCGCCCCCGAGGGGTGACGCGGCCTGCATGTGGAGCGCGCTCCTCCTCGCCTCAGCGCTCAGCGCGTGGGACGAGTTCGAGCCGCCGCCGGCCGCGCGCCCGCGGCTCCCCACGGGCCCCGAGCTGAGCGAGGCGCTCGACGAGCTCCAGCGGGGCCTCGCGCGCTGGCAACGGGAGGTCGTGGAGTTCCGCCACGAGCAGCGCGCGCAGGTCGACGCGGTGGCCCGGCGGCGCGCCTCGCTCCGCGACGCGCCTGACGCGGCGGCCCAGGCGCTCCCCGCGGCGCAGGTCGAGGTGGTGCGCAACCCCGGGGCGAAGGCCGGCCCGGCGCGCGTGGTGGAGCCCGACGCGGCCCAGGCGCGCGCTGAAGCCTCCCGGCGCCGCTGCGCGGACGACCCGCACGCCTGTCACCGCGTCAGCGAGCAGCGTCGGCGGCTCGAGGCGGGCAACGCGGCCTTCGAGGCGGCCATCGCGAAGAAGCGCGCCGAGCTCGAGCGGCGGGAGCGCGAGCTGGAGGCCCGCGAGCGGCGGCTCCACACGCAGGAGGCCGGGCGCAGGGCGCGGCGCGACGAGGCCCAGCGCGTCCTCGACGCTCAGGAGCGGCAGCCGGGGCCAGCGGAGGACGCGCCAGGGCCCTGAGCGACGGGGCCTGCGCCTCCAGGTCAGCCACACCGAGCCCCTCGAGCGCCCGTCAGGTCCAGGCCAGCGTCGCGCGCGCTGCCCAGTACGCCTCCGCAGGGCGGGCGAAGGGCGACACGTCGAGCGGCGTCGGCCTCGCGCCGAGGTTCGAGGCGAGCTGCGGCAGGCTCGCCGCGCCCGAGAGCACCACGTCGAGGAAGGGCTGGGCCAGCGCCACCCCGAGGGCGAGCTGATCAGGGCTGCAGCCCCGCGCCGCCGCGAGCTCGGCCCAGCCGGGCACCGCGCCGCGTGGACCCAGCAGCCCGTTGGCGAGGCACTCCTTGGCGATGACGCGCACGCCGAGCGCGTGAGCTGCCGCCAGCGCGGGGCCGGCCGAGGGCTCGAGCACGTTCCACGTCGCCTGCACCCAGTCGAACAGCCGGCGGCCGCCGCGCTCGATGCTCAACGCGCGCTCGATGATCGCCGGCTGCCCGGCGCCGGTGACGGACAGCCCCACGGCCACGCCCTCGTCATCGCGGAGCCGCGCCAGGCGGTCGAGCACCGCGGCGTCGTCGAGCACGCCGCTCTCCAGCGTCGCCGAGTGCACCTGGTACACGGTCAGGGCATCGCCGAGCAGCGCGCGGCTCTCGGCCCACTGGGCCTCCAGGTGCGGCAGCGAGTGGTCCTTCACCTCGTGCACCGCGGCGTCGGTCTTCCAGCCGGCGGTGTAGCGGTAGCCCCACTTGGAGGACACCGTGAGGCCCAGAGGACGCCGGGTCGCCAGCCAGCCCGCGAGGAAGGCCTCGGCCTGGCCGTAGCTGCGCGCCGCGTCGACGTGGCGCACGCCGCCGGCCCAGGCCGCGTCGAGCATCGCGTGGCAGTGGGCGCGCATCACCTCCGCGTCGGTGGAGGGGAGATCGCCCGCGTGGCCCAGCGTCATGTACCCCGGGCGCCCGAGCGCCGCGAGGCCCAGCCCGAGGGTGGCCACCTCAGCCCTCGACGCTGAGGATCTCGACGCCCTTGTCGGTGACGAGCACGGTGTGCTCGAACTGCGCCGCGCGCTTGAGGTCCTTCGTCACGGCCGTCCAGTCGTCGTCCCAGGTGACCTCTTCCCAGGTGCCCATGGCGATCATCGGCTCGATGGTGAAGGTCATGCCCGGCTCCATCTTCGTGGTGGAGCGCGCGTCGAAGTAGTGGGGGATCTGCAGCTGCGTGTGGAACGTGTCGCCGATGCCGTGCCCGCAGTAGGCGCGCACCACGCCGTAGCCGAAGGCGTCGGCGTGCCGCTCGATGGCGCTGCCGATGTCGCTGATGGGGCGCCCGGGCCGCACCGCCTCGATGCCCTTCATCAGGCACTCTTCGGTGACCTTCACGAGCTGCCGGGAGGCCTGGTCCACCTCGCCGACGAGGAAGGTGGCGTTGGTGTCGCCGTGCATGCCCTCGAGGAAGATGGTGACGTCGAGGTTGATGATGTCGCCGTCGCGCAGCGGCCGGTCGTCGGGGATGCCGTGGCAGATGACCTCGTTGACCGAGGTGCACACCGACTTGGGGAAGCCGCGGTAGTTGAGCGGGCTGGGGTAGCCGCCGAGCTCGACGATGGTGTCGTGCACGAAGGCGTCGAGCTGGTCGGTGGTGACGCCCGGCTTCACCAGCTCGCCGGCGAGGCGCAGCACCTTCGCCGCCGCCACGCAGGCCCGACGCATGCGCACCAGCTCCTCTGGGGTGCGCACGTTGCGCCCCGAGCCCCGCGACGGCGTGCCCGTCTGCCAGTAGTCGGGCTTGATGATGTGCGCCGGCACGTCACGCCGCGGCGAGAGGCGGCCCTGCTGCACCTTGTTCTGCTCCAGCAGCGCCCGCTCGGCCTTGAGGAAGTCGACGTCGAGGTCCTGGTGGCACTTCTTGTACTTCTTGCCGCTCCCGCACCAGCAGGCGTCGTTGGGCCGCGGCAGCTTGCTCGGCGGGCGGGCCGTGGGCGCGGCGGTGGCGGGAGTTGAGGCGTCGACTTTCACGAGAGGGGCCCTCGGGCGAAGAAGTGTCGTTCAGTGCGGTCCAGCACGTCCAGCAGGCGGGGGCGGGTGAGGCGCCCGTCGGTGGCCTCTAACAGGCCCAGGAGCTGTTCGGCCATGAACCGCGAGAGGAAGAGCAACAGCCCCTTGTCCTTCTCGGGCAGGCCCGAGGCCCGCCAGCGCTGGTTGCGCATGACGTCGTCGTAGGCCTCCAGCTCGCGGCCGAGGTCGAGGCGGGTCAGGGCGAAGGCCTCGTGAAAGAGCCGGGGGTCGGGGGCGCGGGGCGACTCGGCGAGGAGCGCGGCGAGCCGGGCGCCGGTGACCGGGTCGAAGTCCTCTACCTTCGGCGGCCAGACAGCGAGGTCCTGGGCGAAGAGCTTCGAGACCTCCTCGAGGAGGTGCTCCACCAACGGCACGGGCTTTTGAGAGAGGACCAGGTCCCACTTCGAGGGCTGCACGAGGCCTTCTTAGCGCAAGGACACCAGCCGGCTCGACCGTGGCTCTGCCGGCACGGGCAGGCCCAGGCCCGTGAAGAGCTCGCGGCGCACGAGCTGGTACACGGTGCGGCTGGTGAGGAAGTCGCGGTGGGCGACGTCGGCGATCTCGATGTTGTGGAGCTGGGCCTCGCCCCCGTCGAGGATGCAGGAGGGGAAGGGGTTGACCCGGTCGGCCTTCGAGAAGATGGAGGTGAGCTTCACCTCGCGAGGGAAGGCCCCCATCTTCAGCCGGCGGATGAAGGGCGACATGGGCGTCAGCTGCCAGATGCTGCGCGAGATGAAGCCGTAGGCCGCGATGCCGAAGTAGGCCGAGGGCGAGCCGTTGTGCGGCGTACCCAGGGTGATGACGGTCTTGACGCGCTTGTCGCCCCCGAGGCGCTTCACGTAGTAGGTGCCGATGAGGCCACCCTTGGAGTGGCCCACGATGGAGAGCGGCCCCATCTGCGGGTAGCGCGCGGAGAGCCGCTCGACCTTGTCGCGCACCTTCTCGGCGAGGCGATCGATGGCCGCGGTGTTGAAGGCCTCCTGGAAGCCGCCCAGGTTGATGGTCCACACGCAGAAGCCGTCGCGCCGCAGGCGGTGCTCGAGGATCTCGAAGCTCCGCCGGGTGGACATGAAGCCGTAGAGCAGCAGCACCGGGCGCGAGCAGTTCGAGAAGTCCGTGCGGCGCACGATGTTGTTCGTGCTGCGGTCGAACTCGAAGTAGCCCTTGAGGTAGCGCAGCGTGCGCTTGAGCTGCCGTGCTCGCTTTTCGAGCTGCAACATCGTCGTCCGTCCCCGCGGCCCGTGGTTCGTGTAGACGAGTCTAGCGCCGACCGCGGCCGGGCGCGATCTGCCGGCCCTGGCGGCGCCGATGGAGGCGCATGTGCGTGACGGGCCGCGTCAGGCGTCGACGCGGCAGAGCACGAACCAGTTGTCGAGCACCCGCTCGCCCCGCCAGGCACGGCCGATGCTGACGTGGCGAGACACGCCGCGGACGACGTCGCGGGTCCGGTGGTAGACGAAGAGGCTCAGGCGCGCGGCGTTGTCGAGGACGGGCGGGGCCCCCTCGAGCGGGCGGGCGGGGAGCCGCCGGTAGTCGACGAGGACCTCGTCGCCCTGCGCGGTGGCGACGAAGTAGCCGGGGCCCACGGTGGTGGTGACGAGCGCGGAGGTGCGGTTGTACCCCCAGCGCTCCTCCAGGCCCGGCACGTCGGGCACGGCGAAGAGCTTGGCGAAGCGCGTGAAGGCGTACAGCGAGTTGCGGCCCTCGTGCGCGACCCCGCGCAGGGGCGGCCGGTTGGCGGGGCACAGGTCGTCGAGCGTGAAGCGGCGGGCGCCCGCGACGAGCTCGAAGAGCCGCGCCTGCTCGCGGGCCCCGAGGGCGAGGGCCTCGCGCAGGCGCTGCGCCGGGTCGAGGCCGTCGAGGTGCGTGGCCAGGGTGCCGGGGGCGCAGGCCGGGTCGCGCAGGAGCTCGGAGAAGGTCACCGCGTCCGAGGTAGCACGGAAATTCATCGCGCCCGACCGCGCTCGTGGCGTATCTCGACTGCCGTCGATGGAACCGCTGCCCGCCTCCGAGATCATCACCGCCGAGCTGCGACGCCGCGTGCTCGTGGTGGCCAGCGGCGCCTTGCGCGAGGCGCTCGAGGTGGAGCTGCGCGGCGCGGGCTTCGAGGTGCGCGCGACGAGCGCCGCCAACGAGGCCCTGGCGCAGGTGCGCGAGCGCCGGCCGGACCTCGTGGTGGTGGGCGAGGCGCTCGCCAGCTCCGCGGGCCGCCAGCTCGCCCTCTCGCTCCGGGCCAGCGGCGAGACGTACCCGCTGCCCATCGTCGGCGTGCTGGGCGACGTCTCGGTGCCCAACGTGCTGCGCTGGCTGCGCGTCGGCGCCGCGGACCTCTGGCGCCACCCCTTCGCCCGCGACGTCGCGGCGCGCGCGCGGGCGCTCATCGACGAGTGCGACCGCGCCCAGGTGCAGCTGGCGCCCATGCGCGCGCGGCTGCTCGCCTGGGCGCGCCGCGCCGGCCTCTCGGGCACCGTCACGCTGTACCGGGGCACCCCCTTCGAGGGCAGCGCCACCTTCCGCGACGGTGAGCTGGAGACAGCCGCCTTCGGGGCCCTCGAGGGCGAGGCGGCCGTCGAGCAGCTCATGGAACTCGACGATGGCCCCGTGGACTGGCGCGAGCTGGGCGCCGCGGCGCCGGAGGCGGACGAGCCGGTGGAGGGCTTCCGCCCCCGCGTGCTCGTGGTGGAGGACGACGCCGCGCTGCGCGCCCTGGTGGTGCGCCAGCTCGAGGGCCTGCGCGCTCACGTCGAGAGCGTCGGCGACGGGAAGGCCGCCCTGCACGCGGTGCTGACGCGCCCCTTCGATCTCGTGGTGGCGGACCTCGAGATGCCGCACCTCGACGGCTGGGGGCTGCTGCGCGAGCTGAAGGCTGACGTGGCGACGCGCGAGGTGGCGGTGCTGGTGATGTCGGCCCATGGCGAGGCGGTGGAGACGCTCAAGGCCGCCCGCGCCGGCGCCCGCGCCTACCTCAAGAAGTCTGGGCGCGCGAAGCAGCTGCTCGACGCGGTGGCGCTGCTGGCCCAGCCCCGCGCGCGGGCCTGGTCGTCGCTCTCGCGGCGCCGGGAGACGAAGCTCGAGCTTCGGTCGGTCGGCGCCTTGTGGGTGCTGCGCACGCTGGCCGAGCTCGACTGCCAGGGGCGCCTCGAGCTCGAAGACGCCATCGGCCGCTACGAGGTGACGCTGGCGCAGGGGCAGCTCGTCTCGGCGATGGCCCAGGTGGGCAGCTCCCGGGTCGA
>CAYUZK010000104.1:19727-21672 GCA_964449625.1 uncultured Archangium sp.
TCGCCCGAGAGCGTCGCGTCGCTGGCCGGCGCCCTGGAGCTGCCCGAGGCGGAGGTGCGGCCGGTGCTGGCGGAGCTGCTCCGGCGCGGGGTCCTGAGCTCGGAGGCCTGACCTCACGCTGGGGCCTGCGCGAGGGCATTGCGCTCCCGGCGGCCTCGTGGTTCTTCCTGCCGCACCGTGGGCGACCTCCTCGACGACCTGAACCCGCCGCAGCGCGACGCCGTGCTGCACGAGCGCGGGCCGCTGCTGGTGCTGGCCGGCGCGGGCTCGGGGAAGACGCGCGTCATCACCCGCCGCATCGCCTCGCTGGTGCGCGACCGCGGCGTGCCAGCGTGGCGGGTGCTGGCCGTCACCTTCACCAACAAGGCCGCCCGCGAGATGCGCGAGCGCCTCGAGCACCTGCTGGGCCCGATGGCGCAGGGCCTCACCGTCAGCACCTTCCACTCGGCCTCGGCGCTCATCCTCCGGCGCGAGGCGGAGTTCATCGGCCTGGAGCGGAACTTCGTCATCTACGACGACGGCGACCAGCTCGCGCTCGTGCGGCGCGCCATTCGCGAGGCGGGCATCGACGTAGCCTCGGTGACGCCGCGCGAGATGTTGAGCCGCATCGACGGCGAGAAGAACCAGGGCCGGCTACCGGACGAGATGCAGACGAAGGGCGAGCCCCGGCTGGAGGCCACGCAGCGCGTGTACCGCAAGTACCAGGGGCTGCTGCGGGCGGCCAACGCGGTGGACTTCGGCGACCTGCTGCTGCTCCTCGTGGAGCTCTTGCGCACCAACGAGGAGGTGCGGCTCAAGTACCAGCGGCGCTTCCAGCACGTGCTGGTGGACGAGTTCCAGGACACCAACCCGGTGCAGTACGCGCTGCTCAAGCTGCTGGCGCCCCCGGCGCCGGCGCCGGCGAACCTGGTGGTGGTGGGCGACGACGACCAGAGCATCTACCGGTGGCGCGGCGCGGAGGTGGACAACATCCTCGGGTTCCCCACCGAGTACCCCGGCTGCAAGGTGGTGAAGCTCGAGCAGAACTACCGCAGCGACCAGACCATCCTCGAGGCGGCGCACGCGGTCATCAGCCGCAACCGCCGCCGCATGGACAAGAAGCTGTGGAGCGCGCGCGCGAAGGGCGAGCCGCTGGGGTTGATCATCGCCCGCGACGAGCGCGGCGAGGCCCAGGAGGTGGCGGCGAAGATCCACGAGCTGCGCCGCGACGGGGTGGCCGACTACGAGCAGGTCGCCGTCTTCTTCCGCACCAACGCGCAGAGCCGGGTGATCGAAGAGACCTTCCGCCTCTTGCGCGTGCCCTACGTGCTGGTCTCGGGGCGCAGCTTCTACGAGCGCGCGGAGATCAAGGACGCGGCGAGCTACCTGCGCCTCATGGCGAACCCGCGCTCCGACGCCGACCTCGAGCGCGTCATCAACGTGCCGGCGCGCGGCATCGGAGAGACCACCGTGGCGCGGCTGCGCGAGTACGCCGCCGACCAGGGGCTGAGCCTCTACGAGGCCCTCGCGGCGCCGGAGCGCGTGCCGTCGCTGGGCGGCGCGGCGCTCAAGCGCCTCAAGGGCTTCCGCGAGCTGGCCGAGCGGCTCGTCACCTTCGCCCGGCACACCCCCGACGCCACCAGCGCCGCGCGGTACATGCTCGAGCAGACGGCGATGGTGACGCACTACACCCAGGAGGGCTCCGACGAGTCTCTGGGCCGCGCCGAGAACTTGAAGGAGCTCCTCACGGCCACGCAGGAGTTCGATCGCCAGCGCGAGGAGCGCCTCGCCGCCGCCGGCCAGCCGCTGCCCTCGCTGGTGCCCCTGCCCGAGGGCCCCGGCACCCCGGGCACGCCGGAGCCGGAGCCGGTGGACGAGCCCTCGCCCCAGGGCGATCTCTTCTCGGCGCCGCCGCCCGCGAGGCCGGTGCCCGCCCCGCCGCCCCTCGCGCCGCCGCCCGAGCTGC
>CAYUZK010000105.1:0-20897 GCA_964449625.1 uncultured Archangium sp.
ACGGGCGGCGGCACGGCGACGGGCGGCGGCACGGCCACCGGCGGCGGCGGCGGCCTCATCGAGCCCGACGCGGGCGTGAACCCCAACTACGACGGCGGCTGCGGCCCGCCGATGCCTGGCAACCCCAGCATCCGCCGGCTGTGCGCGCCGCCGACGAACAACGAGTGCGACAACACCACCGACCAGGCCCTCTCGGGCGGCGGCGTGCCGAGCGCCCGCCTCAACGGCGTGCAGGGCAACGGCTTCGACGACGACTGCGACGGCCAGGTCGACGAGGGCTGCTTCTGCCCCGCCAACGGCGTGACGAAGGACTGCTACCTGGTGCCGGCCACGCAGGTGTCGGCCTCCAGCGGCCTGCCCGTCGGCTGGTGCGCGGCGAACGCCAAGGGCAGCCTCGACTGCGCCGGCGGCGAGCTGGCGACCTGGTCTGGTGTCTGCCGCGGCGCGCAGCCCCCGCAGATCGTCGACAGCTGCTCGCCCGGTGACTTCAACTGCGACGGCCTCGACAGCAACAACGCCGCCGAGGGCTGCAACTGCCCGACGCCGGTGACCTGCCCCACGCAGGCCATCACCATGGCCCCCTACCCGAACCCCGCGAGCATCCCCGTCATCGACGGCTCGCAGTGGATCGGCGGCGGAATGATCGGCAACACCACCAACTGGACGTGGACGGTGCTCGGCGGCGACTGCGACAACGTGCTGCCGCACCCCACCTTCGCCATCTACAACCAGGCCAACTCCGCGGCCACCGGCGCCCGCGTCGGCACCCGCACCCCGGTGCGCCTCGACACCAACGCCACCCCGGCGAAGTACGTCGCGCAGACGGGCGCGCCGCTCATCGCCATGCGCGCCGCCAACTTCGGCAACGGGCAGGCCGGCAGCCAGGTGTTCCCCGCCTTCGGCCTCTCGGGCGACTACATCGTGCAGGGCGAGTTCACCCTCGACGGCCGCACCTACTCCTGCACCCAGAAGGTCCAGGTGCGCGCGCCCGGCATCCGCGCCGAGCTCTGCTGGGACACGGCCGGCAGCACCGACATCGACCTCCACTTCGCGCGCCTGCAGGACATGAGCTGCACCGCGCAGGGCTGGGCGCTCTCGTGCACCAACGCCGACGCCGGCGTGCAGGACTGCCACTACCGCTCCGAGACCGGCTGCCGCACCAGCAGCACCCGGCCGCCGGGCTGGGGCTACGCCAACTCGGCCAACACCGCCTGCATCGGCTGGTCGAGCGCGCGCACCACCACGGCCACGCAGCTGTGCACCAACCCCCGCCTCGACCGCGACAACATCAGCTGCACGCGCACCATCACCGACCCCACCTCGACCAGCTTCTGCGGCCCCGAGAACATCAACCTGGACAACCCGAAGAACGGCGACACCTTCGTCGTCGGCGCGAACCACTTCTCGGGCAGCGCGGTGACCAAGCCGCACGTCAACCTCTACTGCAACGGAGAGCGCGTGCTGTCGGTGGGCTACAACCCCGCCACCGGGCAGACCAGCTTCCCCGCGCTGCGCAAGGGCGGCGCCTCCACCACCGGCGACTTCTGGACGGTGGCCACGGTGAAGGCCAACGTCAGCGGCACTGGCGCCCTCACCTCCTGCGACGTGACGACGGTGCCCTCGCGCATCGCCGACGCGCTGCGCGACGGCCCGCCCAACATGGGCAGCACCGGCAACGACATCTGCGTGGACTACGCCTGCGACGGCGGCACCACCGGCTGCTACCGCACCAAGGCCTTCATCGAGGCCGGCACCACGCAGGGCGGCACGGTGGGTGGCATCCCCACCGCCGCCACCCAGTGGTGCAAGCACTGACGCTGGCGGCCGGGGCGTGAGCGCCACCCTCGCGCTCCGGCACGTCGCCCGTGCCTTCGGGCCGGCGAAGGTGCTGGTCGACGTCGACGTCGAGTTCGAGCTCTCGGGCATCACCTTCGTCGTCGGCAAGTCGGGCAGCGGCAAGTCGGTGCTCTGCCGCCTCGCCGTCGGCCTGCTCAAGCCCGACGCGGGCGAGGTGCACCTCTTCGGGCAGCGGGTCGACCTGTTGCCTGAGCGGCAGCTCACGCCGCTGCGCGCCCGCGCGCCCTACCTCGTGCAGGGCCCGGCGCTCCTCGACTGGCTCACCCTGGCCGACAACGTGGCCCTCGCCGACAAGACGGCGGTGGCCGACGGGCGCCTCGAGGCGGCCCTCGCGCGCGTGGGCCTGGCCCCCTTCGCCACCCGAAAGCCGCCGCAGGTGGGCCCGGGCCTGCGCAAGCGCGCCGCCATCGCGCGGGCGCTGCTGTTGCGGCCGCAGGTGCTGCTCCTCGACGAGCCCACCACCGGCCTCGACCGCGAGGCCTGCGATCAGGTCAACGAGACGCTCGAGGTGGTGCGCGCCCAGGGCGTGGGCGCCGTCGTCGTCAGCCACGACTACCGGGCCCTGGCGCGCCTGGCCGATCGCGTCGTGGAGGTGAAAGACGGCCGGGTTGGGTACTGTGGCCCCCCCCGCGGCTTCCTCGACGGGCGCGCGAAAGAGTCATGAGCCATGGATGAGAGTCGCCTCGAGCTGAAGGTGGGCGCGCTGGTGCTGGCCGCGGTGGCCGGCGCCTTCACGCTGCTGGTGATGATGGGCGAGGTGTCCTTCGGCGGCGGCGCCGAGGTGGTGGTCAACTTCGCCCACACCGGCAACGTGGTGAAGAACGCGCCGGTGAAGCTGGGCGGCGTGGTGGTGGGCAAGGTGCAAGACGTGGCCCTGGTGCCCGAGCGCCGCGACGCCGACGGCACCGCGCTGCCGGTGAAGATGCGCCTGTCGGTGTCGAAGGAGGCCGCCGGCGTGCTGCGCCGCGACGCCGCCGTCACCGTCTCGAGCGTCGGCCCGCTGGGCGAGTCGTACCTCGAGCTGTGGCCCGGCCGGAACCCCGAGCCCTGGGCCAGCGCGAGCGAGCTGCGCGGCACCGACTCGCCGCGCCTCGACGTGGTCTCGAACCGCCTGGCCAAGTTCCTCGACGCCGCCTCCAGCGTGCTGGAGCAGGACCCGGAGGCCTTGACCAAGCTCATCCGCGGCGTGGGGGAGCTCACCACCAGCGTCGACGGCGTCGTCACCGACAACCGCGAGTCCATCAAGTCGCTCGCCGTCGAGCTGCTGGCCACCGCGAAGGATCTCCGCGCCCTCGCCGCGACGGCGCGCACGCAGCTCGAGCCCGGCGGCAAGGCCACCGCGCTCCTCGACGACGCCGCGGCCACGGCGAAGGTGGCCCGCGCCGAGCTCCCCGGCCTCGCCGCCCAGGCGAAGGTCAACCTCGACGGGCTGGCGAAGGTGACCGGCCAGCTCACCGAAGAAGACGGCAAGCGCCTCAAGCACCTCCTCGTGCGCGCCGAGGCCGCCAGCGAGAAGCTCGACGCCATCGCCGCCCGCGCCGACCGCATGCTGGCGAAGCTCGAGGCCGGCGAGGGCACCGCGGGCAAGGTGCTCAAGGACCCGCAGGTGTACGACGAGCTCAAGACGCTGCTGACCGACGTGCGGAAGAACCCCTGGAAGCTGCTCTGGAAAGAGTGAGCCAGACCGGCGCAGCGGGTGCTCCACCCCGGCGCAGCGCCTGAGCCGCGCGCCCTGATTCTGCGGGGCTGGCGGTTGGCATCGCGGGTGCTGAAGACCCCCTCGACCACGACGCTTCCGTCGCGGCGCCACGAGGGAGTCCGTCATGCACGTTCGGTTCTGGGGAGTCCGCGGGAGTGTCGCCTCGTCAGGCAGCCAGGTGGCCCGCATCGGCGGCAACACCTCGTGCGTGGAGATCGAGAGCCAGGGGCACCGCCTCATCCTCGACGCGGGCACGGGCCTGCGGGGGCTGGGCGACGAGCTGCTGCAGCACCCGCCGGTGAAGGCGACGATGCTCTTCAGCCACCTGCACTGGGACCATGTGCAGGGCTTCCCCTTCTTCACCCCGGCGTGGGTGCCAGGCTCCGAGCTGACGCTCTACGGCCCGGGCGCCGACGGCGAGCAGCAGCTGCGCTCGGTGCTGGACAAGCAGATGGCGCCGCCCAACTTCCCGGTGCCGCTGTCGGCCATGCGCGCCACCCTCGACTTCCGCTCGGCGCTCCCCGGGCGCGTCATCGAGACGGGCCCCTTCCGCATCACCCCCATCGAGCTGCCGCACCCGCAGGGCTGCCTGGGGTACCACGTGGAGGCCGACGGCAAGCGCTTCGCCTACTGCACCGACGTCGAGATGACGCTCGCCACGCTGCGCCGCGACGTGGGCGAGGTGCTCGAGGGCGTCGACGCCCTGGCCCTCGACGCGCAGTACACGGAGGCGGAGTACGCGGGGCTGGTGGGGCCGCCGAAGCGGGGCTGGGGCCACTCCACCAACGTCGAGGCGGCGCGCATCGCCAAGGCCGTCGGGGCGCAGCGCCTCTTCCTCTTCCACCACGACCCCGGCCACGTGGACCAGCAGGTGGAGGACATGGCCGAGGAGGCCCGCGCCACCTTCGCCGCCGCCGAGCCCGCGCGCGAGTCCAAGCGCATCAACCTGGGGTGACCGCCGTGGCGCCCCTCTCTTCTGCTTGCGCGCTGCGCCCGCTGGGGGTGGAGTCGGTCTTCGAAGGCCTCCTGACGATGGCGCCCACTCCCGACGATCCCTCCCAGGTGGTGCTGTCCTTCGGCGGGCTGGTCGGCCAGGAGGTCAACCTCGACGAGTTCCTCCACCAGCTCGTCGACCGCGTCGCGCGCTCGATGCAGGCCGACCGCGGCACGCTGTACCTCGTCGACTTCGCGCGCGGCGAGCTCTTCAGCCGCGCCGCGCACCTGCCGGAGCTCAAGCAGATCCGCCTCAAGCTGGGCCAGGGCGTCGCGGGCCTCGTGGCGCAGCAGGGCGGCGTGGTGAACATCCCCGCGGCGAAGGACGAGCAGCGCTTCAACCCCGACATCGACAAGCTGACGGGCTACCGCACCACCTCGCTGCTCGCGGTGCCGCTCACCGACGGCGAGGGCACCATCTTCGGGGTGCTCCAGGTGCTCAACCGCCTCGGCGGCGGCGTCTTCGACGAGGCCGACGCCCAGCGCCTCACGGCCATCGCCGCGCAGGTGAGCCAGGCCCTGCAGGCCACCTCGCTCTACACCGAGCTGCTGCGCGCGCGGGCGCGGCCGGAGCAGCCCGTCGGCTACTTCTTCAACAAGGTCATCGGTGAGTCGGCGCCGATGCGCGCCATCTACAAGACCATCCAGAAGGCGGCGCAGACCGACGCCACGGTGCTGCTGCGCGGCGAGTCGGGCACCGGCAAGGAGCTCTTCGCCCGCGCCGTGCACGTCAACTCCCGGCGCCGCGCGCAGCCCTTCGTGAAGGTGGACTGCGCGGCCCTGCCCGGGGCGCTGATCGAGAACGAGCTCTTCGGCCACGAGAAGGGCGCGTACACCGGCGCCGAGGCGCGGCAGCCCGGCAAGTTCGAGGCGGCCCAGGGCGGCACCGTCTTCATCGACGAGCTCGGCGAGCTGCCGCTCCCGGTGCAGGGCAAGCTGCTGCGCGTGCTGCAAGACCGCGAGTTCGAGCGCGTGGGCGGCACGCAGACGGTGAAGGTCGACGTGCGCATCGTCGCCGCGACGCACCGCGATCTCGCCGCCATGGTGCGCGAGGGCCGCTTCCGGGAAGATCTCTACTACCGCATCAAGGTGGTGGAGCTGGGGCTGCCCCCGCTGCGCGAGCGCGGCCCCGAGGACCTCGAGCGCCTCGCCCGGCACTTCGTGGCCCAGGCCACGAAGCGGCACCACCTCGCGCGCGAGCCTCACCTGGCGGCCAGCGCGGTGGAGCGGCTCAAGGCCTGGCACTGGCCCGGCAACGTGCGCGAGCTCGAGAACTGCATCGAGAGCGCGGTGGTGCTGTGCGACGGCGAGGTGCTGCCCGAGCACCTGCCGCTGCCCGAGGCGGGCCGCGCCCCCGCCCTGCCCCCGCCGCCGGCGAGCCTCGAGCACGCGCCGGGCGCCGCGACCCTGGCCGAGGTGGAGCGCCGGCACATCCTCTCGACGCTCGAGCGCGCCAAGGGAAACCGCACGCTGGCGGCGAAGTGGCTCGACATCGGCCGCAACACGCTGGCGCGCAAGCTCAAGGAGTACGGCCTCTCGGAGTAGGCGCCGGGCCCGCGCTTCCGTCGCGGCGGCCGGGGCGCCCCGTGGGTATGGTCCACCCCTATGCGCCGCCTCTGCCTCGCCGTGGCCGTCTTCACCGCCGTGCCCGCCTTCGCCGACGAGATCGTCAACGTCGCGCCGTCGTCGTCGGAGGTCGGCCGGTATGTCGTGCTGCGCCAGGCCGACGCCACCGTGCGCCTCGACTCGGCCACGGGGGCCTCGTGGTTCCTGTGCACGCGCAAGCAGAAGCAGGCCTGGTGCCGCGCGAAGGACGTGCCGGGCCTCGCCTCGGGGCCCGCGGGCCGCTACCGCCTCGCCGAGGGCGCGCCGCTGGTGCTGCTCGACTCCGTCACCGGCCGGAGCTGGGCGCGGTGCGAGCTGCCGACGCCCGAGAAGGGCCTGGCCTGGTGCGCGCTGGAGGAGTGAGCGCCGCCCTCACGGCTGGCGGGGCGCGGGCCGCGGGGCGCTCTGGCCCTTCACCTGGAGATCGTCGAAGCGGCACTGCAGGTTGCGGCAGCCGACGGCCACCTTCCCCACCTGCCCGGCGAGGCCCGGCAGCACCTGCCGGCTGAAGCGCGTGCCGTTCAAGAAGCCCTCGGCGTTGACGTCGCCGTTCTTGAGCGCGGTGAGGCGCAGCCGCATGCGGAAGGGGCCCTCGGGCACCTTCACCGGGTCCTCCGTGAGGTCCTTGAGCTCGTCGGTGCTGTTGCCGGTCATCTCCCTGCCCTCGCGCGTGAAGTAGCGCCAGCCCAGGCGCATGTCCGTGCCGGGAATGGCGAAGACGCTCACCTGGAGATCGTTGATGCGGAAGGCGAGCTCCGCGAAGCGCTGGGTCGCCTTCGGCTCCTGCGGGGGGAACTCGGCCGAGAGCGGCGCCGTCTCGACCTTCACCGAGGCCTCGAAGCGGTCCGCCGAGTAATAGCGCTTGGCGAGGTAGGCGCGGGGCACCAGCCGCTCGCCGTCGAGCGCCTGGCCGTACTGCACCGCCGAGAGCACGCCCTTCTCGAGGGTCCACAGGCCGCTGTGGAGGTTGATCTCCTCGCCTTCGCCTTCGCGGGCGGGGTCGAACTCGAGCGAGAAGCCCCCCTCGTCGTCCACGCGGGTCGAGAAGACCTCCTGGTCGTCGCTGTCGTGGTACCAGGCCGGCGGGGCGGGCGGCGCCACCACCGGCGGCGCGCCCTCGGGCCACAGCTTGAGCGCCACGCCCAACAGCAGCAGCGCCCCGAGCACGAAGACGCCCAGCTTCCACGCGCCGCCGGGCTCCTGCACGAAGGAGGCGGCCCGCGGGGCCGACACGACGCCGGTGGCCAGGGCCGGCGAGCCGGAGGGCAGCCCCTTCGCCGGGGCGGCGCCGGGCGCGGCACCGCCCACCACCTCCTCCAGCACGTGGGCCACGTCGAGGGCGCGCGGAGGCCGGGCCGCGGGGTCGGTCTCGAGCAGCTGCCCCACCGCCTCGTCGAGGCGGGGGTCGAGGCCGGGCACGAGCCCCGAGGGCAGCTTGAAGCGGCCGATGGGGAGCTCCCCGGTGAGGAGCTCGTAGAGCAGCACGCCGAGCGAGTAGAGGTCGGCGCGGTGGTCGACGTGCTTGGCGTCGGTGCGCTGCTCGGGCGCCATATAGTTGACGGTGCCCATGGCCACCGCGGTGGCCGTCAGCGCGATGTCGCGCTCGTTGCCCTTCATGCCGGCCAGGCCGAAGTCGGCGATCTTCACGTGGCCGCGCGGGTCCACGAGGATGTTCTCGGGCTTGAGGTCGCGGTGGACGATCTTCTGCTCGTGCGCGTAGTCGATGGCCCGGGCGATCTGCGCGCCGATGCGCAGCGCGTCGCGCACCGGCGGCCGGCCGGCGTTCATCAGCTCGCGCAGGTTGATGCCCGGCACGAGCTCCATCACGAAGTAGTAGTGATCGCCCGCCTGCCCGCGGTCGATGATCTGCACCACGCCCGGGTGCGAGAGGGCCGCGAGCGCCGTCGACTCCTTGTCGAAGCGCGCGACGAACTCGCGATCGCGGGCGAAGCGCGACGGGAGCAGCTTGAGGGCCACCAGGCGCCCCAGCGAGAGCTGCCGGGCGCGCCACACCTCGCCCATGCCGCCCTTGCCCAGCAGCTCCGTCAGCTCGTAGCCGGGCACCTTCGGCGCGCTGGTGACGTTGGTCTGCTCGTCGTCGGCCTCGTCGCCGGCGTCGGGCTTCGAGCTCGCCACGGTGAGATCGAGCTCGACGGCCACGCTCGAGGGGGCGCGCGCCACCTCCGACGACCCGCGGGCGTTGAGGGTGAGCGCCTCGGGCTTGACGCCGCTGGTGCGCACGTCGCCGCGCTTGACCTCGAAGCGGATGCCGCAGCTGCAGAGGATGGTCTGCCCCGAGACGTAGATGCCCACGTCGTGGAGGCGGGCGCAGTTGGGGCACGCCTGCGCCACCACACTGCGAGAGGACAGGGTCACCGCGAGCGCTCCCGCGAGCCGCGCGCCCCCATCACTTCCCCACGTAGTCGAGCACGCGGTAGGTGGGCACGCCCTTCTCTTTGCCCTTCACCTGCAGCACGGAGACCGCCTCGACCTTGAAGCCCGGGCCCGCGCGGCGCACCGTCTGCTCGCTCGCCAGCACCTCGCCGGCCTTGGCCAGGCCGCACAGGCGCGACGACACGTTGACCGAGTCGCCGATGGCGGTGAACTCGTGGCGCTCGTTCGAGCCGATGTAGCCGACGACGGCCTGCCCGGTGTTGATGCCGATGCCCACCTCGATGGGCTTCTTGCCGGTCGCGACCCGGTTCTCGTTCATCACCTTGATCTCGTCGAGCATCTCGAGCGCGCACTTGAGCGCGCGGCTCGCGTCGTCGGGGTGGGTGACGGGCGGCCCCCAGGTGGCCATGACGCAGTCGCCGATGAACTTGTCGAGGTTGCCCTCGTGCGTGAAGATCGCGTTCGCCATCGCGGTGAAGAAGGTGTTGAGCATCGCGACGACCTCCTGCGGGCTCTCCACCTCGGAGATGGAGGTGAAGCCGCGGATGTCGGCGAAGATGCACGTCACCTCGGCCAGGCGCCCCACGCGCAACAGCTCGACCTTGCCCGACACCACCGCCTCGGCGACGGCCGGCGCGAGGAAGCGCGAGAGCTCGGCGCGGGTGAGCGCTTCTTGCTCGATCTTCGTAGCCAGCTCGGAGTTCTCGAGCGCGATGGCCGCCTGGCTGGCGATGCCCGAGAGCACCTTCAAGTCCTTCTCGGAGAAGGCGTTGGTGCGCTCGCGGGTGTCGCAGAAGAGCACGCCGCGCAGCACGCCCTTCGAGAGCAGCGGCACGGCCATGGCGCTGCGGATGCCCTGGGCCACGATGGACTCCGACGAGCTGAAGCGGCTGTCGAGGATGGCGTCGGCCGTCAGCACCGCGGAGCGCGTCTCGGCGACCCGCTTGAGGACCGTGTCGGACACCACCACGCCCTGGGTGTCTTCCTTGCGGCGCAGCACCGCCTGCGGCGAGAGCGCGCCCTTCTCGTCGGCGAGGAAGATGACGGCGTTGTCGGCCTTGAGGAGCTGGAAGGCCACCTTCAAGATCTTGTCCAGCAGGCTCTTGAGGTCGCGCTCCATGCCCACCAGCCGGTGGAACTCGTTGGCGATGCGCAGCTTCTCGTAGTCCTGCTTGAGCGTCTCGAGGTCGCTGAGCTTGTCGGCGGGCCTAAACTCCGCCGACTCCATCTGCGCCACGGTGGCGAGGAAGGCCGGCATCGACTGGGCGCTGGCGACGACCGTCACCCCCGCCGAGGTGGTCTGCCCGATGGACGCCCCGCCGTCGTGGAAGACCAGGCGGCTGTTGCCCAGCGAGAGCTCGTCGCCGTCGCGCAGCCGCAGCTCGCGCACCTTGCGCCCATTGACGAAGGTGCCGTTCGACGAGTTGAGGTCGCGCAGCACGTAGTGCCCGTCGATGCGCTCGACGACGCAGTGCTCCTTGGAGACCTCGCGGTCCACCAGGCGGAGCGTGTTGTTGGGGTGGCGCCCCATCGAGGTGCGCTCGGCCAGGGGAAACTCGCCCACCTTGCCGTCCGCGAAGCGGCCAGAGAGCCGCGGCCCCTTCAGCTGGCCCGGCGCGTAGACCTGTCCGGGCCGGGCCTGGCTCGCGAGGTCGGTCAGGGGAATCGGTGCCTGGTTGCTCAAGACGAGCGGACGCTAGCAGAGGCCACCTGAGGTCGCACCAGTCTGCACATCTGCCCCCACCCGACCCGGCAAGAAAGGCTTGCGCTGCGAGGAAGGCCTTCGGCGGTTACAACTCGCGCCATGCCTCGCCCCGTCAAGCGCCCTGCGCGCGTGCGCCCCCCTGCCCGTCGCCGTGCCGCCCCGGCCGCCGCGCCCAGCCCCCCGAAGCTGACCGAAGCCCAGCGCCGGCAGGCCCTCGCCGCGGCCTTCGAGGCCGGCGCCCGCCTCGCCTGGGCGGCGCCCCCGCAGTCCCTGGGGTCCACCGGCGGCGTGGAGCGCCTCGCCGGGCCCGTCACCCGTGGGCGCCCCCACTGGCTCCTCGTCACCCGAGGTCTGGCTGCGCGCGGCTTCGAGCTGGCGCTCCGGGTCGTCCGCCACCGCGACGAGGCGGCGCCCCCGGCCTGGGCCACGGCGCTCCTGGGCACCCTCGTGGAGCGCGTGCTGGCGGAGAGCCTGACCCCCGACGCGCACCAGTGCCTGCTGCTGGCCGAGGGGGTGGCCCCGGGCTCCGGGTCGGAGCTGGGGGCCCTGGCCTTCACCGCGGACCCCGCCTGGCCGGCCCTGCAGACGCCCTCGGCGAGCGTGCCGGTGCTCCTGGCGGTGCCGGTGACGGGCGACGAGGCCCGGGTGGTGCGCGAGTGGAGCCCGGTGGGGCTGCTGGAGCTGCTGGCGAAGGTCGACCCCCTGCTGGTGACGGACCTCGAGCGGCCGTCGCTGCTCTCGTCTCCCCGGGCGCGGGCCCTCATCGAGCAGCGGGTCGACAGCGAGGGCAGCAGCCTGTCGACCCTCACGGCGCAGAAGAGCCGGGTGGTGCGCGCGGGCGACACGGTGACGTGGACGCTGTCGAAGGAGGCGGTCGACTCGGTGGTGAGCCTGCTCAAGGGCCGCACCGGGCACCTGCGGCCCTTCTCCGTGGTGTCGGGCCCGAGCGTGGTGGAGGTCGTGAACGCCGAGGCGCCGCGGGTGGAGCTCAAGGCGCAGGCCCTGACCCTGGGGGTGTCCCTGGTGGCGGCGCGGCAGCTCCGGGCGCAGCTCAAGGCGCGGCCGGGCACCTACCAGGTCGAGCTGCTGCCCAACTTCACCGTCGCCGTGGTGTGAGCTTCGGGCGCCGCGTGCTAGAGGCGCCCGCGCGATGAAGATCAAGCAGAAGCCCGAAGACTTCTCGGTGAAGGAGTCATACCGCTTCGACGAGGTGGAAGACGGGCCCTTCCGCGTGTACCTCATGGACAAGCAGAAGCTGTCCACCTTCGACGCGGTGGCGCGGCTGCAGCAGCGCTTCGGGCTGGCGCCGGGCTCCATCAGCTACTGCGGCCTCAAGGACAAGCAGGGCCGCACCGAGCAGCTCATCGCGGTGAAGGGCACCGACATCGAGATGCAGGACGAGGACCTGCGGCTCAAGTTCCTCGGGCGCACCGACAAGGCCCTGTCCTCCCGCAACACCACGAGCAATCGCTTCGCGGTGACGGTGCGGCAGCTGCGGCAGCAGGAGCTGACCGAGGTGAACCTCGCCGCCTCCGAGGTGCAGCGCCTGGGCGTGGTGAACTACTTCGACAGCCAGCGCTTCGGCTCGCTCAAGCACGGCCAGGGCTTCATCGCGAAGGACCTGCTGCGGGGTGACTTCGAGGCGGCGCTGCACAACTACCTCGCCCGGCCCTCGCCGCTCGATCGCACCGACGACGCCAAGGTGAAGGCCTTCTGGGCGAAGCACTGGGGCGACTGGACGGCGAAGTGCCCCTTCGACGCCGGCCGCAAGTACCAGCGCATCATCAAGGCGCTGCGCGACGAGCCCGAAGACTTCGTCAGCGCCTTCCTGCAGATCGACGCCGACTACCGCGCGCTGCTCCTCTTCACGTACCAGTCGTACCTGTGGAACGAGGGCGCCCGGCGCTTCCTGCAGATCCTCCTGCCGCGCGAGAGCCTGTTCCCCATGCCGTACCAGGCGGGCACGCTGCTGCACCACACCGACGCGCCGCAGGCGCTGCTCTCGTACTTGAAGCACCTCACCTTCCCGCTGCTCGCGCCCAACACGAGCTTCAAGGACCCGAAGGTGGAGGAGGCGGTGAAGTGGGTGCTCGGCCGCGAGAAGCTCTCGCTCGAGCAGCTGCGCATCGAGGCCGCCCCGCGCCTGCTCTACTTCAAGCACGAGGAGCGCCCGCTGCTGGTGCAGCCCGAGAAGCTCGTCATCGGCAAGCCCCGCCCCGACGAGATCAACCGCGGCTTCCTCAAGGTGAACATCGCCTTCACGCTGCCGCCGGGCAGCTACGCCACGCTGGTGGTCAAGCGCCTCTTCCACTTCGGCGTCGAGAAGGAGCGCCCCGAAGACGTCGCGCCCCGCGAGCGCCCCACCGAGCCGCCGCCCGCGCGTGTCGATCACAAGACCGGCGAGAAGAAGCCCCGCCACGTCCCGCGCCCGGCCCCCGGCAGCCCGCCGCCCAAGCCTGCGACCGACGAGGCCCGCGGCCCCGGGTACCTCGCCCGCCAGAAGGAGCGCAAGGCCCTCAAGGCCACCCGCCGCGCTGAGCAGCCCAAGCGCCCAGGTCGTTGATCTTCTTGTGGGTTCTGCCCGGGCGGCAATCACCGCCCGAGGGGCGCCGTAAGGGGCGCCCGTGCACGCGATGAACGCCACGCCCGCGCTGTCGGAGATGTCGCTGGGCCTCATGACCGACCAACCGCTCCAGCCCTGGGTGGAGGACGTGCGCCGGGCGCGCCGCGGTGACTCGAACGCCTTCGCCGCGCTGGTCAGGTCGATGCAGCGGCCGGTCTACGGGCTGTGCCTGCGGCTGCTGCGCACCGAGGCCGAGGCCTCGGAGGTGGCGCAGGAGACCTTCCTGCGCGTGTACCAGCACCTCGATCGCTATGACGACGAGCGCCCCTTCGATCTGTGGGTGCTCACCATCGCGCGCAACCTCTGCTTCGACCTGCTGCGGCGGCGGCGCAAGCACCGCACCGAGGACGTGGAGGACCACGCGCGCGTGCTGAGCACCGGCGAGGCCTCGGTCGAGGAGCAGGCCATCGCCGGGCAGGAGCGCCAGTCGCTCGAGGACGCCATGGCCACGCTCTCCGACACCGACCGCGAGGTGCTCGCGCTCTATTACGTGCACAAGCGCACCACGAAGGAGATCGCCGTGGTGATGAACGTCGCGCCGGGCACGATCATGGCGCGGCTGTTCCGCGCGCGCGAGAAGCTGCGCCAGCGCATGGCCGCCGGCGGCGTCGGCGAGACTGGAGCGGCGTCATGAGCCTGCCTGACGATCCCGAGCTCGAGCAGCTCCTGAAGGAGCTGGCCCCCGACGAGGCCTCGCGCGCCGAGCTCCTCGAGGCGCACCGGCAGCTCGAGAAGGACCTGCTGCGGCTGGCCGACCCGCCGCCGCCCCCCGACTTCCTCGCCGGCGTGATGGCGCGCGTGGCCACCGCCCCGCCCCGCCCCGTGAGCCGCGCCGAGACCTGGGCCGCCGCGGCCGTGGTGCTCGGCACGCTGGCCCTGGCGGCCGTGACCTTCCTGGTGAGCGGCGGCGCGACGGGGGGCTTCGGCCTCGCGGTGGCGTCGCTGGTGCTGACGCTGCGCGATGGGGTGGTGGCCTTCGGGTCGGCCCTCGCCGCGGTGTGGACGACGGCGGCGCTGCCCACGGTGGTGGCGCTGTCCTTGATGCTGGTGGCCACGCTGGGGGCGCTGCGGCGCCTCTCGGCGGCGGGGCCGGCGAAGGTGGTGTCGTGATGCTGTTCCCCATGATCGCTGCGCTGGCCCTCTCGGCTGGCCCCGTGTCGCTGCAGTTCGATGGCTCGCTCAAGGACGCGCTCCAGGAGATCGCGAAGAAGGGCGGGCTCAACGTCGTGGTCATCGGCGACTTCGACGAGCAGGTGCAGGTGCACCTGGCCGACGCGAGCGCCGAGGAGGCCCTCGACACCGTCGCCCTCGCCTACCAGCTCGGCGTCACCCGCCAGGGCAAGGTGTGGGTGATCAAGCGCGCCGCCGGGACGCCGACGGTGCCGACTGTGGCGCCGGTGACGGCCGCTGCCCTCTCCGAGGCAGTGACGACGGAGGCTCAGGCCGCAGCGCAGGCCGCGCGTGACGGCGCCGAGGCGGCCCGCGAGCGCGCCGACGAGCTGCGCGAGCAGGCCGACGCCGTGCGTGAGCAGACGCGGGAGGCCATGGAGGCCGAGCGGGAGCGCGCCGCGGCCCTGCGCGAGGAGGCGAAGGCGCAGGCCGAGCTCGCCCGGCACCGGGTCGGCGCGGGCGGGCCCGTCACCGTCGAGCGAGGCTCCCGCGTGGAGACCGCGGTGGCCTACGGCGGCCCGGTCGTCATCGAGGAGGACGCGACCGTCACCGGCGACGCGGTGGCCTTCGGCGGCGACGTGGTGGTCAAGCGCGGCGCCGTGGTGCAGGGCGACGCGGTGTCCTTCGGCGGCAGCGTGGTGAAGGAAGACGGCGCCACGGTGCGCGGCGACGCGGTCTCGCTGGGCGGCGCGGGCCTGGGCGCGGCGATGGCGAAGAACATGGTGCGCACGCAGCGCGCGACGCGCCCCGACGCCGACGAGGCGCTGAGCGACCGCGGCACCGTGGGCCGCTCGGTGGCGGGCTTCCTCGCGCGCTTCGCCGTCTTCTTCGGCCTGGGCTTCGTGCTGATGATGTTCGCGCCGCAGCGCATGCGGGCGCTGGAGGCCACGGTGCGCGCCGAGCCCGGCAAGAACGGCCTCGCGGGCTTCTTCGCGCTGCTCGCCTCGGTGCCGCTCACGGTGATGCTGCTGGTGACCGTCATCGGCATCCCCGTGGCGGTGCTGCTGTGGGTCGGCCTGGCGCTGGTGGTGCCCGTGGGGCTGGCGGTGGTGGCCAACACCATCGGGGGCGCGCTGCCCACGGGCCGGGTGCGCAAGACGCAGGCCCTCGCGCTCGGGCTGGGGCTGCTCGCGCTCATGCTGGCCGTGGAGCTGCCGGTGGTGGGCCCGCTGCTGCTCACCCTCGCCATCTTCGTCTCGCTGGGCGCCGTCGTCCGCACGCGCTTCGGGCAGCCCCGGCGCGGCCTCCCGATGGTGGACTCGCTGCACGGCGTCGGCGTCTGAGTCAGCCGCGGCGGCAGATCTCGATGGTGAGGTGATCCACCGGCGCGACCGCCTCGACGAGCTGCTTGTACTCGGCGAGGGGGCGCGGCGCGGGTGAAGAGACCGACACCACGCAGACGAGCTGCCGGGGCCCCACGCGCCACAGGTGCAGGTCCTCGACCCTGGTGCCCTCCACGCCCTCGAGGGCCGCGAGCACCTGGTCGCGCTGCCTCGTCGAGGGGTCGAGGTCGATGAGCTGCCGCCCACACTCGCGGATGAGCCCCAGGCCCCACTTGAGGATCACGAGGGCGCCGACGAGGGCCACCACCGGGTCGACCCAGGTCCACCCGAGGTAGCGGCCGCACAGGAGCGCCACGATGGCCAGCACCGAGGTGAGCGCGTCGGCGACGACGTGGAGGTAGGCCGCGCGGAGGTTGTGATCGTGGTGGTGCGTGTGCTCGTGCCCGTCGTGATCGTGGGCGTGCCCCTCGTGCGAGTGCCCCACGTCGAGGAGCAGCGCCGAGACGAGGTTCACCACCAGCCCGATGACGGCCACGGGGAAGGCCTCGGCGAAGTGGACCTGCTCGGGCACCACGAAGCGGTGGAGCGCCTCCACGATGACGCCGAGGGCGACGGCGATGAGCAGGCCCGCGCTGGTGTAGCCGGCGAGCGCGTAGACCTTGCCGGTGCCGAAGGCGAACTGCGTCTGCCCGGCGCGGGTGCGGGCGTACCAGTAGGCGAGCGCGGTGATGCCCAGGGCGCCGACGTGCGTGCCCATGTGCCAGCCATCGGCCAGCAGCGCGAGCGAGTTGGTGAAGTAGCCCACCACCAACTCGACCACCATCATCACCGCGGTCAGGCCGACGACGACGCGCGTGCGGGTCTCGCCCTTCGACGTCGCGGGCGGGGCGTGCACGGTGCAGACGGGCGTCTCACTCGCAGTCGTCACACTTGCCCCGGAGCTGGATCTCCACCCGCTGCTTCGACAACGATCGCGGCACGCCCTTGCCCTGCTTCACCGAGAGCGTCACCTCGGGCAGGCACGCGACGGTGCCGCAGTCGGTGCAGGTGAAGTGCGGGTGCTTCACGTCGTCGCCCGTGCCGCGCCGCAGCTCGAAGCGCCACACGTGGTCGCCGAGATCCGTGCGCTGCACCAGGCCCGCCTCCGTGAGGTCCACCAGGTTCCGGTAGACGGTGGTGCGGTCCATGCCCTCGTCCTCGAGGCGCTCCACGAGCTCGCCGTGGGAGATGGGCGTGGTGGCCTGCAGGAGCCGCCGCAGCACCGCCACGCGAGGCGCCGTGCTGCGCAGCCCCGCACCGCGGATGGTGGCCTTCAGGTCGTCGAGCTTCGGTGCCGTGGTCGATGCCAATGCCATTGCAATTGCAACAGTAACAGGTCCAGCCGGGGCGTCGCGGGCCTACTCCGCCCCCATGAACGGGTAGCCCACGCTCGTGGGCGGCACGAAGGTCTCCTTGATGGTGCGGGGGCTGGTCCACCGCAGGAGGTTCCAGGGCGAGCCGGCCTTGTCGTTGGTGCCGGAGGCGCGGCCGCCGCCGAAGGGCTGCTGGCCCACCACGGCGCCGGTGCACTTGTCGTTGACGTAGAAGTTGCCGGCCGCGTGCCGCAGGGCCCGGGTGGCCTCGACGATGGCGTGCTGATCGCGGGCGAAGATGCTGCCGGTGAGCGCGTAGGGCGAGGCCTCGTCGCACTCCCGGTAGGTCTCGGCGAGCTGCTCGTCGGGGTAGACGAAGACGGTGACGACGGGGCCGAAGATCTCCTCGGTCATCAGCGGGTGGCGCGGGTTGGTGACCTGCACCAGCGTCGGGCGCACGTACCAGCCCTCGGCGCGGTCGGCCGTGCCGCCGGCGAGCACCTTCGCCTCGGGGGTGCGCGCCAGCTCGAGGTAGCGGCCGATCTTGATGAACGAGCGCTCGTCGATCACCGCCGACATGAAGTTCCGGAAGTCGGTGACGGGGCCCATGGTGAGGCCCTCGACCATCGGCACCAGGCGCTCGCGGAGCGCGGGCCACAGCGAGGCCGGCACGTACACACGGGAGCAGGCGCTGCACTTCTGGCCCTGGAACTCGAAGCCGCCGCGGGTGATGGCCACGGCCACCGCGTCGAGGTCGTCGGCGGCGCTGGGGTGCACGAAGATGAAGTCCTTCCCGCCGGTCTCCCCGACGATGCGCGGGTACTGGCGGTAGCGCGCGATGTTGTCGCCCACCGTCTTCCACATGCCCTGGAAGGTGGCCGTCGAGCCGGTGAAGTGCAGCCCGCCGAAGTCGGGGTGGGCCATGGCCGCGCCGCCGATGGGCGCCCCGGGCCCGGGGAGGAAGTTGATGACGCCGTCGGGTAGCCCCGCCTCACGCAGCACCTGCATGAGCGTCCACGCCGAGAGCGACGCCGTCTCGCTGGGCTTGAAGAGCACGACGTTGCCCATGAGCGCCGGCGCCGTGCAGAGGTTGAGGGCGATGGCGGTGAAGTTGAACGGCGCGACGGCGAGCACGAAGCCGTCGAGGGGCCGGTAGTCCGTCTGGTTCCACACGCCGGGGCTGGAGATGGGCTGCACCTCGGCGAGCTGCTGCGCGAAGGCGACGTTGAAGCGGAGGAAGTCGATGCCCTCGCAGGCCGCGTCGATCTCTGCCTGGAAGGCCGTCTTGGCCTGGCCCCACATGGTGACGGCGTTGATGCGCGCGCGGTGCTTCGTGGCGAGCAGCTCGGCGGCCCGCAGCATCACCGCGCTGCGCTCGGACAGCGGCAGCTCGCTCCAGCCGCGCTTCGCGGCGCGGGCCGCGGCGATGGCCTGCTCGACGTGCTCGGGGCCAGCGGCGTGCACCGTGGCGAGCACGTGCCGGTGCGCGAAGGGCGAGCGCACCTCGAAGATGTGGCCGGTGCGCACCTCCTTGCCGCCGATGAGGAGGGGGATCTCCACCTGCTCCCGCTGCACCTCGTCGAGCGCCGCCTTGAGGGCCTGGCGCTCGGCGCTCCCGGGCGCGTACTGCTTGATGGGCTCGTTGACGGGCAGCGGGGCGCGGGCGTGCACGGTGGTCATGGGGGCGATCTGCCAGAGATGCCTGGGGGCCGAAAGGCAGACGTGGCCCCGGGGGATGCAGCCACGCGGCCCTCCGCTGTAAGGAGTGCCCCCGTGAACACCCGTACCCTGCCCGTCCTCCTCGGCCTCGCCCTCGCCGCCTGCGGCACCACCTCGCCAGTCGATCGGCCGGACGCTGGCGGCGGCGAGCTCGACGCGGGGCTGCCCGACGCCGGGCCCGAAGACGCGGGCGTATACGAGCCCGACCCGCTCGTGGTGGCGCGGCCCTTCGACCTGGTCGTGCCCGTCGGCTACCAGGCCGGCGTGCCCTCGCCGTTGGTGGTGCTCCTGCACGGGTACACGGCCACCGCCGCCACGCAGGACGCGTACTTCAAGCTGAGCGCGCTGGCGCAGCGGCGGAACTTCCTCCTCGCGATGCCCGACGGCACGGTGGACGGCCGGGGCCAGAACTTCTGGAACGCGACCGATGCCTGCTGCGCTTTCGGGGGCACGGTGGACGACGTCGCCTGGCTCACCGCCGTCATCGCCGACGTGAAGGCTCGCTACGCGGTCGACGGCAGGCGCGTCTTCCTCGTCGGCCACTCGAACGGCGGCTTCATGTCGCACCGCCTCGCCTGCGATCGGCCCGAGCTCATCGCGGGCATCGTCAGCCTCGCGGGCGCGGTGTGGAAGGACGCGACGAGGTGCACGCCGGCGAGCCCGGTGAACGTGCTCCAGGTGCACGGCACGCTCGACGCGGTCATCAAGTACGGCGGCGGCTCGGCGACCACCGGGGCGCCGGAGCACCCCGGCGCGGTGGAGACGGTCACGACCTGGGGCGCGAAGAACGGCTGCACGGGCACGGCGCTCAGGGAGATCACCGGCAACCTGGACCTCGTGGGTGAGCTGCCGCTCGCGGAGACGAAGCGCGAGGAGCTCGCCGGGTGCCCGCCGGGCGGCGCGGCGGAGCTGTGGACCATTCAGGGCTCCGGCCACGTGCCCGCGTTCAACGACACCTGGGCCGACACGCTCTACTCGTGGCTGCTGGCCCACCCGAAGCCCTGACGAGGCTCAGCGCGAGTCGCTGGGCACCCAGCCCTCGTTGCCCTGCTGATCGCGCACGCGCGTGTACGCGTCCTGCTGCTCGAGCACCTTGAGCTTCGAGCCCGACCGCATGGGCGCCGCCGCCGCGGGGGCCGGGAGGGTTCGCAGGGCCGCGGCAAACGCGCCGCCCCCGGAATCGGTCTGACGGAGCCGTGACGGAACGATCCCCACGCGCGGGGTGTTTCTGCGCTACATCGCGCCTCGCCCTATGCCCCGCATCAGGCCTGTCGAGTCGCCGGTCACCATCGAGCTGGACGGGGACCAACTGCCCGCGCGCGAGGGCGAGAGCGTCGCCGCCGCCCTCATCGCCCACGGGGAGCGCACCTTCGCCCGCTCGCCCAAGTACCACCGGCCCCGCGGGCCCTTCTGCCTCACCGGGGCCTGCTCCCAGTGCCTCATGCGGGTGGACGGCGTGCCCAACGTCGCCACCTGCTGCGTGCCCGTGAAGCCAGGCCTGCGCGTCGAGCACCAGAACGCGATGCCCAGCCGGAACGTCGATCTCCTCCGGGCCAACGACTTCATCTTCCGCGAGTGGTTCAACCACCACGAGTTCCTCGCCGGCGTGCCCATCGCCGAGGCGGTGATGCTCAAGGTGGCGCGCAAGCTGTCGGGCCTGGGCGTGCTGCCCGACAAGCCGCCGCCGGAGCGCGCGCCGGCCGTCACCGAGGAGGTGCCGCTCGTCGTCGTGGGCGCGGGCGCGGCGGGGCTCGCGGCGGCGGAGCGCCTCACGGAGCGCGGCGTGCCGTACCTGCTCCTCGAGCGGGAGCACGTGCTCGGCGGGCGCCTGGCCGTCGCCGCGGAGGCCGATCAGCCCGCGGTGTGGACCCCGCCGGCCGACCTGGTTCGCCTGCGCGCGCAGGTGGTGGGCCTCTTCGCCGACGACGGCAGGCCCTTCCTCGTCGCGCTGCAGGCGCACCGGCTGCACTTCATCTTCTTCGAGCAGCTGCTCCTCGCGGTCGGGGGCCACGCGGTGCTGCCGACCTTCCCCAACAACGATCTGCCGGGCGTGATGGCCGGGCGCGCGGTGGCGCGGCTCATTCGCCAGAACGGCGTGCTGCCCGGGCGCCGCGTCGCGTGCGTAGGAGAGCTGACGGAGGCGAAGGCCCTCGCGGCGCTGGTGACCGAGGCCGGCGGCGAGGCGGTGGCCGTCGGCGCGACGATCGAGCGCGCGCACGGCCTCGACGGCGTGAGGGCGGCAACGGTGACCCCGGGAGGGAAGCTCGCCTGTGACGTCATCGCGGTGTGCGAGCCGCCGAGCCCAGCCTTCGAGCTGGCCCGCGCGGCCGGCGCGAAGGTGTCGTGGAGCTCCGAGGCGCGCAGCTTCGTGGTGGAGGCGGAGGCCGACGGACGCACGGCGCGCCGCGCGGTGAGGCTCGCCGGAGAGATCCGATGCCCGATGTCGTCGCGGGCCGCCGCCGAGCAGGGCCGGGTGGCCGCCGATGCCCTCCTCGCT
>CAYUZK010000106.1:0-1007 GCA_964449625.1 uncultured Archangium sp.
GCCGCCGCTGCGCCGAGCTGGCCAACGCCGCCCGGGGGCTCGCGCCGGGCGCGCCGGCCGTCGGCGCCGCCACCGAGGACCCCGGCGCCCTGGCCACCGACGTGCGCCTCGCCGCCGCGCAGGCCCAGGACACCGCCCGCAGGCTGGCGGTGCTGCGCGCCGTCATCGACGGCATGAACGAGGGCGTGTGGATCACCTCCGACGAGGGCGTGGTGATCGAGCACAACAACGCGCTCAAGGAGCTGCTCTACGCCGGCCAGGCGCTCGTGGGCCAGCGGCCCGGCGCGCTGCTGGGCAGCCACGAGCTCGAGGAGGGCGTGCTCCGGGCGTGCCGCGAGGGCCAGACGACGCGCCTCGAGCTCCCCCTGGAGGGCGTGCGCCCGCGCGTGCTGTCGATCCACGTCTCGCCGCTGGGCCGGGAGCTGGGCGGCTCGGCGGCCGTGCTCTTCGACGTCACCGAGCTGCGGCGCCTCGAGAAGGTCCGAAAGGTCTTCGTGGCCAACGTCTCGCACGAGCTGCGCACGCCCATCACCGCCATCCGCGGGTACGCCGAGACGCTGCAGACCGGCGCCATCAACGACCCGGAGGCCGCGCCGCGCATGGTGGACATCATCCACCGGCAGTCCGAGCGGCTCTCGGAGCTGGTGGAGGATCTCCTCGAGCTCTCCCGCCTCGAGTCGAAGCAGATCCAGCTCGCGGCGGCGCCGGTGGACCTCGCCGAGGCCACCCAGCGCGCGCTGGAGGCCGTGCGCCCCAAGGCGCGCCCCCGCGGCACCAGCATCGAGGTGGCGGTGCCGGCAGACCTGCAGGTGCGCGGCGACCAGCGGGCCGTCGAGCAGATCGTGCTCAACCTCGTGGACAACGCGGTGAAGTACTCGCCCAGCGGCGGCCACGTGCAGGTGTCCGCCGAGCGCGTGGGCGAGCACGTCGAGCTGCGCGTGAAGGACGACGGGCCGGGCATCGAGGCCCGCCACCTCTCGCGGATCTTCGAGCGCTTCTACCGGGTC
>CAYUZK010000106.1:1017-20763 GCA_964449625.1 uncultured Archangium sp.
CACGGGCCTGGGCCTGTCCATCGTCAAGCACCTGAGCACCGCCATGGGCGGCGACGTGCGCTGCGAGAGCGCGCCCGGCCTGGGCTCGACCTTCTTCGTGTCGCTGCCCGTGCCCGGCGCCGAGGCCGAGGGGCCCACGCCGAGCGAGACGTCGGGCCCCACGGAGCTGCCGGCGGCGAGCTGAAGGCGCCAAAGTACGCAGCGTGCGCCCTTCCGCTAGAGTGGCCCCTTCATGCGGGTCGCGGTGCTGGCCGACATTCACGGCAACCTGGTCGCCGCCGAAGCGGTGCTGGAGGACATCAAGCGACACGCGCCGGACTACGTCGTCGCCGCGGGCGATCTCGCCATGCGCGGCTCCCACCCGGCCGAGACGGTAGACCTGCTCGTCGAGCACTGCGACGGCCTGCTCATGGGCAACACCGACGCGTACCTCGCCGGCCTGTACCTGGGCGGGGCCTACCGCGAGCGGGATCATTGGAAGACCGACCTCCTCGCGTGGACGCGGGAGCAGCTGGGCCCCGAGCGCCTCGCGCGCCTGGGCACGCTGCCCTTCTCGCTGCGCTACTCGCCGCGCCGCGGGCAGGACCTCTTCGTCTGCCACGCCAACCCGAAGAACCTCGAGGACTCCCTCGAGCCCACGATGGACGAGGCCACCATTCGCCGGCTGCTCCAGCACGTGGACGCCACGGCCATGGCCTTCGGGCACCTGCACTTTCCCTACCGGCGCCGCGTCGGGCGCCTGGTGATCGCCGACGTGGCCTCCGCCGGCATCCCCCGCGACGGCGACCTGCGCCCCGCCTGGGGTCTGTTCACCTGGACGCCGCGCGGCTGGCGCGTGCAGATCCGCCGGGTGCGCTACCCGCTGCGCAAGGCGACCCAGGCCATCTCTGCGCGCAAGGTGCCCGGCGCGCCGCTCCTCATCCACAAGATGATCGAGTGCCGCTACCGGCACCACTCGCTGCTGGCCGACGCCGCCCGCCGCCACTCCGGGCTCCCGCCGTACCTCAAGCCGCCGCCCGGCGCGCCCAGGCAGCTCACCCCCAACCCGCCCATGCTGCCGCCGCCCCCCGGCGTCGTGCCGCTGCCCGGCGAGTCCACGCAGCTCGACGAGGCGCAAGACGAGCTCCTCGCCCAGGGGCCCCTCGAGACGCACGCCCCCGAAGAGACCGAGGCCAGCCAGGCCCACGACGAGGGGCCGGCCGACGACCCGGCGCTCGCCGGCAAGTAGCCCGGCCCGTCACGTACTTGTCACGCGCGCGCCACGGGCGCGTCGAGGGCCCAGGCCTACACCCTCGCTCCATGGCCCACGTACTCATCGTCGACGACGAAACCGATCTCGCCAGCCTGGTGGAGTTCAACCTGAAGCAGGCCGGCCTGGAGACCTCCGTGGCGCTCACCGGCGCCCAGGCGCTCCAGCTCGCCAGCGGCCGCGTGCCCGACGTGGTGCTGCTCGACCTCATGCTCCCCGACATCTCCGGCAAGGAGGTCTGCCGCCGCCTGCGGGCCGACCCCCGGACGCGCGAGGTGCCCATCGTGATGCTGACCGCCCGGGGCGAGGAGTCGGACCGCGTGGAGGGCTTCGAGGTGGGCGCCGACGACTACGTCACCAAGCCCTTCAGCCCCCGGGAGCTGGTGCTGCGCATCAAGGCCATCCTCCGCCGCGCCGCGCCCGTCGAGGTGGGCGAGAAGCTCGAGCTGGGGCTCCTCTCGCTCGACACCGGCATGCACAAGGCGTGGGTGGGCGGCGAGCTGCTCGACCTCACCGCCCTCGAGTTCAAGCTGCTGCACCACTTCCTCTCGCGGCCCGGGCGGGTGCAGTCGCGCGAGCAGCTGCTCTCCGACGTGTGGGGCGTCACCTCCCCCCTCGAGACGCGCACCGTGGACACCCACGTGATGCGCCTGCGCGACAAGCTGGGCCCCGCGCGGGAGCTGGTCGAGACGGTGCGCGGCGTCGGCTACCGCATGGCCGACCAGTTGGCCGGCGCCGCCCGCGCGTGACGGGAGCGTTGCGAGGGGTTCGCCGCGGGTTCACGCGGCCGCCCCGCCCCCGTGACGTCGGCCTGTGACGCTCGGCGCCTCTCACCCTGGAGGCGACGATGCACACCCCGGTCATGTCGTTGGTCGACGCGCCGAGCGCCGCGCGCCGCGCCGCGGAGCTCACCCTCGCCACGTGGGCGATGCAGCTCGCCGTGGGCGCCCTGTCGGCCTGGGCGCGGGTGCGGGGGCGCTGATGCCGACGCTCGCGCACGTCTCCGATCTCCACCTCGGCGAGTCGCCGCGCCGGGCCCGGGAGGCGCGGGCCCTCGTCGAGTCGCTCCTCACCAGCGGCGTCGACCACGTCGCGCTCACGGGCGACGTCACCCACGGCGGCCTGATGTCGGAGTACGAGCAGTACCTGGAGCTCTTCGCGCCGCTGCTGCGGCACAAGCGCGTCACGGTGGTGCCTGGCAACCACGACCGCTCTGGCGACGACGTCGCGGAGCTGCTGAGCGACGAGCTGCGCGTCTCGGTGGACGCCCGCGACGGCCTCTTCATGGTGTGCGTCGACTCCACCGCCGAGCACAACCGGCGCACCTTCCGCAGCCACGGCGAGCTGGGCGCGCAGATGCTCGACGCGGTGGACACGGCCCTGGCCCTGGCGCCGCGCGGCTCGACGAGCGCCGTGCTGCTCCACCACCACCTGCTCCCGCTGCCGGTGGAGGGCGTCGGGGAGTGGTTCGCCGACCGCGTGGGGTGGCCCCATGCCGGGGAGCTGCCGCTGGGCAAGGAGCTCTTGCGGCGCGTCATCGGCCGGTGCGATCTGGTGCTGCACGGCCACCGGCACGTGCCGCGGGAGTTCCTCGTCGAGCACCCGCGGGCGCTGCGCGTGGCCAACGCGGGGAGCTCGACGGCCCTGGGCGCCTACCGCGTCTTTCGCCACGAGGCCGGCCGCGTGGAGTCGCTGGGCTGGCGCCAGGTGAGCCAGGCCCTGCCCCGCCCGCTGCCGGCTACCGCCCACCCGCTCGCGGTCTGAACTTGAGCCGCGGCGCCACCCGGGCGGAGACCACCAGCGCCTTGCCGAACACCTCGCGGAAGAGCTCCACCTCGTGCTCGACGTCCCACAGCTCGAGGTCGATGGAGGCCCGCGCCTTCACCTGCAGCACCACCTGCCGCCCGCGCACCGTGGCGGCGAGCTCGCGCACCGGCTGGTGGTGGCTGCGGTCGAGCGAGTCGGCGACGCGCAGCAGCGTGGCGCACTTGCGGACCACGCGGAACTCGGCGGGCGAGAGGCCCTGCATGAGCTCGTGGGTGACGTCGGGCTTCGAGCGGCGGTGGAAGCGGGCGATGAGGCCGACCACGTGGCGCTCGCGCTCCGAGAGCCCGGGCAGGTCGGAGGACTCGATGAGGTAGTGCGTGTGCTTGTGGTGCTTCTGGTAGTTCACCGCGTGCCCGATGTCGTGCAGGAGCGCCGCCACCTCGAGGTACGGCCGCGCCGCCGCGGGGAGCAGGTGGAGCCGGGCGAGATCGTCGAAGAGCGCCAACGCCAGGCGCGACACCTGCCGCCCGTGCGCCTCGCTGAAGCCAAAGCGGTGGCCCAGGGCCACGGCCGCGTCGACGAGCGAGTGATCGTCGGCGTCGACCTTGCGGCGCCGGAGCAGATCGTAGAGCACGCCCTCGCGCAACCCCTTGTCCACGGCGGTGATGGTCTGCACCTTGAGGTGCCGCATCACGGCCTCGAGCACCACGGCCCCGCCCACCACGATGTCCGCGCGCCGGGGGTCGAAGCGCTTGCGGCGCTTCTCGGCGTCCATGTCCGCCAGCTCCTCGAGGGCGCGGCTGATCTCCTGCACGGTGGCGTGGCCGACCCCTTCCGAGCGCGCGAAGGCCACGATGGCGCCGATGGTGCCGCTCGAGCCAATGGCCGCGCTGGGCAGCGCGCGCCCCGCGGCCTTCACCCGCTCGCTGAGCATCTCGCGGGCGAAGTTCCGCACCAGCTCGAGCTGCTTCTTGGGCACCTTGTCGCGCAGGTCGAACAGCTCGGTGAGCCGCACCGCGCCCATGTCCACGCTCCAGAGGTCCTTCGGCTGCTCGCCCTGGGCGAAGATGATCTCGGTGCTGCCGCCGCCGATGTCGATGCACAGGGAGCGCTGGTGGGGCTGCTTGCCCTTGAGCACGCCCAGGCAGATGAGGCGCGCCTCTTCGCGGCCCGACACCACCTCGAGCGACAGCTCGGCCTCGCGCTTCACCCGGCGGACGATCTCGTCGCGGTTGCGGGCCTCCCGCAGGGCGCTGGTGGCCACCGCCCGCACCCGCGCGCCGTAGCGCTGGCACAGCGCCGAGTACCGCCGCAGCGTCGCCACCAGCCGCGTCGCCACCTCGCGCGAGATGACGCCCGACTTGAAGAGCCCCTCGCCGGGGCGCACGGGGTCGCGCTCGGTGTGCAGCGTCTCGAGGGCGCCGTCGGGCAGCACCCGGGCGAGCTCGAGGCGCACCGCGTTGGTGCCCACGTCGATGGCGCCGAGGATGTCGTCTGGGACGTCTGATCTGCGGCGGGCCATGGTGAACCGGGGCCGGTTATACACGCTGGCTCCCGGAAACGACGCAGACTCGTTGCTTGCCGGGGGCGGGCGGCGTGGCAAGAAGGCCGAACAAGGGGGTTCGACGTGGTCGACGCCAATACCGCCGCAGCACCAACCAGTGACCGTCACCTGTTCCTCAACCGGGAGCTGTCGTGGCTCGCCTTCAACGAGCGCGTGCTGGCCGAGGCCCGCAACGCGACGCTCCCCATTCACGAGCGCATCAAGTTCCTGGGCATCGTCTCGAGCAACCTCGACGAGTTCTTCATGGTGCGCGTCGCGGGCATCAAGCAACAGCTCACCAGCGGCATCAGCGAGCTGCCCGCCGATGGCATGCTGCCCGGCGAGCAGCTCACCGCCATCGCCGAGCTCTCGCACCGCATGGTCGACGAGCAGTACCGGGTGTGGCAGCGCGAGCTCCTCGCGCTCCTGGCGGTGAACGGGCTCACGGTGCTCAGCCGCGACAGCCTGACGCCCGAGCAGAAGGCGGCGGCGAAGATCTGGTTCCAGTCGAACGTCTTCCCGGCCCTCACGCCCCTGGCGGTGGATCCCGGCCACCCCTTCCCCCACCTGCGCAACAAGTCGCTCAACGTGGCGGTGGTGGTGCGCCGCAGCGGGCCGCGCCGCAAGAAGGAGCTCGGGGAGTCGGCCCTGGCGGTGGTGCAGGTGCCCTCGGTGCTGCCGCGCCTGGTGCCCCTGCCGGCGCCCCCCGGCGCGAGCGCCTTCCTGCTCCTCGAGGAGCTCATCCTGCTCCACGCGGGCGACCTCTTCCCCGGCTTCGCGGTGGAGCAGGCCTCCGCCTTTCGGCTCACCCGCAACTGGGACCTCGACATCGACGAGGAGGAGTCACAGGACCTGCTCGCCTCGATCCAGCAGGAGCTCCGCCGGCGTGACCGCGGCGCGGTGGTGCGCCTGGAGATCGACCACTCGGCCTCGCCGGCCCTCGAGTCGCAGCTCTCGGCCGCCCTCAAGATGGGCCCGCAGGACGTGTACCGCGTGGGCGGGCCGCTCCAGCTCCAGGACCTGACGGCCATCAGCGACCTCGACCCGCGGCCCGAGAACCGCGTCGAGCCCCTCGTGGCCGTCACCCCGGCCATCATCAGCAACGCCGACTCGATGCTGCAGCTCATCGGCCAGCGCGACCTGCTCCTGCACCACCCCTACGAGTCCTTCGACCCGGTGGTGCGCTTCCTCGAGGAGGCGGCCGACGACCCCAGCGTGCTGGCCATCAAGCAGACGCTCTACCGCACCTCCGGCGACAGCCTCATCGGCCGGGCGCTCATGCGCGCGTGCGAGAACGGCAAGCAGGTCGCGGTGCTCGTCGAGCTCAAGGCGCGCCTCGACGAGGCCAACAACATCGCCTGGGCCCGCCGCATGGAAGAGAACGGCGTGCACGTGGTGTACGGCCTCATCGGCCTCAAGACGCACTGCAAGGTGACGCTGGTGGTGCGCCGCGAGGGCAACGGCATTCGCCGGTACGTGCACGTGGGCACCGGCAACTACAACGCGCTCACCGCGCGCGCGTACACCGACGTCTCGCTCTTCACCACGCGCACCGAGATCGCCGACGACGTCACCGCGCTGTTCAACCTGCTCACCGGCTACTCGACCCAGCCCAACTGGAAGCGCCTCGCCGTCGCGCCGGTGACGCTGCAGACGCGCCTGCTCGAGCTCATCGAGCGCGAGACGCAGAAGGCGAAGAAGGGCGACCCCTCGCGGATCATCGCCAAGATGAACGCCCTGGTGGACCCGGTGGTGATCCGCGCGCTCTACGGCGCCAGCCAGGCCGGGGTGGAGATCGATCTGCTCGTGCGCGGCATCTGCTGCCTGCGCCCCGGCGTGCCCGGCGTGTCGGAGCGCATCCGCGTGTCGTCGGTGGTGGACCGCTTCCTCGAGCACGCCCGCGTGTTCGCCTTCGGCGTGGGCGCCCAGGCCGACGTCTTCATCTCCTCCGCCGACTGGATGCCGCGCAACTTCCACCGGCGCGTCGAGGTGATGGCCCCGGTGGAGGAGCCCGCGCTCAAGCAGCGCCTCCTCGACGAGGTGCTGGGCATGGGCCTCAAGGACAACGTGAAGGCCCGGCAGCTCCAGAGCGACGGCACCTACGCGCCCGTGCCGCTGCAGCTCGACGGGCAGGCGGTGCGCAGCCAGGCCGCGCTGCTCGAGGTGGCCCGGCGCGCCGGCCAGCCCGCGGGCCCCGAGCCCGTGCTCCGCCACGTGGCGAGCCCCGTCGAGAAGCCCGGCGACGTGAACCGCCCGCCGGGGGCCCCGGCCGCCAGCTAACCTACCGGAACGACGCACCCCTCCCTTGCGTGACGGCGAGTGAGGTGAGAGACCATGAGAGCGGCGCTAGAGTTGAGGCCGACACCAAGGAGCCACCATGCTGGGTCTTCGACCGATGGAAATTGCCCTCATCGCCTTCGCGCTGCTGCTGCTGTTCGGCGCGTCGCGCCTGCCGCAGCTGGGCTCCTCGCTCGGCTCCGCCATCCGCAACTTCAAGAAGAGCTTCACGAGCGAGGCCGAAGAGAAGACCGACGAGAAGAAGCTCGCCCAGGGCGAAAACTCGACCATCGAGCAGGACAAGGCCGCCTCGAAGCAGAGCTGACCCCTCGCCTCACGCCGCCGTCGGACCGCGCCGCGGGCCCCCGTCACGGGAGCCGCGGCGTCGTCATTTGAGCTCCTTGTCGATGGTCGTCGCCAGCGCCTTCGCCCAGGCCTTCACCCGGCGGGCCTCCGGCGGATCGTAGGCGTCGGAGCCGCCGAGGGCCTTGTCGATGGCCACCTTCGCGCCCTTCGCGTCGCCGTCTTTGAGGAGCGTGTCGGCGAGGTAGTAGTAGTTGCGCAGGTGCTCGGGGTGCTTGTCGATGGACTTCTGGAGCTCCGCCTTCGACTTGCCCAGGTCGCGCTTGGGCCAGGGGAGCTCCCAGTGGTAGCGGCCCTTCGCCGTGCGGCCGCCGTAGCGATCGAAGGCCTCGTTGGCCTTCAGCGCGGCGTCGAGGTTCTCGACGAACTGGCCCTCGAGGCCCTCGCCCAGGGCCTTCAAGATGCCCACGGCCTGGGAGTAGGCGCCGATGTTGAGCGCCACGAAGTACTTGCCCTCGCTGGCGGCGGGCTTCACCTCGACGGCGCGCTTGGCGAAGTTCCAGCCCTCCTTGGCGATCTGCTTCTTGAGCTTCTCCTCGGTGAGCCCGTCGGCCACCCACCAGCGGTAGCGGGCCGCCCGCCAGAGGAGTTCGTAGTCGCTCGGGAAGGCCTTGAGCCCGTCGCGGATGACCTCGTCGTGGGCCTTGGTGGCGGTGCTCGCGTCGCGCGTCTTCCACAGCGCCTCGAGCTTCGCCACGAAGCTCGCCGCGTCAGGCGCGGCCGGCGCCTCGACCGGGACCTCCGGTGGGGGCGCCGCCTCCTCCTGGGCCAGGGCGGTCAGCGAGCACAGGAGCAGCGCGAGGGTCGAGAGCCGGGTTCGCATGGCGGGTGATGCTGCCTGTGCGCGCGACAAAAGAAAACGCGCGACGCATGACGCGCCGCGCGAAGTCTGGAGAATGGCGACAGGGCTTCAGGCCGCTTCGAGCACGTCAGCCACCGGCCTGTCCTCGTTCACGGCCGCGAGGTAGCGGGCGAGGAACGACTTGGTCTTGAGCTCCACCTGGCGCACGCGCTCCCGAGAGACGCCCCAGCGCTGGCCGAGCTCCTCGAGGGTGCGCGGCTTGTCCTGGGTCAAGCGCTCCTGGAGGATGTCCCAGCCGAGATCGCCCAGGCGCTTCTTCACGCGCTGCAGGGCCACGCTGACCTCCTCGTCGCGCTCGAGCGAGAGGAACACCTCGTCGGGAGTGGGGCCCGCGTCCTCCAGGCGCTCGACGTAGGTGCTGTCCGACTCGTCGTCGACCGGGGCGTCGAGCGAGAAGTCGCTCATCACGCCGCGCTCGTGCTCACCGCCGCGCACGTGGCTGCGGTTGTCCTTGAGGTAGCGCGTGATGTACGCGCGGATCCACCACACCGCGTAGGTCGCGAAGCGCACGTTCTTCTTCGAGTCGAAGTGCTCGATGGCCTTCATCAGGCCCACGTTGCCTTCCTGGATCAGATCGTCGAGCCGCGCCCCGCCCCGGCCCGCGAACTTCCGCGCCACCGCGACCACGAAGGGCAGGTTCGCCCGGGCCAGCTGGGTGCGCGCCGCCTCGTCTCCCTTTCGCGCGCGCTTGCTCAGCTCGTACTCCTCTTCGCGCGTCAGCTGCTTGTGGGGGCCCAGGCTCCGCAGGTAGCTTGAAACTCCATCCCGGTCGTTCGCTCGCATGATCGTGGCTCCTTGATGCTGAACAACCTTTGTTCAGGCTTGGCTCCACAGATGCGTCCCCCCACGGAGGGTTTCGGAAATTATGGGGGACCCCGGCCGAACGGCCTGGCGGTCAAAATGACTGACCCTTCAGGGACTTACGGGCCGTCAAAGATCTTCCCGGGGTTACAGAGGCCCGCCGGGTCGAGGGCGCCCTTGATCCGCCGCTGGAGGTCGATGACCTGCGCTGACTGCTCCAGGGAGAGGAACTTCTTCTTGGCCAGCCCCACCCCGTGCTCGCCGGTGATGGTGCCGCCGAAGGCGACCGTGGCGCGAATGAGGCGCGCGAGGGCCTCCTCGACCCGGGGGAGGTCGGCGGGGCTCGCGTAGAGCACGTTGGTGTGGAGGTTGCCGTCGCCGGCGTGCCCGTAGGTCGCGACGCGCAGGCCGAGCTCGGCGCCGATGCGCTTGAACTCGGCCACGGCCTCGGGGAGCCGCGAGCGGGGCACCACCACGTCTTCGCTCACCTTGAAGGGCCCCAGGGCGCGGAGCGACGGCGAGACGAGGCGGCGGGTCTCCCAGAGGCGCTCGCGCTGATCGCGATCGACGGCGAGCTGCGCGTCGAGGCCGCCGTGGGCCCGCGCGATGGCCGCCAGCTCGTTGAGCTCACTGAAGACGCCCTCGTCGGTCGAGCCGTCGACCTCGGCGAGCAGCACCGCGCCGGCGCCCTCGGGGAACGGCACGCCCTTGCCTCGCACCGCGGCCAGGGCCACGTCGTCGAGCAGCTCGAGGCACCGCGGCAACAGCCCAGCCTGCAGCACCGCGCTCACGGCCCGCACCGCCGAGAGCACCTCGGGGAAGGGCAGCAGCGCGGTCATCACCACCCGCGGCCGGGGCAGGAGCTTCACGGTGATCTCCGTCGCCACGCCCAGGGTGCCCTCGGAGCCGACGAAGAGGCCCACGAGATCGTACCCGGCGACGCCCTTGATCGTCTGGCGGCCCACGCGCACCAGCTCGCCGGTCGGGAGCACCCACTGAAGGCCCAGCACGTAGTCGCGCGTCACCCCGTACTTGAGGGCGCTGGGGCCGCCGGCGTTCTCCGCCACCGTGCCGCCCAGCGTGCACCACGGCGCCGAGTTCGGGTCTGGCGGGTAGAAGAGCCCGGCGGCCTCGACGGCGCGCTGGAAGTCCGCGAGCACCACGCCCGGCTGCACGGTGGCGGTGAGATCGTCGGGGCGAATGGCGACGATCTGCGCCAGGCGCTCGAGCGAGAGCGCCACGCCCCCGCGCAGCGGCAGCGAGCCCCCGCTCTTGCCCGTGCGCGCCCCCACTGGCGTCACCGGCACCCCGTGAGCGACGCAGGCTCGCACCACGCGCTGCACCTCCTCGGCCGTGCGCGGGAAGGCCACCAGCGCCGGCGGGAAGTCGCCCTGGTCCGACTCGTCGTGGCCGAAGGTGGCCAGCGCCTCGCCGTCGTCGCGCAGCTCGAGGCCCGCCAGGGCCGCGCGGAGGGCCGCGAGCTTCATCGCCCGCGGGACTTCGGGGGGGCCGGCAGCCGCCGCCAGAGTTCCCGGCGCAGCGCCCGCTCGGTCAACACGCCCTCGTAGGCCTCGGCGTGCGTCACCGCCTCGTGCTGCTCCTCGCCGCGCAGCCGGAAGCAGCTCTGCTCCGCCGACACCACGCAGGCGGCGCCCTGGCTGCCCAGCTCTTCCATGAGCCCCCGGGCCACCTGCCGCGCGAGCTCCTCCTGGAGCACGAGCCGGTGCGCGAAGACGTCGACCAGCGCCGAGAGCCGGCCGAAGCCCACCACCTCGGCGCCGGGCACGTAGGCCAGGTGCGCGACGCCCGAGTACGGCAGGAGGTGGTGCGGGCACATCGAGCGGAAGCGCAGGTTCGTCACCACCACCAGCTCGCGATCGGACGGCTTCGAGACGGGGAAGCGATCGCGCAGCGCGTCGGCCGCCGAGGTGCGGTAGCCCGCGAGGAACTCGTCAGCCCAGGCCTCGGTCACCCGCGCGGGGGTGCCGCGGAGGTTCTCGTCGGACCCGTCGAGGCCCGCCGCCCGGAGGAAGTCGGCGACGGCGCGCTTCATGGCCGCGCGGTTCGGCTTCTTCACTTGCGGTAGGTGACGCAGTACTCCGGGGTCTCCCACAGCTGGAGCTCCTCGAGGCCCGGCACGATGGGCTCGAGCCGCTCCCAGGCCCAGACGATGATGTTCTCGGCCGTGGGGTTCTCGACGATGTCGTTCAAGTAGTAGTGGTCGAGCTTCACCAGCACCTGGTCCCACACCGTCTTCTTCACCTCGTCGAAGTCGCGGATCATGCCGTCCTTCGGCTGGGGCCGGCCCGCGAGCGTCACGCGCAGCACGTAGTTGTGGCCGTGGAGCCGCTTGCACGGCCCGTCGTAGAACGGGAGCTGGTGCGCGGCGCTGAAGTGGAAGTCGACCGAGAGCATCATCTTCATGACGGCAAGGCCCCTACCCCAACGCGGCGGGAGAGGAAACCCGCCTCAGCTCGCGAGCGCCTCCACGGCCTCGCAGAAGGCCTCGACGGTCTTCGCCTTGCGCAGCGCCCGGTAGGGCCGCTCGTGCTCGGGGGGGTCCATCACCGCGAGGGAGCTCTTGAGCTTCGAGAGCACCTGCGCGTCGCCGCAGAAGAGCGCGCCGTAGCGCTGCGCGAGCGCTCGGAGGTAGCGCTGGTGCGTGGTCGCGAGCTCGGCGGGGGAAGGCCGCGGCGGGGCCCGGCCCCGGAGGCGCTCGAAGAGGAGCGGGTCGCGCAGCGCGCCGCGGCCCAGCATGAGCCCCGCGGCGCCCGTCTCCCGCAGCACCCGCTCGCCGTCCTCCGCGGCGCAGACGTCGCCGTTGGCGATGACCGGCAGCCGCGTCGCCTGAACGAGCCGCGCGGTGATCGAGTGATCGGCCGAGCCCTCGTAGCGCTGCTCCACCGTGCGCGCGTGCAGCACGAGGAAGTCGACGTCGGCCGCCTCGAACACCGGCAGCAGGCCGAAGATCTGCTCCGGGTCGGAGTAGCCCGCGCGGAGCTTGAGCGAGAAGGTGCCGGCGATGGCCTCGCGCAGCGCCCCGAGGATGTCCGCGAGCGCCTCGGGTCGCTCGAGCATGCCGCCCCCGCAGCCGACGTTCATGCGGCCGTAGGGGCACCCCATGTTGAGGTTCACGTGCACCGCGCCAGCAGCCTGGGCCGCCTGCGCCGCCTCGACGAGGGGCGCCCGGTCGCGGCCGATGAGCTGCACCACCAGCGGCACGCCGTGCTCGTGCGCCCTGGCGTCATGCAGGTCGACCCGAGAGAGCCGCTCGCCCACGCGCGCCTCGGCGCCGGGCTTCACCCGCATGAACTCGGTGAAGACGACGTCGGGCCGAACCCACTCGATGAACACCTGCCTCACGGCGCGGTTGGTGACGCCCTGCATCGGCGCCAGCATCAACGGCGTGGGGACCTCGCCCCAGGGCAAGGCTCGGCGAAGGGGACGCATCGAACGGACCGCTCCTACCCGGGGTTGCGGGAGGGGGGTAGCCCTCCCGTGCGCTCAGAGGTATGGCCGCCCCCGTATGAAGCGGCGAGTCCTCCTGGTCTCGATGTGCGCCCTGTCCGCCTGCGCGGCGCTCAAGCCCCTGCCCGCGCCCCTGGCGACGGCGCCCGTCGAGGCGCCGACACCCGGGCCCGTGCCGTTGCCCGTCGTCGTGGCCGTGGCCGCGGTGGAGCCGGCGGAGGCGGCGCAGGCGGAAGTGGCCCGCGAGGCCGCCGGCGCCGCGGCGAGGGACGACGAGGCGGAGCCGGCCGCCTCCACGGAGGCCGTGCTCGAAGACGGGGCGCTCCCCGAGCAGCTCGTGCAGCCCTCCGCCGTCACCGACGGGGGCGTCCGCTACACGGCCGACCTCTCCGACGAAGAGCTCGCGCGCCGCTGGAAGGAGGATCCCGCCTCGCTCGGCAGCATCTCGGTGGGCATCGTCGAGGCGGGGCGGCTCATCAACGCCATCCCCTTCCCCGAGGGCGACGCGTGGACGGTGATCGTCCCCGAGTCGTGCTGGACGACCCAGGAGACCGCGGAGGCGATCACCGCCGCGGCGAAGCAGGTGCGCGCGTGGTTCCCCGGCGGCGCCCCCGTGCGCGTGGGCCAGGTGAGCGCGAGAGAAGGCGGCTACCTCCCGCCGCACATCAGCCACCAGAACGGGCGCGACATCGACGTCGGCCTCTTCTACCCGGGCCCCGAGCCGCACCGCGTGAGGGAGCGCGAGAAGGTGATGGACGTGGCCATGAACTGGGCCTTCGTGAAGGCCATCCTCATGCACGGCGACGTCCAGTACATCCTCCTCGATCGGCGCGTGCAGAAGGTCCTCTACGACTACGCGCTCAAGCAGGGCGAGGACCGCCGGTGGCTCGCCTCGCTCTTCGGCGCCGGGCGGCGCTCCGTCTTCCTCCACGCGAGGAACCACCGGGACCACTTCCACGTGCGCCTCTTCAACCCGCGCGCGCAGGAGCTCGCCTACCGCCTCGCGCCCCTCATGCCAGTCCGCCCCGAGGAGAACGTCGCGCTCCACCGGGTGGTGCGGGGCGACACGCTCGGTGGCATCGCGCTCAAGCGGGGCAGCACGGTGAAGCAGCTCAAGCGCGCCAACCACCTCACGAGCAGCTTCCTGCGGCTGGGTCAGGTGCTGAAGGTGCCGCTCAAGGGCCCGTGCACGAACTGCCCCGTGCCGCGGCACCGGCCGATCCCCCCGCGCCGCGTGCCGCCGCCCACGGCAACCAGCTCCACCACTGGCCAGGGCGAGCCGCGGGGCTGAGCGGCGGGGCGCGCCCAGCCGTCAGAAGAAGCGCACCGGCTCCGGGCGCGTGAGCTGCTCGACCGGCACCGGCACCTCCACCTCATCGGTGGGGATGAAGGCCGGCCGGTCGATGCACAGGAAGCTCTGCTCGAGGTCCGTCACGTTCTCGTAGCGGTGCGGGAAGCCCCGCGGCCAGGTGTGCGCGAGGCCCGCGGCCACCGGGTGCCCCTGGAGCAGGAGCCCATCGCCCAGCACCAGCTCCGACTCGTCGAGGTGCTGGTGCACGTGCGTGGGCAGCACCGTCCTGGGGTGAAGGCGCTCGCGGTACACGCCGCACTCCTTCGTCTCGAAGATGATGTCCACGAAGCCGAAGCTCTTGTGCTCGGTCTTCAGGGCGAAGTCGGCGCGCGTGCGGTGGATCTCGAGCGTGGGCACCGCGGCCCCCGACAGGGCCACCAGCTTGCTCAGGCAGACCTCGACCTCCTGCACCTGCGGGCGCGGGGCGTCCTGGCTGGGCGGCGCGAGGATCCACGCGGCCACGGCCTCGGCGCCCGACTCGAGCAGCCGGAAGCGGCTCGCCGTGAGGATGAAGCGCAGCTCGCCCAGCAGCCGCGAGTAGTCCACCGTCTGCGCGAGCCGCCCCTGGTGCGCCGCCTCGCGCGTGTCGAAGTGCAGCGTGACGTCGAGCTCCACCGGCTGCGGCGTGTTCCGCTCGAAGTCCCACAGCCCCACGATGCAGTCGAAGCGCATGCCGCGCAGCGAGAGCCTGTCCAGCTTCCGGGTCATGAGACGCTCAAGCCTCCGTCGACGCGCAGGGTCTGGCCGGTGACGTAGGGCGCACGCGCCAGGAAGACGACCGCCTCCGCCACGTCGTCGGGCCGCCCCTCGCGCTTCAGGGGCACCCGCCGGAGCATGTCCACCCGCTGCGCCTCGGTGGTGTCCGACGCCAGGGCCACCGGCCCCGGCGCCACGGCGTTGACGCGAATGGCGGGGCCCAGCTCCAGCGCCCAGGCCTTCGTGAGCTGCTCGAGCGCCGCCTTGCTCGCCACGTAGTGCGAGAAGAAGTGCGTCGAGGTGTAGGGGTGGCTCACGGCCATGTCGGTGACGTTGACGATGGCGGCGCTGCCCGCGGAGCGGAGCACCGGCACGAGGGCCTGGGTGAGGAAGAACGGCGCCGACACGTTCACGGCGAACATGCGGTCGAACTGCAGCCGGGTGACCTCGGTGAAATCCACGTGCTCGTAGGCGGCGGCGCTGTTCACCAGCAGGTCGAGGTGACCGTGCTGCGCGCGCACCCGCTCGGCCAGCCACACCGGCCCCTCGGGCGTCGAGAGATCCGCCGCCTCGACCCAGGCCTGTCGCCCGAGCGACTCGACCTCGGCCTGCGTGCGCCGGGCGTCGTCGAGGCTGCGGTGGGCGTGGATGATGACGTCGAAGCCCGCCCGCGCGAGCGCGAGCACGATGGCGCGCCCTACGCGAATGCCGCCGCCGGTGACGAGCGCGAGTGCCATGGGGCGCATGCCTAGCCGCCCCGGGCGCCGCGCACCACTCCCGCGGCGCGTCAGCCCTGCCGACGGCGCGCGAAGATCCGCCCGCCCTCCTCCTTCACCTCGAAGCACTCCACCCGCGCGCCCTCGGGGAAAAAGGCCGCCCCGTCGCGCACGTCGAAGCACCAGGCGTGGAGCGGGCAGTAGAGGTGGTGGCCCTGCAGGTCGCCCAGGCCCAGCTCGCCGTTGCGGTGCGGGCACACGTTGTCGATGGCGTAGGCGACGCCGTCGACCCGCACCAGCGCCAGGGCCCGGCCCTGCGCGTTCACCACGCAGCGCCCCCCCTCGGGGAGCTCGGCCGACGGCAGCAGTTCGACGAAGGCGCTCATGACGCCCGCACCGAAGACGAGCCGCCCGCCCAATGCAACGGGCGGCTGCATTTCGACGTTGCCCGCCGGCCCCCGGGCGGTGACTACTCGCCCCATGCTCACCCCAGCCGAACGCGACGAGCTCTTCGCGGCCCTCACCCACGACGCGAAGCACTTCGGGCCGACGCTCGCCGACACCGCCTACGCGCGGGGCCTCGCCGTCACCGACAAGGACGACGGCTCGACCAGGCCCATCCCCATCACCGCGACGCCGGTGCTGATCGAGGCCGCGGAGCTCGCCCGCCGCCAGGCCCTCGCCGCGCAGCTCGCCACGGCCACGCTCAAGATGTCGCGCGCGGTGCTGGCCAGCGAGGCGCGAAGAGACCTCGTCTCCGGCGGCCTCTCGCCGCTGGAGCAGTCGCTGGCGCGCGCCACCTTCGAGCACCTCGACACGCTCGTCACCACGCGCGTCGACTTCTTCGCCGGCGAGCGGCTGAGCGCCCTGGAGGTCAACGCCACCATCCCCGCGATGCAGGCCTACTCCGACATCGCCGCCCACACCTTCCTCGAGGTGGTGGGCCGCTTCTGGGGCGCGCCCGATCACGTCATCGCCGGCTGGCAGGCGCGCAACGGCAGCAACGCGCTCGCGCTCTACCGGGCGCTCCTGTCGGGCTACGCCAAGGTGCGGCCCGGCCAGGTGCCCAACCGCATCGCCCTGCTCTCCCGGCGCAACGACGCGCAGCTCACCGAGCAGCGGGCCCTGTGCGAGCGCTTCCGCGAGTTCGGCGCCGAGGCCGACGTCGTGCACCCAGATCAGCTCTCGGGCGACGACGCGGTGCGCGCCGACGGCAAGACCTACGACCTCGTCTACCGCCACCTTTTCGTGCGGCGCCTCGAGGAGCCGGGCCTTCAGGGCGCCGAGTACGTCAAGGCCCTGCTCGCCGAGCCCAACGGCACCCGCGCCGTGGTGCTCAACCCGCCGGCCTCGCAGGTCGAGGTGAAGGCTGTCTTCGCCCTCCTCTCGCAGGCCCTCGAAGACGGCGCGCTGGCGCAGGAGGCGGGCCTCGTCGCCGCCGAGCTCGAGGCCATCGCCGCCACCGTGCCGTGGACCCGGCCCTTCCGCGGCGCCGCGCTCCTCGCCCAGGTGGCCGCGGCGCCCGATCGCTACGTGCTCAAGCGGAGCTGGGACTACGGCGGCCGGGCCGTCTTCGTGGGCCGCACGCGCGACGAGCCGGGCTTCGCCGAGCGCGTCGCCGCCGCCTACGGAGAGCCCCTGGGCTGGGAGGCGCTGTGCGAGCGCGCCCTGCGGGACCCGGCCGGCGGCGGCTTCGTGGTGCAGCAGGTGGTGGACATCACGCCCGAGCGGCACCTGCTCTGCAGCGGGCCAGCCCAGGTGCCCGCGGACCTGTACGTGGACTTCTCGACCTACGCCTCGGTGGGCCTCGAGACCCAGCCGAGCTGGGGCGGCGTCTGCCGCGGCTCCATCTCGCACATCGTCAACATCGTCGGCGGCGGCGGCGTGCTGCCGCTGCTGACCACCGAGGTGGCGCGCTCACTCCTCATGGCGTTCCGGGCGTGGAATAAGTAGGTACTCCCCCGTCGTTCCACCCCCCACGGAGTCCGCATGTCCCTCGAGCCTGGCTATTCCTATTCTCCGACTTCTCCGACGGCCACGTCGGTGCTGGCCGAAGAGTCGGCCCGCGTCTTCATGCAGCGCGTGTACTGGTGGATGTCGGCCGGCCTGCTGCTGACCGGCGGCGTCGCCTGGACCATCGCGCGCGACGCGACCCTCTTCGCGGCCGTCGCGCCGTACCTGCGCTTCATGATCTTCGGCACCCTGGGCCTGGTGATCGTCTTCTCGATGATCGCCCACAAGGTCTCGGGGCCCATCGCCGCGCTCATGTTCCTGAGCTACGCGGCCCTCAACGGCGTCATGTTCTCGGTGCTCTTCGTCGTCTACGAGCTCGGGAGCATCGCCTCGGCCTTCGTCATCTCGGCCGGCACCTTCGGGGCCATGAGCGCCTACGGCACGCTGACGAAGAAGGACCTCTCGGGCTGGGGCTCGTTCCTCTTCATGGGCCTCATCGGCATCATCATCGCGGGCATCGTGAACATCTTCATGCAGAGCGACCTGCTGGGCTTCGTGAAGAGCTGCGCCGCCGTCGTCATCTTCGCCGGCCTCACCGCCTACGACACCCAGAAGCTCCGCCAGCACCACGCCTCGAGCGGCTACTCCTCGGCCATGTCGGTGGCCGTCAGCGGGGCCCTCACGCTGTACCTCGACTTCATCAACCTCTTCCTCAACATCTTGCGGTTGATGGGCCGCCGGCGCTGACCGCGAGGCCAGCTCGGGCTCCCTCACGGGCCCCGGTCGCCAGCTGGCGGCCGGGGTCTTTCACTGCGCGCGCCCCGTCAGTCCTTCTTCCGCGAGATGGGCAGCGCCATGCGCAGGCGCTCGACCACCTCGCCGGCCTTGAGGTGCGAGGTGACGAGCTCCTTCACGTCGCCCTCCGACACCGGGCCGTACCAGGTGCCCTCGGGGTAGACGACGACGGCCATGCCGCGCTCGCAGGCGTCGAGGCAGCCGGCGGTGTTGATGCGCACGTCCTTCACGCCCTGCGCGTCGAGCTCCTTCTTGAGGGCCAGCCGCAGCGCCTCGCTCCCCTTGCTCGCGCAGCAGCCGCGGGGGACGCCGTCGGGGCGGCGGTTGGTGCAGACGAAGACGTGGCGCGTGTACGGGGGCGACATGGTCCTGCGCCTCGTAGCACGGCTCCTTTCGCGGCTCCCCTCACGAGACTTCGCTGGTGGTGTGGGGCTGTGCAAAAGAGCCTCACGGGCCCATTCGCCGCCCCCGCGCTCGGGCCGCCGGGGGAAAGCTGATCACCCCAACACACGCACACACAGCAAAGACCACCCTGTCGCCGGGCAGGCGCCCATGAAAAGTCATGTAGGGTCATGACCAGTGCCTTTAGGCCGGCTCATGCCGACACCGCCCCACCTGCCCCGCCAACCGCGCGCGGAGGCCGATTTTCCGGCCTGCGCTCAAAAGCAAGGGGGGTGCTACAGGTCTGAAACACCCCTAAGTGTTGGGTATCGGAAGATTATTTGACACAAGATGTTGTGCGGCGATGCTTGACACATGGGCGAGACGTTCGGCATAAGTCGACCCCCCGCGCCGGCCACCAGCCGGCCAGGGAACGGAGCTGGAGGGGCTCCGCTGCACGAAACATCCTACCTTTTGCGACTTTCGCCTCCCGGGTGGCCTCCCCCGGTGGGTTGAGCCCCTGTTTCTTTTCACACAGACCAGCAGTCAAACGAGTCAATCAGTCAATCCACGCTGTCAGACACGGCTGTTAGAGAGGGGAAAGACGATGGAGAAGGAAGTGGCTCCCATGAACGTGACCTCGGTGATTCCCGTCGACGCGCGCGCGGTTCCGCGCAACGGCAAAGCCCAGGGTCTCACGGTGCCTCGCTATTTCACGACGCCGGGCGTGGACCCGGCCGATGAGATCGCCTGGGAGTTGCGCTCGGCCTCCATCACCGGCGAAGACGGCAAGGTCGTCTTCGAGCAGAAGAACATCGAGGTGCCCAAGTCGTGGTCGATGCTGGCGACGAACGTGGTCGCGTCGAAGTACTTCCGCGGCCAGCCGGGCACGCCGGAGCGCGAGTCGTCGGTGCGGCAGCTCGTGGGCCGCGTCGCCAACACCATCACCGGCTGGGGTGAGCAGGGCGGCTACTTCAAGAGCACCGAGGACAAGGCGGCCTTCCACGCCGAGCTGACGCACCTGCTGCTGCGGCAGAAGGTGGCCTTCAACTCGCCCGTCTGGTTCAACGTGGGCGTCGAGGAGCACCCGCAGTGCTCGGCGTGCTTCATCAACTCGGTCGACGACTCGATGGAGTCGATCCTCGGGCTGGCGAAGACCGAGGGCATGCTCTTCAAGTACGGCTCGGGCACGGGCAGCAACCTCTCGCCCATCCGCTCCTCGCGTGAGGTGCTCAAGGGCGGCGGCACGGCCTCGGGCCCGGTGAGCTTCATGAAGGGCTTCGACGCCTTCGCCGGCGTCATCAAGTCGGGCGGCAAGACGCGCCGCGCGGCGAAGATGGTCATTCTGAACGTCGAGCACCCCGACGTGCTCGAGTTCATCCGCTGCAAGGTGGGCGAAGAGAAGAAGGCCCACGTGCTGATCGATGCGGGCTACGACCCGTCGTTCAACGGCGAGGCGTACTCGTCGGTGTTCTTCCAGAACTCGAACAACTCGGTGCGCGTCACCGACGAGTTCATGAAGGC
>CAYUZK010000107.1:0-3996 GCA_964449625.1 uncultured Archangium sp.
CTGCTGCGGGTGTCGCCGCGGGCTCCACCCGAAATCTCAAACCAGGCCCTCACCCATGGCCCTGAGGTGTCGGACCCCGCCAGTAGAACGGCCCCATGTCCGACATCAGCCAATTCGTCCGCGCCACGCTGCGCGCCGGGGCGCGCAAGGTGCTCCACCGCCGCGGCTTCCGTCAGCCCGGCGGAGGGTGGGGCCTCTACCGGCAGCACGGCCTCGTGCAGCAGGCCATCGACATCCAGTTCTCCTCCAGCGGCGACACCGGGCGCCTGTCCTTCCCCTCGCGACAGACGCTGCGCTTCGTCTCGCTCTGGGCGTGGGACCGGCCCCCGGAGTTCTACCTCGACGTGCGCCACGGCGACCCGCGCGACCTCGCCGTCGAGGTCGGCCACTGGTTTGGGCACGAGCTGCTGCCCGCGCTCGAGCCGCCGCTCGACCCGCTCGCCATCGCGCGGGAGCTCGAGCGGCGAGAGCCAGTGACGGCCGAGAGCCTGCGCCGCGCGCACCGCCTCTTCTCCGTGCTCGAGTTCCCCGCCGACGCCGAGCGCTTGCGTCAGCGCCTGGAGCTCGCCTTCCCCGCCCACGCCCACCGGCCGTCCTGACGCGGTGCTGCGAGGCCGCCGCGTGGCCGCTACGGTGGCCCCATGAGCCACGCCATTCGCGTCCACGCCGTCGGCGGTCCTGAGGTGCTGCGGTACGAGCCGGTCGAGGTGCCGCCGCCCGGCCCGGGCGAGGTGCAACTTCGGCACACAGCCATCGGCCTCAACTTCATCGACGTCTACCACCGCACCGGGCTGTACCCGCAGCCGCTGCCCTTCGTGCCAGGCCAGGAGGCCGCCGGCGTCGTCACCGCGCTCGGCGAGGGCGTCGACGCGCTGCAGCTCGGGCAGCGGGTGGCCTACGCGGGGCTCGGCGGCGCCTACGCGCAGGTGCGCAACGCGCCGGCGGCGCGGCTCGTGGCGCTCCCCGACGAGGTCGACGACGTCACCGCCGCCTCGGTGATGCTCAAGGGCATGACGGCGGAGATGCTGCTCCGGCGCTGCCGGCCCGTGGGGCCCGGTGACACCGTCGTCTTCCACGCGGCGGCCGGCGGGGTGGGGCAGCTGGCGACGCAGTGGGCGCGGCACCTCGGCGCGACCGTCATCGGCGTCGTCGGGCGCCGCGAGAAGGCCGCCCTCGCCGCGCGCGCGTGCCACCACGTCATCGTGCTGGCGGAGGAGCACCTCGTCGCGCGGGTGAAGGCCCTCACGCACGGCGTCGGCGCGCAGGTCGTCTACGACTCCGTCGGCAAGGACACCGTGCCGGCGTCGCTCGACGCGCTCGCCCCGCGCGGCATGCTGGTGTCCTTCGGCCAGTCGAGCGGCAAGCCGGCGCCCCTCGACCTCGTCTCGCTCGGCGGCCTGCGCTCGCTCTACGTGTCGCGGCCGGCGCTCTTCGCGTACGTGGCGACGCGCGCCGAGCTCGAGCTGAGCGCCGGCGCGCTCTTCGAGGTGCTGCGCGCGGGGCACGTGAAGGTCGAGCCGCCGCGCACCTTCGCGCTGGCCGACGCCGCGGCCGCCCACCGCGCCCTCGAGGCTCGGGAGACGACGGGCTCGGTGGTGCTGCTGCCGTAGGCCGCATGCTCGACCGCGTCCTCGGTGCCGGCCAGTCGCCGGGCTCGGGGCGGAGCCTCCACCCACGGCCGGCGCGGGCCTCGGTGGCGGTGCGGCTGGCGGTCGCCCGCGCGCCTGCGTCGTCGAGGCCTGCCAGTCACCGGGCCCGGTGGTGTCGTTGCCGGAGCCGCTGCGTCAGCGCCGCCGCGCCGGCGCTTGACCGCCAGCCCCCTTCGCTGCGAGGCAGGCGCCGTGCGCACCTCCTGGCTGCTCCTGGCTGCCGTCCTCTTCGCCGCGTGCGGCGCGCCCACGAACCCGGGCGACGACGCCGGCACGACGCTCGACGCTGGCCTCGACGCGGGGCAGCCGTTCGACGCGGGCACCCCGGACGCCGGCCAGCCTGACGCGGGCACCGTCATCACCACGACGCTGCGGGTGAAGTACCCGGCGGGCACGCGGAGCGTCTTCGTGCGCGGCTCGGTGGCGCCCTTCTCGTGGACGGTGGGCCTGCCCATGCAGAAGGTGGACGACGAGACCTGGACGCTCTCCGTCACCGCGCGCGTGGGCGACCTCGAGTGGAAGCCGCTCCTCGATGACACCACCTGGTCGAAGGGCCCCAACTACCGCGGCCGCGAGGGCACGACGACTCAGGTGGCGCCGCGCTTCTTCCGCGACGCCGGCGAGTGGACGAAGCGCTGGCCGGCCTTCAGCTCCACCATCCTCGGCAACACGCGCGGCGTGTACGTGTACCTCCCGCCCACGTACCTCGAGAACGCGGCGGCGCGCTTGCCCGTCGTCTACCTCCACGATGGGCAGAACCTCTTCGACCCGCAGGCGGCCTTCGGCGGCGTGACGTGGCGCGTGGCCGACGCGATGAACGCCGCGGCCAACGACGGGCGCTTCCGCGAGGCCATCGTGGTGGGCGCCGAGAACGCGGGGGCCGGGCGCATCGCCGAGTACACGCCGACGGTCGACGCGAGCTACGGCGGCGGCAACGGTGACGCCTTCCTCCGCATGATGGCCGAGGAGCTCAAGCCCTTCGTCGACGCGGAGCTCCGCACCCGGCCTGGCCGCGAGGACACCGTCATCATGGGCTCCTCCCTCGGCGGCCTCATCAGCGCCTACGCCGGCGTGCGGCAGGCCGGCACCTGGGGCCTCGTCGGCGCCATGTCGCCCAGCGTGTGGTGGGACAACGAGGTCATCCTGGGGCTGGTGGCGCAGACGGGCTCGACGCGGCCGCTCAAGGTGTGGGTGGACAGCGGCGACAGCGGCCCCTCGAGCGACGGCGTGGAGGGCGCGCGGCGCCTGGCGGCGGCCTACCGGGCCCTGGGCTACGTCGACGACGCGACGCTGGTGCACGTGGTGCAAGCCGGGGCCACGCACACCGAGTCGGCCTGGGCGGGGCGCCTGCCGTGGGCGCTGGAGTTCCTCCTGGGCCCCGGGCGCTGAGCGCCGCTCCAGGCCATCGCATCGCGCCGCGCGGCGCTGCACCGCGTGCACGTCTCCATGGGCGGTGCGCGGACGGGCGTGACAGAGTGCGGGCAATGCGTCGACTCCTCCCCGCGCTGGGTCTCCTCGTCGCCGCCGCGGGGTGCAACTGCGGTCGCCAGGTCGTCACCACCACCGAGGCCTCGCTCTCGCTACCCGACGACGAGCTCGACTTCGGCGTCGTGCCCGAGGGCACCTCGAAGGGCGGCAGGTTCCGGCTCGAGAACGGCGGCCGCGCGCCGGTCAACGTCACCTTCGCGCTCGAGGCTGGCGGGAGCGCCGACTTCGCGCTCGGCACGCTGCCCGCCGCTGTCGAGGCGAGCGGCTTCGTGGAGGTGCCGGTGGTCTTCACCCCGCAGGGCCCGGGCGGCGACGAGGCGGCGGTGCTGGTGCGCGCCGAGGGCAAGGAGGAGGAGCCCCTGCGCGTCACGCTGCGCGGTGGGCCCATCGCGCCGGCCATCGGCTTCACGCCGGATCCGCTCGGCTTCGCGCCGGCCACCACGGCCCTCGAGCGCAAGGTGGTGCAGGTGCGCAGCGTCGGCACGGCGGCCTTGACCATCGACCAGGTGGGCGTCTCCGGCATGCACAACCCGGACTTCTCGGTGATGCCGCCCGCGCTCCCGTCGCGGCTGTTGCCCGGTGAGAGCCTGAGCGTGACCGTGGCGTACGTGCGCAGCGCGCGCACCGACGAGGGGCAGTTGATGGTGGTGTCAGACGCGACGGACGCGGGGCTCGCGCGCCTGCGCCTGCTGCCCGACGGGCTGCCGCAGTGCTCCAACGGGGTGGACGACGACGGCGACACGCTCGTGGACTTCCCCGCGGACCCGGGCTGCGCCGACGCGCAGGACGACGACGAGAGCAACCTCGCCGAGTGCGTCTCGGGCGCGACGCAGCCGTGCCAGGCGGACGGCGGGTGTGC
>CAYUZK010000107.1:4096-20758 GCA_964449625.1 uncultured Archangium sp.
GCGTCGTCGTCCTCCGGGTCGTCGAGGAGCGCCAGCTCGAGGTGCTCCCGGGCCTCCTCGAGGCGGCCGAGGCGCTGGAGCGACACGCCGAGCAGCGTCTGGCCGAAGGGCACCAGCGGGTTCTCCGCGACCGCGCGCTCGAGCTCCTCCACGGCCGCGGTCGTCTTGCCGTTGGTGGCGAGCCAGTTGCCGAAGCCCGCGCGGGCCGACGCGGTGGGCGCCGCGCCCAGCCACTGCCGGTAGACCTGCTCGGCGTCGTCGACGCGCCCCTGCCGGTCGAGCAGCTCGAGGAGCGCGCTCGCGTTCTCTCGGTCGGGCTCCGCCGCGAAGCGCTGACGCAGCTCGGTCTCGCGCCCGGCCTGGAGGACCTGGAGCGCGGCGAGGTGCTGCCGCTCCACCGCGTCGGCGTCGGCGGTGCGGCCCAGGCGCCAGTACTCGCGCTGGAGGTCGACGGCGAGCGACGCGCTCGACGGCGAGGCCTGGAACTTCCGCTCCAGCCCTTCGAGCTTGAGGCGCGCGATGCGCTGCGGCGACGTCTCTCCGCCGCGCTGGGTGAGGAGCCACGGGAGCCCCAGCACGGAAGCGGCGAGCACCACCTGCGCGATGACGACGTTGCGCGTCACCCCGCCGCGGTGGGCCTTCCAGTCGGCGAGCTCGTCGGGGTCCGTCGGGGGCGGCCGCGCGGGGGCCCTCACCACGAAGCTGCCCGCGAGGAGGTCGGCCAGGGTGCGCTGGTCGGGCCGGCCCAGGGCGACGAGGTGCCCGACGAGGGCGACGCTGACGGCGGCCATGGAGGCGAGCGTCATCACGCCCGTCAGCACCGGCGGCGCGAGCGTGCCGCCCACGCGCAGGGCGGAGGCCACCAGGCCCACGGCGAGGGTGAGGAGGTACGCGGCCGGGAAGAAGCCCCGGCCCAGCAGCTCGCGGAAGAGCACGTTGGCGAGGTCCACCGGGTGGCCGTCGCGGCGGGTGAGCTCCAGCCCGAAGAGCGCCATGCCCAGGGTGCGGTGGAGGAAGGCCAGCGGCAGCACCGAGTAGCCGACCATCACCGCCAGCACGCCCCACATCGGCAGCACCACGCCGCGCAGGAGCAGCGGCACGAGGAAGGTGGCCGCGCACAGCACGACGATGAGGGCCGTGTCCACCGCGCCGGCCAGCACGCGCTTGTCCAGGGGGGCTGCGCGGAGCGGGGCAGACATGCCCCCACAGCTAGCACGACGAACGGGGGACCTCGCAGAGGCGCCGCGCCGTCGGACCTGTCATGGTGGCCCCTTGACGACCCGGGACAGGATTGATGCGGCCAGCGCGCTGTTGGCCATCGCCGAGCAGGAGCTCCAGCTCGCGCTCTCGCAGCTGCAGATCAACGAGCGGGGCGACAAGCAGATGGTGAGCCTCGTGGTGGAGGCCGCCTTCACCAAGCTGTCCGCCGCCCGCCGCGCGCTCGACGAAGAGCGCGTGCAGATGCCGGGCTGACGCGCCCCCGTCAGCGCGCGACGACCGGGCTCACCTCGCCCGAGCCGGAGCTGGCCGCGGCGCGGGCGCCGAGCACCATCACCCACGCCGCCGAGGCGAGCAGCACCACGTTGCCCACCAGCGCCCAGGTCGCCGGCATCAGCCCGCGCACGGCGAGCTGGCCCAGCAGGGCCGCCGTCAGCGCCAGCCGGCCGGCCTCGAGGCCCGCACCCCAGCGCTTGCTCTCGAGGATGCCGCCCCACGCGGTAGCGCCAGCCCACAGCAGCGCCGAGAGGACGACCTGGTCCACGATGGTCAGCGCCGTGTCGTGCCGCGTGACGAGCAGCATGAGGGGGAAGCCCAGGGCCACGGCGAAGACGAGGTAGGGCTTGGCGCCGGGCAGCATCACCGACTGGAACTTGAGCTCCCGGCCCTCGGGGTCCTTCCAGGCGCCCCTGGGCAGCTCAGGCACGCCCTGCGGCCGCCAGCCCGTGGGCATGAACCACACGCGCAGCTTGTCGAAGAGCTTCGGGGCCAGCACCGCGTCCTTCGCGACCTGCCGCCAGACCTGGAAGTTGATGAACGTCGGGTCCCACGTGTTGGGCGGCGAGGTGACGCCGTAGCTGCATTCTTCGGTCTCGGGCTCGAAGGTGCCGAACAGCTTGTCCCAGATGATGAGGAAGCCGCCGTAGTTCTTGTCGAGGTACTTGTCGTTGCGCGCGTGGTGCACGCGGTGGTGGCTGGGGGTGTTCATCCACGACGAGATGAAGGCGGGCAGCCGCGGCACCACCCGCGTGTGGGGGATGAGCTGGAGCACGAGGTGGAAGGCCACCATGGCGATGACCTCCTGGGCCTTGAAGCCCAGCAGCGCCATCGGCCAGTAGAAGAAGAAGCTGAAGAAGCGCTGCGTGACCGAGGCGCGGAGCGCGACCGCGTAGTTCATCTCCTCCGTCGAGTGGTGCGGCATGTGCGCCGCCCAGCCGATGTTGGTGCGGTGCCCGAAGCGGTGGAACCAGTAGAAGAGGAAGTCGATGCCCAGGAAGAGCAGCACCACGTTGAGCGCGGTGGCCTCGAAGTGGAAGAGCCCGTGGGCCGAGAGCCACACCAGCACCGGGAACCAGAGCGCGGCGACCGCCACGTTGACGCACTGGTTGATGATGGCCGTGCCCAGCGAGGCGATGGAGTCCTGGAACTCGTAGTACCCGTTCTTCTTCCAGACGCACCAGGCGATCTCCGCCAGGATGAGGAGCAGCACGAAGGGCGTCACCACCGCGTAGACGTTCAGGCTCATGGGCCGAGGTGTCGCAGAGGCCGGGGTGCCTTGCGTTAACTCAAGCTAAGAAGTGACGGATGGACGCCCGAGACCCCCGGGCCGCCGCCTTGCGCGAGCGGCTGACGCAGCTGGCGCCGCTGAGTCGGGCCACCTGGGCCCGGCTGCTTCAGGCCACCGGCGAGCTGACCCTGGGCAAGCACGAGTTCTTCTCGCAGCCCGGGCAGCCGGCCGACCGCATCGCCGTGGTGCTCGAGGGGCTGCTGCGTCACTTCTACGTCGACGCGAAGGGCCGCGAGTCGGTGAAGGCCTTCCGCGGGCCGCTCGAGTTCTCGGCGCCCTACGCCGAGCTCATCTTGCGGCGGCCCTCGCGCACCTTCATTCAGGCGCTCGCGCCCACCACGCTGCTCACCTTCGAGGTGGCGAAGGTCGACGCGCTCGCCGAAGACTCGCTCGAGCTCCAGCGCCTCAACCGGCGCTTCGTCGAGCTCCACTTCGTGCAGAAGGAGCAGCGCGAGTACGAGTTCCTCCAGCTCTCGGCCGAGGAGCGCTACGAGCGCTTCTGCGCCGAGCGGCCGGAGCACCTCGCGCACATTCCCCAGCACCAGGTGGCCTCGTACATCGGCATCACGCCGGTGGCGCTCTCGCGCATTCGCGCACGGCGGGTGAAGCGGCGGTGATCGTCACCGCGGCTTGACCCCCAGCCACGGCCCCAGGCGCGTCGGCCGCACGAAGAGCGCAAACGTGATGAACGCGAAGGCCGCCGTCAGCGCTACCGTCAGCGCGTACTCGAGGAGCCCCGGCAGCGCCTGCTGCGCGAACCACAGCTGCAGCGCCAGCACCACCGGGTAGTGCACCAGGTACACCCAGTACGAGCTCTCCACGAGGAAGCGCAGCCACGGGCGCTCCCCGTCGGGCAGCCGCAGCGCCAGCCCGAAGAGCCCCAGCGTCAACAGCCACGCGACGAGCCCGCTCGCCACCTGGCCCACCGGCTGCCACTGCAGCGGCCCCGAGGAGACGACGAGCGCCAGGCCCACGCCCAGCACCGTGAAGGCCGGGCCCCGCGCCCGCAGCGCCCCGAGCGCCTCTCGCAGCGGCCACAGGAGCCAGCCCGCCGCGAAGAAGAGCCCGTAGTGCAGCGCCTCGAAGGGCATCGGCCACAGGTGCGCGTCGGGCCGGTTCTCCGGGTGCAGCCACAACCCCACGCACGTCGGCACCGTGAAGGCGAGGAGCAGCAGCTCGGGCCACTTCACCAGCGGCCGCAGCCGCGCGTGGCCCGTGAGCCCGCGGCGCGCCAGGGCCCAGGCCACGACGCAGAAGGCGAAGAGGTACACGAGGAACCACAGGTGCAGCGGCCCCGCGCGCCACGCGTCTTGCGCGGCGTAGGCCGGTGACATGAGGCCCCGCGCGAGGCTCGCGGCGCGCAGCGCGTGGTCCGCGACGACGACGACGGGCAGGCTCGCCGCCAGGGGCACCACGAGGCGGCGCACGCGGTCGGCGAGGAAGTCATCGAGCCCGCGCCGCTCCAGCACCAGGTGCGAGAAGAAGCCCGAGAGCGCGAAGAAGAGCTGCATGCGGAAGGCGTGCAGCGTGCCGGTGACGACGCCCAGGCCCGGCACCGGCGAGGCGTCGGCCACGAAGTACCAGGGCGCGACGTCGGGCAGCCACGCGTAGGTCGCGTGGTACACGAGGCCCAGCAGCATCGCGCCCGCGCGGACGAGGTCGAGGCCGGCGTAGCGGGGAGGCCCCAGGCGCATCGAGCCGGCGAAGAGGTCAGGTCGGCGTGGCGACCGCGCGCAGCATGTCGAGCGACTCGAGCGCCTTGCCCGCGCCCATCACCACCGACGAGAGCGGGTCCTCGGCGAGGAACACCGGCAGGCCCGTCTCTTCGCGCAGCAGCGTGTCGAGGTTCTTGAGCAGCGCGCCGCCGCCCGCGAGCACGATGCCGCGGTCGGCGATGTCGCCGGCCAGCTCGGGCGGGGTGCGCTCGAGCGTCATCTTCACCGCGTCGACGATGCCGTTGACCGTCTCGGCGAGCGCGTCGCGGATCTCGTCGCTGGTGACGGCGAGCGTGCGCGGCACGCCGGCCACGAGGTCGCGGCCCTTGATCTCCATCGTCATCACCTCGTCGGTCGGGTACGCGGTGCCGATGCCCATCTTGATGAGCTCGGCCGTGCGCTCGCCGATGAGCAGGTTGTACTTGCGCTTCACGTACTGAATGATCGCCTCGTCGAGCTTGTCGCCGCCGACGCGCACCGACTTCGAGTACACGATGCCCGCGAGCGAGATGACGGCCACGTCGGTCGTGCCGCCGCCGATGTCGACGATCATGTTGCCCGACGGCTCCGTCACCGGGAGCCCGGCGCCGATGGCCGCGGCCATGGGCTGCTCGATGAGGTGCACCTCGCGGGCGCCCGCGTTCTCGGCCGCCTCTCGCACCGCGCGCCGCTCGACCTCGGTGATGCCCGAGGGGATGCCGATGACGATGCGCGGCTTCACGTTGAACTTCCGCTGGTGCGCCTGCTGGATGAAGTACTTGAGCATCGCCGCGGTGATCTCGAAGTCGGCGATGACGCCGTCCTTCATGGGGCGAATGGCGACGATGTTGCCCGGCGTGCGACCGAGCATCTCCTTCGCCTCCTTGCCCACCGCGAGCACCTTCTTGCCCCCGCGCGCGTCCTGCTGCACCGCCACCACGGAGGGCTCGTTCGACACGATGCCCATGCCCCGCAGGTAGATGAGCGTGTTCGCCGTGCCCAAATCGATGGCGAGATCGCGCGAGAACAACGTGTGCAGCCAGTCGAACATGTGTGGGTCCCCGGGGTCGGCGGTGGGGCGTGAGGAGAGCGGCGAACAGCAGTGTCAACAGAATACAGTCTTGCGAACGGCGCGCCAAGGGGTCAGTCGAAGCGAAATCGAGCCCTTGGCTGTTGCGCGGCGCGTCAGAGGCGAGGGGGAGCGTCGAAACGGCGGAGCGGGGGCCACGGCGGGCCGATTTTCAGCCTCGGGCAGGGCTGGCATGAGTGGCAATACGGCCACGACGATCACGAAAGCGAAAAAGAGTCCGCGTACAGTGCGCCGGCCATGAGCGACGACGCGACGAACCCCGGCGTGGACGACGAAGCCAACCTCGACCAGCTCGACCCCATCGAAGACGCCTGGCTCCAGCAAGACCCGGAGCAGGTCGAGCAGCTCGCGCGCGCGCGGGTCGAGAAGGACGGCGCCGACCCCCAGGCCCACGCCTGGCTGGGCCTGGCGCTGTGCGTGACGGCGAAGACGAGCCCCGGCCAGGCCTCGCTCTCGAAGGCCTTCGACCTGGTGCGCGCGAAGCTCTCGACCGCCACCGACGAGGACACGCAGCACCAGCTCACGTGGGAGCTGCACGGCATCGCCAACCGCCTGGTCGACGCGCTCGCCGAGAACCCCACCCTGGGCCAGCCGGCGGCCACCTTCGTGCTCGACACCCTCAAGCTCGAGCACCCGCCCAGCCTGCGCCTGCTCGCGGAGGACGTGATGAACGCGCAGCACGACGCGGTGAAGGCGGCCGGCTACTTGAAGCGCGCCCTCGCGGTCGACGCCACGGACCCCGAGTCGCACTACCTCGCGGCGCGGGTGATGGCGCGCCTGGGCAAGAAGCCGCAGGTGCTCTCGCACCTCCAGAAGTCGCTCGACAACGCGGCGGGCACCATCGCCGTGCGCACGCTGGCCCGCTTCGAGCCCGACTTCGACGGCTTCCGCAAAGACGGGGAGTTCACCGCGCTCATCGACCCGCTGCCGAAGGAGGAGCCGCTGCGCGGCGTCTACGGCGCCCTCGACGCCGGCGAGTTCGAGAAGGTCATCACGCTGGCCACGGCGGCGAAGGGGCAGGTGCCCAACGCCCTCGACCTGCTCTACCCCTGGCGCGAGGCCCTCGAGCAGCAGCTCGACCAGCCCGGCGCCGACGAGAAGACCTGGTTGCCGCAGCTCGAGGCCGTGCAGGCCGACATCGAGCGCCACGAAGAGAAGGACGAGGAGAGCCCGGTCTACGCGCGCTTCTGCGGCGACGCCTGACGCCATGCGGGTGCACCTCGTCGACGGCACCTTCGAGCTCTTCCGCGCGCACTTCAGCAAGCGCCCCTCGCACGCGGGCCCCGACGGCAAGGACCTCAAGGCCACGGTGGGGGTGGTCAGCTCGCTCCTCATGCTGCTGCAGGACGCCGAGGAGGCCGTTACCCACCTCGCCATCGCCTTCGACAACCCCATCACCTCGTTCCGCAACGGGCTCTTCGAGGGCTACAAGAGCGACGAGGGCGTGCCCCCGGAGCTCCGCGCGCAGTTCGACGACGTGGAGCGCGGCGCGGCGGCGCTCGGCGTCACGGTGTGGCGCATGGGGGAGTTCGAGGCCGACGACGCGCTGGCCACGGCCGCGGTGAAGTACGGCGCCGACCCCCGCGTGGCGCAGGTGCGCATCCTCACGCCCGACAAGGACCTGGCCCAGGTGCTCTCGGGCGAGCGCGTGGTGCAGGTCGACCGCATGCGCCAGCGCGTCATCACCGAGGCGACGCTGTGGGCCGACAAGACGCTGCGGCCGCCCAGCGTGCCCGACTTCCTCGCGCTGGTGGGCGACACGGCCGATGGCATCCCCGGGCTCGAGGGCTGGGGCGAGAAGTCCACCGCGCAGGTGCTGGCGACGTACCCGCACCTCGAGGACATTCCCCCGGCGGCGAGCGCGTGGGCGGTGAAGGTGCGCGGGGCCGAGCGGCTGTCGGCGTCGCTCGAGCAGGGTCGGGCCGAGGCCACGCTCTATCGCACGTTGGCCACGCTGCGCCGCGACGTACCCCTCGCCGAGCCGCTCGAGGCCCTCGCGTGGCAAGGCGCGCCGCGAGCCGCCTGGGAGGCGTGGTGCGCCGAGGTCGGCGCGTCGGCCTCGCTCCGGGCGCGGCCCCAGCGCTTCACGGCGTAGCCACAGAGGAGCGGACGATGGCCGGCGCGGCGCCGCAGACCTTCCCCTCGGAGTTCGAGGCGATGCTCACTGCGGGGGGCAGCCCATCGGTGGAATGCCGCGGCTGATGACCCACGCGAGGCCGCCGTCGCCGGCTCGCTCGCAGCGCGCGGTGGACGAGTGGTAGGTGCCGCCCTCGCAGAGCTGGCACGAGGTGCCGTCGCGTTCGCAGGTGAGGCCTTCGCCGGCGTCGGCGCACGCCGGCGCGGTGACGCAGCCCGCATCGGCCAGGTCGACGGGGCAGGGCGCCGCGGTGCACGCGGGCGCCAGGCCCAGGAGCAGCAGCGCGAGGATCCACGCGCGTGGCTTCAAGGCGACCCCTTCCTGGTGTCTCGGCGGGCCGTCGCCGCCGGGAGGTCCACGCGCGTCACGACGAGCGCGCCGAGCTGGCTGGTCACCACGAGCAGCTCGTCGCCCTCCACGGCCAGCAAGGTCCGCAGGCCGTGCACGTCACTGGGCACGAGTTCGAGCGCCGTGCGCACCAGCTCGCGTACGGCGCCCGTCGCGGTGACTTCGCCCACGGCCAGCGACACGTCGATACCCTGGGCGTCGATGATCCACGCGCACGTCAGGCGGTCTTCGGCGGGCGTCTTCCCGCTGCGGGGCACCGGGCCCAGGCGCCGCGTCGTGTGCTGCACCTGACTCACGAAGGCGATGAAGGTGCGGCCCTGCCAGGCAAAGAGCTTCGGCGCGAGCACCGCCTCTTCCTCGTCATGCTGCTGCACCTCGGCGCAGGGGGCGCCTTCGCGGCGAGGCCGCCCGGCCTCACCCGGCGGGAGCGGGCGCTCGCCCACGGACGGCGCGGGCGCCCGGCGAACGAGGAAGGGCGCGAGGGCCGTCTTCGAGGCAGGGGTGAAGAGCAGGAAGTCTCGGTCGGCCATGACGCCGAGGGTTGGCAGCGCGAACGGCGCCGCGCGCACGGCGACGAGGCTCGTCACGCGGTAGTTCCCGCCGTGGCTGCGCGCGGGTCGCTCGTACAGCAGCCGCTCCTCGCCCGCGGGGGAGCGCAGGCGCACCTCGACGCGGCGCCACGGGTCGGGGGCGTAGGCGAGCCACGGCTCCTGCACGCCCGCATCGGCGTCGAAGACGAGGGCCTGCATCGGCGTGCCGGCCACGCCGGGCAGTGGCCGCGAGAAGAGCGGGCGAGCGCCTTCCTTCGTCAGGCGCAGGTAGCCGCGCTGGTGGCTGTGGCCCAGCACGGCGCCGTCGCGCGCGTCTTCGGCCAGGCGCACGAAGCCCGGCACGGGCGTGGCGCGCAGCGCGTCGAGGCGCGCGAGGGCCGTGGGGGGCACCCACGCCGGCGGCGTCGAGCGCGCGAAGGCCGCCGCCTCGCCGGGCCGGAAGGCGAGCGTGGTGTCGGTGTATTGCTGGCCATAGAGGCCCACCACCGCGACGCGCGGCTCGGGCTCGGTGGCGAGCCAGGGGCCCTCGAGCGAGGGGCAGCGGGCGACCCACTGCTCCGTCACCCGCGCGTCGTCGTAGCGGTGCCGCTCGAGGGTGCACGGCGCTTGCGACGACGGGCTCACCGACACAGGCACGAGGCGCGGCGCCGGTGGAGTCGCGCGCAGCGGCAGCTCGACCCCGGCGTCCAGCGCGGCGAGGGCCAAGAGGACGAGCGCGCTCATCGCGCTGGCTCCAGCGCGGCGCGGTCCAGCTCCACCAGGTGACCGCCGGCCCAGGCGAAGATGCGCTCGTCCGTCACGGCGAGCGAGACGCCGATCAGGTAACGCTCGGCGGCTGCCCCGCTCGCCAGGCGCACGCGCAGGGCTTCTCGCGCGGTGCTCCCGATGGTCCACAGCACCAGGGTGTTGGTGCGGCTGAGCTCCTCGAGCTTCCACCGGGGCGGCGGAGCCCTGCACGGCTGCCCGGGCGCACAGCGCACGGGCTCGGGGGGCAGCACGGTCCCCTCGCACTCCCCGGCGCTCTCGACGAGGGCCACGAGCGCCGTCCCGTCTCTCAGCGTGGCGATGGCCGGCGCTGTGCGGGTCGCGAAGCGGGCGCGGCCGGTCACGTCTCGGCGGCAGCCGGGGAGCGGCTCGAACTGGGCGACGGGGAGGCGCTCGTAACTCCGGCCGGGGCGGTACCGGTCCACCGCGAGCGTGCCGTCCTCATCCAGCTCCACCGTGACGCCGAACGCGAAGCGGGAGCCTGGCCGGAGTTCCCCTGGCGTGACGACGGGGTGCGGTACCACCCTGGGCGTGACGTCTCGGCGGCGGACGATCTCCGTGCGGCGGAGGTCGGGGAAGAGCACGCCGTGCTCCCAGGCTGACGCGTGACCCACGTCCTGGAAGTACACCGCGACGCGCCCGGCGGAGGCGCTGAGGCGGGGCGCGGAGCCAGCGGCGACCGCCCCGAACGTCGACCACTCGCCCCGGGCGTCGCGCACCATCACCTCCTGGCCCCGGGTTCGCGTCTCCACGACCGCGGCGACGTCGCCCGTGCCCAGGGGGGCGATGCTCAGCACCTGCCCGGCCATCGGCGACTCGCAGACGCCGTCGCGCCAGAAGGCCTGCCCGCGCGCGGTCTGCGTGAGCCCCACCAGGGCGTCACCCACGAGGAAGGCGCTCGAGAGCTCGGCGGGCACCGGGAGGAAGCGCCCATCCACCTGGTGCAGCGTGGCGACGGTGACGGGCACCTTGCCCTCGGTGAAGTGGAAGACGAGAGAGAGGACGGTGTCGCTCCCGCTGCCAGTGAAGGCGGGCGTGAGGGCGGGAGGACAGGTGGGGCGCGCGACGCGGCGGACGGCACCTCCTACCGCGCCATCGACGGGGGTGAAGCGGCAGGCCGGAGCGCGCGGCGCCTGGAGCGGGCAGGGCGTGCGCTCGACGGCCACCGGCCTCGCGGGCTGGGCAGGGAGCGCTGGAGGCTCGCTGGCCCCGGACGCGCTGCGAGGCGTCACGCAGCAGGCGAGCACGGCGCTGGCGAGGAGGAGGGGGCGCATGGGGCGGGCAGAGACGGGGGACAGGGTGTCATGTTCACTCGCTCGTCGCCTCGCCTGGGTCATGACGGTCTCCGGAAGTCGACAGCGCAGGCCCGCACTCGCTTCGGGCACAGCCCGGGCCTCAACGCTCCGGCGGTGAGACGATGCCCTGTCGAGGAGGGGCTCGTCACTCCCGGGCGAGGCGCGCCGTCACCTCGCGGGCGCTCAGCCAGCGCGAGGCCGCTTCACCACCGCCGCGGGCATGCCCTCGGAGGTGGGCAGGCTCCCCTCGGGGGGCACCCACGGCCAGTCCACGAGCGGCCCGCGGCCCAGGCGCTCGCTCACGTAGTTCGCGGCGATGTTGGCGCTCTCCATGATGGTGAGCAGACCCGAGCCCGGGTGCGTGCCGCCGCCGACCCAGTACAGGTTCTCGACGTGCGGCGAGCGCACCTTCGGCCGCAGCGGCCCGAGCTGCAGCCAGGTGTGCGAGAGGTTGAAGACCGCGCCGCGGTGCACATTGAAGTCGTCGCGCCAGGTCTGCGCGGTGAAGGCCTGCTTCGCCACGATGTGCCGCTCGACGTCCTGCAGGCCCACCTTGGAGAGCCAGCCGGGCACCTTCTTCGTCAGCTCCGCCTCGATGCGCGGCCAGTCGTGGTCGCCGGCGGTGTTGGGCGTGGGCACCAGCACGTAGAGCGCGGAGTGCCCCTTCGGCGCGCCCGCGGGGTCGGTGACGTTGGGGTTCACCACGTAGAAGGGCGGGTCGTCGAGGTCGGCGTGCCTGTCCTCGAGGGCGGCCTTGTCGGTGCGGCGCGCAGCGTTCGAGAGGTAGATGAGGTGGTGCGGCAGCTCGGCGTAGACCTTGTCGAGCGCGAGGTAGAGCATGAAGGTGCTGCACGAGTACTTCGCCTTCTCGAGCGCGGCGTTCGACAGCCGCGTGCCCTCGCGCCACGACTCGTCGATGAGCGTGCGCGCCGCGTAGGGCAGGTCGGCGTTCACCACCACCACGTCGGCGAAGAGCCGCTCGCCGGAGACGAGCTCCACGCCCACGGCCTTCTTGTGCTCCACCAGCACCTTCGCCACGGGCGACGCCATGCGGAAGGTGGCGCCCAGGTCCTCCGCGGCCCTCTTCATGCCGGCGGCGAGCGCGCGGAAGCCGCCCATCACGTGCCACACCCCGAACTCGAGCTCGAGGAAGGGGATGACGGAGAACACGCTCGAGCAGGTGGTGGGGTGGAGCCCGAGGTACTTCGACGGGTAGCTGAAGGCGTAGCTGAAGCGGTCGTCGTGGAAGGTCTCGTCGAGGTGGGCGTAGAGCGTCTGCCACGGCTTGAACTTCGCGGCGGGCAGCAGCCGCAGCGGGTTGTAGTAGCCGAGCGAGTCGGCCGGGTGGGCCATGAAGGTGCCGTAGGCGACGCGGTACTTCTCGCGGCTCTTCGCGTGCCACGTCTCGTAGGCGGGCACGAGCGCGGGGTTGAGCCGCGCCACCTCGGCCTTCATCTTTTCCTGGTCCCAGTGGGTGTCGAGGTGCGTGCCGTCCCAGAAGTGCACGCGGGTGTTCTCGGGGAGCCGCACGAGCGAGACGTAGTCCTCGATGCGCAGGCCCGAGCGGCGGAAGATGCGCTCGAGCACCTGCGGGAGCTGCATGATGCTGGGGCCGGTGTCGATCTGATACTCGCCCTGCGCGCCCAGCGTCAGCCCGCGCATGCGCCCACCGGGAATGGCCTCCTTCTCGACCACCGTGACGTCGACGCCGAGGCCCGCGAGGTTGAGGGCCGCGGAGAGGCCGCCCGGTCCAGCACCGACGATGAGGGCTTTCATGGCGCACTGACTAGCGCCCTCCGGGGTCGCGCGCAGCGGTGAGTGCGCCGTGGGCCGGGGGGGTGGCGACGGCCGCGCTTCGGGGCTATCAGCGACGTCCATGCGTACGCCGTTCCTGCTCGCCTCGCTCGCCTTCGTCCTCGGCTTCGCCGTCTCCTCCTCCTCCTGCGGCGCCCCCGCGCCGGCGTGCTCCGTGGCGACGTGCGCGGGCTGCTGCGCCGCCGACGGCCAGTGCCTCGACGGCACGGCCGACAGGGCCTGCGGCACCGCGGGCCTCAACTGCGACGTGTGCAGCGGCGGCCAGGTCTGCGCCGAGAAGCGCTGCGTGCTGCCCCCGCCGGTGGACCCGCCCGACGCGGGCCGCCCCATCGTCGCGCCGGTGGAGACGTGGACCTGGCAGGACTTCCCCGACTCGGCCTGCGGCAACGGGGCGCCCACGGGCGTGGCGGTCAACGTGAGCACCCGCTCGAAGGACCTCTTCATCTACCTCCAGGGCGGCGGCGCCTGCTGGAACGGGCTCACCTGCGGCGTCATCGGCTCGGCCACCAACCTCGACACCGGCTACACCTCGACGCACTTCGCCGCGGACGGCACGAAGAACGCCGCGCCCTTCTCGCGCACCAACGCGGCGAACCCGCTCAAGGAGATGAGCTTCGTCTACGTGCCCTACTGCACCGGCGACGTACACGCCGGCGACGCGGTGCAGACCTACGACGTGCCCAACCGGGCGCCGATGACGGTGCACCACAAGGGCGGGAAGAACATGGAGGCCTTCCTCCTGCGCCTCAAGGACACCTTCCCAGACGCGGAGCGGGTCTTCCTCTCGGGCTCGTCGGCCGGCGCCTATGGCGCGCAGCTCAACTACGAGCGCGTCGTGGCGACGTGGGCGCAGGCCGAGGTGCACGTGCTCGCCGACTGCGGGCAGATGGTGACGCCCAACGGCACGCTCCTGGCCGAGTGGCTGGCGATGTGGAACTTCGCCATCCCTGCCGACTGCGCCGACTGCACCACCGACTTCACGAAGTACCCGCCGTACCTCGCGCAGAAGTACCCCTCGCGCCGCTTCGGGCTCCTCGCGTACACGCAGGACAGCGTGCTGCGGCAGTTCTTCGGCTACGACCCCGCGACGTTCCAGCAGCGCACCGAGGGCCTGCTCTCTGCCAGCTACGACGGCCGCGCCAACATGCGCTACTTCCTCCTCGACGGGAGCGAGCACGTGATGCTGGGCCGGCTCTTGAGCATCACCGGCCCGGGCAACGTGCCGCTGGTGACGTGGACGAGCCGGTGGCTCTCCGGCGACGCCGCCTGGGCGAACGTGAAGCCCTGAGCCGCGCTCCGTGAGCCCGAAGACGCGCGCGCCGCGGCGCACTGGCGGGCCGGTGCTGCTGCTCGGCGCCGGCACCGGCGAGGCCACCTGCGGGCTGCTCTACCTGGCGAGCTACCTGCGCCGGCACGGCGTCGAGGCCGTGGTGCGGCTCACCGACGACGACGAGACGGAGGCCGACGTGTCGCGCACGCTCGCGGCCCTCGTCGCGCACGTGCGGCCGCGCCTGGTGGGCATCAGCCTCAAGTGGTTTCACCACGTCGCGCGGGGGCTGCTCGTGGCGCGCACGCTCAAGGCCCTCGACCCCGAGGTGGAGATCGTCTTCGGCGGCAACAGCGCCTCGGCCTGGTGGAAGGAGCTCCTCGCGCAGGGCTGCGTGGACCACGTGGTGCTGGGCGACGGCGAGGTGCCGCTCCTGGGGCTGGCCCGGGGCGACGCGGCGCCGCCCAACGTCGTGAGCCGCGGGCACCGGGGCGCGCTCACGCCCGCGCTCGGGTACCAGCAGGGGGCGAAGACCGACGACGTCTACTACTCACACTTCGACGAGCTCTTCCTGAGCCGGCAAGACGCGGACTCCTTCTCGGGCTGGGTCGCGCCGGGCAAGGGCTGCGGCGAGAACTGCCTCTACTGCGCGGGCACCCGCGGCATGCAGAAGGCCACCTTCGGGCGGGCCAGGCCCTTCTTGAGGCCGGTGGCCTGCGTGCAGCGCGACCACCGGGAGATCGCCCCGCGCACCTGGCAGCTCCGCTACGACTTCGCCGGCAGCTCCGCCGAGCTCCTCGCGCAGGCGTGGGAGGGCCTCGACCTCTCGCGGCACGCCGTCACCTACTTCTTGTGGGGCGTGCCGCCGCCGGACCTCGTCGACCTCCTCGCGCAGCGCCTCGGGCGCGTCTTCATGGTCATCGACATCGGCTGCTTCTCCGAGGCGCAGCGGCAGGAGACCATGCGGCGCGGGCTGCTCAAGCCGTGCCCGAGCGACGCGGAGCTGCTGCGCGTCATCGCGCTGGCGCGCCGGCACCCGAACCTGGAGCTGGAGATCTCCGGCATCGCGGGGCTGCCCTACGCGAACCGCCTCACGCTGGGCCAGGAGCAGCGGCTGGTGGAGCGCCTCGTGGCGATGGACTGCACCGTCGGCTACCAGCGCCTCGAGGCGCAGCCCGGGGCCCTGGTGACGGAGCACCCGGACCGCTTCGGCATGACGAGCCAGGCGCGCACCTTTCAGGAGTTCGTCGACTTCTTCGAGGCGCAGGCGCCGGGTGACCGCGCGGTGCCCATGGTGCGCTACGCCGACCGGGCCTTCGAGGCCGAGGTGGAGGCCACCGCCGCGCAGGTGGACGCGCTCGTCTGGGCGCACGCCGAGGAGAAGGCGCGTGTGCCGCTGCCGCGGGGCGTGCGCCTCGTCGCCGCGGCCGCCTCGACGCAGCAGCTCTCGCTGGGGGCGTGGCTCGGCGCGTGGCGCGTGCCGGCGGGCGTGGCGAAGGCGGCGGTGACGGTGGTGCGCGCGAACAACGGCCACGGCCTGGCCCTGGCGCCGACGCTGAGCCCGCGCCGCTTCCGCGACGCCTCGCTCCAGCAGGGCGCTGACGGCGCGGCGCTCCTCGCGGCCCTCGAGGCCTTCGCGCGGCCGACGACGGTGGAGGCGGCGCTCGCGCAGCTGAGGGCGAAGGTGAGGCTCCCTGCCGCGGAGGCCGGGCTGCTCGTCGAGGCCCTGGCGCAGGGGCGCTTCCTCCAGCCCGCGTGATGAGCGTGCGTCGCTCCGCGGCGCCTGGCTGACGCGCTGCGGGCGTGCGTCACCGCCGCGGCGACCCCGGAGCCGCTCCTCAGCCACGCCCGCGTCGGGTCGGAGCTCCGCGAGGACGCAGGGCCGGGCTGGGGCGGCGGCTCCGCGTCGGGCACTCGCGTGCCGGGCCTCGCGCTCGGGCGCGACGCGCTGTCGCGGGGCCCTCGCTGGCGCTGGTGCGCGTGCGACGAGGCCGCGGCGCTCCCGGAAGAGCACCGCCCGGCCGGGCGCGCCGTGACGCTGAGCTCTACTTCCGGCGTGCCGGGGCCCGCTTCGCGCGCTTCGCGGGCGTGACGGGCTTCATCCCGCCGCCCTCGGCCTCCATGCGGGCCTTCGCCGCAGCGTCGTCCTTCGCGGTGACCGCGGCGGCCTTCGCCTTCTTCTTGTTGGCGGCGACCTTCAGCGCCGCGCCGACGGCGCCCGCGACGGCCAGCGTCGCGCCCGCGCCCATCAGCACCTTCGTCGTCGTGCTCGTCTTCTTCTTCTTCGGGGAGAGCAGCTGCGTGACGCGCTTGGAGAGTTTCATGGCCGCAAGCCTAGCGCGCTCGCGTCGGGGGCGCCGGGGCGTCGTCACTCCGGGGCGGAGAGCAGCTTCGGGTTCGCCGCGAGGTGGCCGGCGAGCGCCAGCACCAGCTGGGCCTCGTGCTCGTCGGTGACGTGGTGGAGCTCGCGGTTGACGAGGCCGAAGAGCGCCGCGAGCAGCACCCACACGCGCTCCGGCCGCTGCCTCGCCTCCGCGAGCGTGCGCGCGACGAGCGGGTGCCCGGGGTCGATCAGCGCCAGCTTGCGCTTGCGGTCGTAGCGCAGCGGTACCTCGCCGCCGGCCCGGTGGAGCTTCACGTCCTCGAGGTCCTCCGGCGTCAGGTGCCCGAGGGCCCCCGCGCGCAGCAGGCGCACCTCCCGGCGGAGGAAGCGCAGGCCCACCGCCTCCGGTGAGCCGTCGAGCGGGTCGGCCTCCACCGTGGCCTGGCGCCACTGGGCGAGGTCCTTCACGCGCCACAGCCGCGTCTTGCCGAAGCGCGCCTCGAGCGCCGTGAGCCAGGCGTCGTCGAGCGACTCGGCATACAGCACGAGCTGGTCGCCGGCGGCGGGGGCGATGGCGCGGGCCGTCGTCACC
>CAYUZK010000108.1:0-20655 GCA_964449625.1 uncultured Archangium sp.
GACGTCGTGGGTGAGGCCCTCGTCGCGCCGCGCGTCGTCGAGCGTCCGCAGCGGCACCTGCGCCGCGGCCATGGCGAGGGTGCTGGCCGAGGGCCGCACGCGCCGCAGCACCGCGGGAGGCACGGGCACGCCGTCGTCGGGCGACGGCCTGCGGCGCAGCCCGAGCGCGTCGAGCCAGGCCGACGGGTAGGCGTTGGCGAAGGTCGCCGTGCGCCCCGAGGCCGTGAGCGCGCTGACGATGGAGGACTCGGCGATGAGGGCCCGGAGCGGGGCCGACGGGTAGCCCAGCACGTGCCGCCCGACGAGCTGGGGCGCCGGCCGCCCGGTGTAGAGCGCCGCCTGGTTGCTCGCCGACTGGGGGCGCCCCGGCACGCCGAAGGTGGTGTCGACGTCGTGGCGCGCGCCGCCGGCCGGGAGCGGCGTGCCGCTGCCATCGGAGAACTGCGACAAGAGGTAGTCGGCCCGCGCCAGCGGGTTGTGCTCGGGATCGGCGCGGCCTACGCCGACGCCGTCTGTGAAGAGGAGCGCGACGCGCATCGGGGGGCACTGTACCCTCTCGCGCCCGCCCATGGCCTTCCACGCTCGCGCGTGGTCGTCTTGCCCGAGAGGCCGGGCCCCGAGAACACCACCCTGGCGGCGACCTCGCGGGCCATCACGTTGACCGTGCTCAGGTCGGCCGCCTCGCCTTCAGGGGGTCATTCTTCTTGAGCCGCTGCTCGACCAACCGGGCCGCGCGCTGGGCGGCCAGCACCTCGCCCTCCACGCCCAGGCCCGGCAGCACCTGGCGCCCGGCGAGCAGCACGCGCTTCCACGGCGACTGGGTGCCGTGCCCCGAGGCGCCGAGCCAGGCGTCGTCGGGCAGGCAGAAGAGCGGGCAGGGCTCGCCGCGCCCGGCGACGACGCTCGGGGCGTCGAGCCACGGCGTGGACTCCAGCGTCACCTGGGCGCGGGTGAAGGGCATCACCTGCGCCAGGGCCGCGTGGAGCTGCGCCGCGAAGGCCTTCACCGCCGGCTCGCCGGCTTTGCGGAGCGCCAGCGGCGCCACTGCCGTCACCGAGAGCACCCGCTGCTCGGCGCTCGGGCCCGGCGAGACCTGAAGCAAGAGCGCGCCGCCGTCCACCTCGGGGCACGCCAGCAGCGCCAGCTCGCCCAGCCCGCGCGGGAGGCTGCGCTCCGGGAGCACGAGGTTCAACGTGAAGAGCGCCCTGGTGGCGCTCACCCTGGCGAGGGCCGGCCCGGCCGCGCGCCGAGCCTTCTCGGGCACGAGCGCGGTGAGCACCTCGAGGTCGAGGCTCGCGACGGCGATGCCAGAGCGGTACACGGTGTCGCCGCGGGCCAGGCGCAGGCCGACGGTGCCGCCCTCGAAGGTGAGCGCCTCCGCGGCCGCGTCGGGCGCCAGCACGTCGGCCCCCAGCTCGCGCGCCCGGTCCGCCAGGGCGTGCAGGAGCCCCTCGCGATCGCCGGCGAAGCGCGCGGGCCCCGAGAGCGTGCGGCCCAACACCCGCGCGCGGGTGATGGGCGCCAGCGCCTCCACGGGCGCCACGAAGGCGCCCAGGGCCCGCAGGAGGCCGCCCTCGGGCAGCGGGGTGTCCTGCGCGAGGCCTGGAAAGCGCGGCAGCGCGCGCTTGAGCTTCCAGCGGGCGAAGAAGCCCTCGGGGGGAAGCTCGGGGCGCGACGCGAAGAAGGGGTCGCTCGCGTCGCCCGCCGCCTCGGCCCGGCGCGCGAGCGCGTCGAAGGCCTCGGCCTCGTCGCCGAGCGCCCGGGCCAGCTCCGGGCCGCGGCGCTTCTCGTCGTGCGAGAGCTCGAACCAGCGCTCGGCCTCGAGGAGCTGCAGCGGCGCGAGGTGCATCGCGCGGCTCACCACCGCGTGGAGACCGAGCTCGGTGAGCGCCTCGTCGAGCGCGGGCAGGCCCTTGAGCGGCGGGAGCAGGAAGGGCCCGTGGGGCAGCTTCGCCTCGCCGTGCCCGTACGGCGCCCCCAGGCCGTCGTGGGGCACGTGCAGCACCTGCAGGCCCCGCTTCGCGAGGAGCGCGGTGGCGAGCGCGCCGCCGAGCTGCCCGCCCAGCACGATGACGTCGTAGACGTGGCGACCGGGCACGGCGCCCCGGCGCGCGGGCGTGGTCATCACGCGAGGGCCTCCGCGAGGCGCACGCGGCGGCCGTCGAGCTCGACCTGGCCGCGGGCGATGGCGCTGACGACGGCGGGGTAGAGGCGGTGCTCCTCGGTCTGCACGCGCGCGCCGAGGCTGGCCTCGTCATCGCCCGGTCGCACCGCCACCGCGGCCTGGGCGATGATCGGGCCCGTGTCGGTGCCCTCATCGACGAAGTGCACGGTGCAGCCCGTCACGCGCACGCCCGCGTCGAGGGCCTGGCGCACCGCGTGGAGCCCGGGGAACGACGGGAGCAGCGCCGGGTGGAGGTTGAGCACCCGCCCGGGGAAGGCCCGGAGGAAGACGGGCGAGACGAGGCGGAGGTAGCCGGCCAGGCACACGAGCTCGATGGCGTGCGTCCGGAGCAGCTCGACGAGGCGCAGATCGTAGGCCTCGCGGCTGGGCGACTCCCGGTGCGGCGCGAGCACCGAGGGCACGCCGGCCTTCGCGGCGCGCTGGAGCACGGCGGCGCCGGGCACGTTGCACACCAGCACCTCGACGCGGGCGGGGCTCCCGTCGACGTTGAGCGCGTCGACCAGCGCCTGAAAGTTGGAGCCGCTGCCCGACGCCAGCACGCCGACGCGCATCATGGGGTGACGACGGCCTCCGCCTCCGCGCCGGCGACGCCCTGCTCGATGACGCCGACCTCCCACGCCTCGAGGCCGCGCTCGGCGAGGAGCGCCAGGGCCGGGGCCACGTCGGCAGGGCCCACCACCACCGTCATGCCCAGGCCCATGTTGAAGGTGTTGAACATCTCGGCGCGCTCCACCTGGCCGAGCCGCTGGAGCAGGTCGAAGAGGGGCGGGCGCTTCCACCGCGACTCCGACAGCACGGCGCGCAGCCCGTCGGGCAGGCAGCGCGGCACGTTGCCGGGCAGGCCGCTGCCGGTGATGTGCGCGAGGCCCTTGACGGTGACGCGCTCGCGCAGCGCGAGCACGTCCTTCACGTAGATGCGCGTGGGCGCGAGGAGCGCGTCGGCGAGGTCCACGCCGTCGACCCGGTCGGTGAAGGCCAGGCGCGCGTCCTCGAGGATGCGGCGGGCCAGGGAGTAGCCGTTGGAGTGCGGGCCGGAGGAGGCGATGCCCAGGACGCGGTCGCCGGCGGTGATGGTGCGCCCGTCGATCATCTCCGAGCGCTCGACGATGCCCACGCAGAAGCCGGCGAGCTCGTACTCGCCGGGCACGTAGAAGCCGGGGAGCTCGGCCGTCTCGCCGCCCAGCAGCGCGCAGCCGGCGAGCTCGCAGCCCTTCGCCACGCCGGCGATCACCTTCTCGGCGCGCTCCACGTCGAGGCGGGCGGTGGCGAAGTAGTCGAGGAAGAAGAGCGGCTCGGCCCCCGAGGTGAGCACGTCGTTGACGCTCATGGCGACGAGGTCGATGCCCACCGTCTCGTGGCGGTCGAGGGCGAAGGCCAGCTTGAGCTTGGTGCCCACGCCGTCGGTGCCGCTGACGAGCAGGGGCTCCCTGTACTTGCCGGGGGGGATGGCGAAGAGCCCGCCGAAGCCGCCGACGCCCGAGACGACCTCCGGCCGGCGCGTCCTGGCGGCGTGGGGCTTGATGCGCTCGACGAGGGCGTCGCCGGCCTCGATGTCCACTCCGGCCTGCTTGTAGGTCGTTCCCACGCGGCGGCTTGTACCGCTTCGGGTCGCGGGGCACCACGATTGTGGGCGGCCCGCACGCGGGCTCACGCTACGCTGCGCGGCTTGATGAGGCGTCTGCTCTCGCGGCGGCGGTACGAGGTGCTGGCCCTCGGGGTCTTCGGGCTGTTCGCCGCGCTCCACGTGGCGACGAGCCAGCCGATCATCCGCGACGTCAACGACGGCGGGCTGCTCCACCGCTTCGTGCAGGGCTTCGAGGGGCGCATCTCGACGCTGCTGTTCCGCGCCCGCGGTGCGCGCCCGGCGCACCCCGACGTCGTGGTGCTGGAGCTCGACGAGCGCGGGGCGCAGCGCTTTGGCCTGTGGCCCTGGCCGCGCGACGTCATGGCGCGGGCCATCGACGCGCTCCTGGCGGCGGACGTGAAGGTGGTCGGCCTCGACATGAGCTTCATCGACGAGACCGCCGGCAACCAGCGGGAGCAGCGCTGGCTCGAGGCCCTCGCCGCCACGCAGGAGCTCCCGGAGTCGCTGCTGCCGCTGAAGGCCGAGCTCGAGGCGCGCGCGGCCGCCTCGCCCGACCAGGTGCTGGAGGACGCGCTGCGCCGAGGGGGCGCGCGGGTGGTGCAGGGCCTCATTCCCTACGACGAGCGCGACGCGGCGGCGATGCCGCCAGAGGCGCAGGCGCGCGCGACCGAGTTCGCCGGGCCGCTGGTGCTCACCCAGACGGCGGGCTCGGTGAAGGGCTCCACCCGACCGTTGCGCCTGGAGGCCATCGCGGCGCACCACCACCGCGGGCTCGTCGCGCCGTACGCGCGCTACGCGGCCCTCGGCACCGGCTTCGGGCACTTCGGCTCGGTGCCGGATCTCGACGGCACCATCAGGCGGTACCCGTCGCTGGTGAAGCTCTCCCAGCCGCCCGGCTTCTTTCCGGCGCTGGCCATCGAGACGGCCGCGCGGGCGCTCGGGGCCACCGTCGAGCCCGCGGTGGAGGGCGACGAGCTGCTCGGGGTGCGCCTGCGGCTGCCCGACGGGAGCGCCCGCCTGGTGCCCATGCAGCACGACGCGCCGTACACGCTCATCAACTACCCGGGCCCCGAGCGCGCCTTCACCCGGCTGAGCGTGGTGGACGTCCTCGACGGCACCTTCGACCGGGCGCAGGTGGCCGGCAAGGCGGTGCTGGTCGGCGTCACCATCATGGGCAGCACGGGCGACCAGCGCGTCACCCCCTTCAACGACTTCGAGGCCGGGGTCTACGTGCACGCCGCGGTGCTCTCGAGCATCCTCTCGGGCCGGCTCCTCGATCGGCCCTGGTACGTGCGCCTGGTGGAGCTGCTGTCGATGCTGGCGCTGGGCCTGGGCCTCGCCGTGGTGACCTCGCGCGTGGCGTCGTTCCCCGCGAAGCTGGCCGTGATGGCGGTGGTCCTCCTGGGCTACGCCGCCGCGACGGTGGCGCTCTTCGCGGCAGGAACGCAGCTCGCCTGGGTCGTGCCGACGCTCTCGCTCACCGCCACCGCCTTCGGCACCATCTTCCTGGGCTACCTCTCGGTCGACCGCGAGAAGCTCAAGCTGCGCAGCACCTTCAGCCGCTACCTCGGCGAAGACGTGATGGACGCGGCCCTGGAGCACGCGGAGCGCCTCAACCGGGGCGAGAAGCGCGAGATGACCGTGCTCTTCTCGGACATCCGCGGGTTCACCTCGTTGTCCGAGCACATGGCGCCCGAGGCGCTGGCCGACTTCATCAACCAGTACCTCTCGCCGATGACGAAGATCGTCTTCGACGAGAAGGGCACCCTCGACAAGTACATCGGCGACGCGGTGATGGCCTTCTGGAACGCGCCCCTCGATCAGGCCGACCACGCCCTGCGCGGTTGCCGGGCGGCGGTGCGCATGCTCGAGCGCCTCGACGAGCTCAAGGCCGGCTGGCGCGCCGCGGGCCTGCCGGAGCTGGAGATCGGCATCGGCGTCAACACCGGCCCCATGGTGGTGGGCAACATGGGGTCGGACGTGCGCGTGGACTACACGGTGCTGGGCGACGCGGTGAACCTCGGGGCGCGCCTCGAGGGCACCAACAAGGAATACGGCACCCGCATCATCATCAGCGAGTTCACCCGCGCGGCGGTGAAGGAGGGCCTCGTCACCCGCCGCCTGGGCGCCGTGCGCGTGAAGGGCAAGAAGGTGCCGGTGGGCATCTACGAGCTCCGCGGCCTGGGCAGCCCCACGCCGGCCGACGCCGCCGCCATCGCCGCCTTCGAGGCCGGGCTCGACGCGTGGGCGCGCCGCGACTTCGACGGGGCCGCCGCCCGCTTCACCGAGGTGCTGGCTACCTGGCCCGGCGATCTGCCGGCGCGGGACTACCTCGCCGAGCTCGAGGTCCTCCGCCAGCACCCCCCGCCGCCCGAGTGGGACGGGGTCGTGTCGCTCAAGTCCAAGTAACGAGGCCGATCTTCAAATTGACGGCCCCCCGTCCGCGGGAGAGAGTGAGCCCCTTCCATGAGCGCCGAAGAAGCCCTCTTCCAGCGGTTCGGCAAAGAGATCCCCAAAGGGACCGTGCTCTTCCGGGAAGGTGACCCCGGCAAGGAGATGTACGTGCTCCAGGCGGGGCTGGTCGCCATCTCGAAGCGGGTGCGAGACGTCGAGAAGGTGCTCGCGGTGCTGGGCGCCGGCGAGTTCTTCGGCGAGATGGCCATCATCTCGAACAAGCCCCGCAACGCCTCGGCCATGGTGGAGTCGGACGCGCGGCTGCTCGTCATCGACCCGCGCACCTTCGAGGCGATGATCCGCGGCAACTCCGAGATCGCCGTGCGGATGATCAAGAAGCTCGCCGAGCGCCTCTCCGACGCCGACGCGCAGATCGAGACGCTGCTCCTCGGGGACCCGAACAGCCGCGTGGTGCACCACATGCTCAACCTCTGCCAGGGCCGCGGCAGGGCGACTGACGACGGCATCGAGATCGACTTCCCGGTGAAGGACCTCCCGCGCGAGCTCTCGGTGGGCGAGCCGGCCATCCGCTTCATGCTCCACCGCCTCGAGCGGGCCGGGCTCATCGAGCTGGCCGGCGAGCGGCTCACGGTGCGCGACACGGCGCGGCTCTTCGACTTCCTGCGCTACCTCGAGATGAAGTGGAAGTTCGGGGAGCTCTGAGCCGGTGCGACTCAAGGTGCTGGGGCCACATGGCGGGGAGCTGCCGGGGTGCAAGAGCACCTGCTTCCTCGTGGACGATCGCCTCGCGCTCGACGCGGGCGCGCTGACCTCGATGCTGGAGCTGGGCGAGCTGGCCCGCGTCGACGACGTGCTCCTCACGCACTCGCACTTCGACCACGTCAAGGACCTGCCGATGCTGTCCGACGTGCTGGTGGGGCGGCGCGACAAGCCCGTCACCATCCACAGCAACACCGAGTGCATCGACACGCTCAAGAAGAACCTCTTCAACGGCGTGCTGTGGCCCGACTTCACCGCCATCCCCTCCCGGAAGAACCCGGTCTTCAAGCTGCGCCCCTTCAAGCCCGGGGCGAAGGTGAAGGTCGGCCCCTACGACGTCAGGTCGGTGCTGGTGTCGCACCCGGTGGAGTCGTGCGGCTATGTGATCAGCGACGGCGCCAGCACCATGGCCATCAGCGGTGACACCGGGCCCACCGAGCAGCTCTGGAAGGTGCTCAACAAGACGCCGAACCTGCGGCTGCTGCTGCTCGAGTGCAGCTTCCCCAACCACCTCCAGGCCCTGGCGGACCTCTCGGGCCACTTCACCCCCCAGACGCTGGAGCGGGAGCTCGACAAGTTCGACCGCCGCGGCTGCGAGATCGTCCTCTACCACCTCAAGCCGGCCTTCCTCCGCGAGCTCGAGGCCCAGACGAAGCACCTGCCAGTGCACGTCTCGGAACTGGGAGAAGAATTCGAGTTCTGATACGGGCAGGGCCGTGTCAGCCGCCCCTCTCGTCGTCGGAATCGCCGGTGGCACCGCGTCGGGCAAGACGACCGTGGCCCGCAAGGTCCACGAGGCCTTCGCCCCCTCTCGCGTCGCCTTCATCGACCAGGACTCGTATTACCGCAGCCTCACGAGCCTGACGCTCGAGCAGCGCCGGGAGGTCAACTTCGACCACCCCGACGCCTTCGACGTGGACCTGCTGACGGATCACGTCAAGGCCCTCAAGGCCGGCCAGTCGGTCGAGAAGCCCGTCTACGACTTCGTCACCTCGAACCGGCTGCCCCGCACCGTCACCGTGGCCCCGGCGGAGCTGATCCTCATCGAGGGCATCCTCGTGCTGCACATGGACGCCGTGCGCAGCGAGATGGACGTGCGGATCTTCGTGGAGACCGAAGACGACGTGCGGATCATTCGCCGCCTCACCCGCGACATCAAGGAGCGGGGCCGCGACTTCGACCACGTCATCCACCAGTACTTCACGCACGTGCGCCCAATGCACATGGCCTTCGTGGAGCCCAGCAAGCGCTGGGCAGACATCATCGTGCCCCACGGGGGCAACAACGAGACGGCCATCGACATGTTGATCGGCGCCATCAAGGCGCGGCTGATCAAGGCGAAGTAGCGCCGCCGTCGGCCTGCGGCTCGTCGAGCACGTCGGCCAGCGCGAAGGGGAACTCGGTGAAGCGGGCCCCGTCGCTCTCCAGCACCTGGTCGGTGGTGCCCTTCACGTAGAAGGTGTTGGGCGCCGACTGCAGCTCCTTGCCGATGGTGAAGCGGGCGAGCTCCGCGCCGCCCTCGCCGAAGAGGGCGATCCACCGCGCGCCCGTGCCCAGGCCGTATGGCTCGAGGTCCTTCGGCTTGTCCTCGACCACCTTGCTGGCCTTGAAGCTGCCGAGCGTCCACAGCACCGAGGTGAGCTTGAAGATCTTCGCCTTGCCGGCCCGCGGGGCCACCACGCGCCAGGCCTCGGCGGACGCGTCGGCCGAGTCCTTCGCCACCACCACCTCGTCGCCCGCGGCGGGGTGGAAGATCATCTTCGTCACCAGCTCCTTCTTGAAGCGCACCACCGTCTTGTCCTTGAGGTCGCCGAGGTTGCGGTCGTACTGCGTGGCGTTGGTGCCGACCTGGGCGAGGGTGGTGCCCAGCTCGTCTTCGCGCAGGGCGTAGAGCTGATCGCCGGCGCCCCGGCCCACCACCAGGCGCACCACCTGGCCGCCCTCGAGCGTCAGGCGCGTGTCCACCAGCGGGGCGTCGAGGCCGAAGGCCCGGCGGTTCTCGGGCGTGTCGGCGAAGAAGGCCTGCGCGCGCTCCTGGTTCATCGAGCCGATCATCGAGGCGACGGTGTTGGCGTCGGCGGGCTCGGCGGTGGGCTTCGTCATCACCCACGCCTTGTCGGCGCCGCGCTCGAGCACGTAGTCGTTCACCTGGGAGCGGCTGGCGAGTTGCTGCACCTTCGCCTCGTCCACCGAGAAGAAGGCCTTCTCGCGCAGGTCGAAGGCCTTCTTGGCCAGCGCGTACCGGGCGCCGCCTTCGGCCGTGAAGACCGTCGGGTCGTCGTTGCGGCGCATGAAGACCGAGCCGTCGAAGGGGTTCTCGATGCCCCCCACGAGCTTCACGGTGCGGGCCTCGCCGTTGACGGTGGCCTGCGCCTCGACCGAGAAGCGGGGCTGGTCGAGCCCGTAGCGGGCGAGGGTGGCCTCGTCGGGCTGCGCCTCGAGGCTGGCCTTGAAGCGGCTGCTCTGGAGCTGGCTGGTGAGGGCGTCGAGCACCAGCTTGTCGGCCCGCGCCACGACGGGGGAGGTCAGGCGCCAGTCCTGCCCCGGGGCGCGCTCGAGCACCGTGGTCTCGCCCTCGAAGGTGACGGTGAGCTTCGTGAACTCCGCCGGGGGCGAGCCGCCGTCGGGCTGCTTCTCGCCCAGCTTCTGCGGCGCGAAGAGGCGCAGATCGTGGTCCTGCTTCTCGGCGTCGGCGGCGTCTTTCTTGAACACGCCGAACCACGCGTAGCCGCCGACGGCCGCGCCGACGGCGAGGAAGGCGGCGAGCTGGGCGAGGGTCTTCTGGCTCTGGGTCATGGCGTCACCGCGCGCGCCGCGTGCGCCAGATGGTCAGCCCGATGGCCATCAGGAGCGTCGGGAAGACGTCCATCGAGAGGAGCCGGATGGTGCCCAGCGTCTGCTCCGTGAGGTCGAGCGTGGAGATGTCGCGGTCGGGCGGGCGGATGGTGATCTTCTGCGCCTGCTGCGTCGCCCAGGCGAAGCCGTTCAAGACGAGGTTGCGGTTGGGCTCGTAGCCGAAGGTGCCGGTGAGCAGGTCGCTGTCGCCGAAGACGAGCAGCCGGGCCTCGTCGGCGCGCTTGCTGGCGGCGCCGGCGGTGCCGCGCGTGACCGCCACGGCGAGCGTGAGCTGACCTGAGCGCTCGTTGGAGTCGAGCCGCGGGTCCTGCGTGAGGTTGGTCTCGAGCCAGGCGTAGGGCGTGGTGAGCACCAGCGGCGTGGGCGTGGCGCCGGCGAGCAGGCCCTCCTTCAGCACCGTGAGGGCGCGGGTGGTGGCGAAGACGACGTTGGCCTGCGACCGCTTGAGGAGCCGGGTCAGCTCGTGGTCGCTGAAGAAGGGCGAGATGACGACATAGGGCTGGTCGGGGCTCACCTTGGGGTCCGCCACGAGCCCGGGGTCGATCTGCACGCCGTATTGGCCGAGGAGCTCGTCGAGGTCGGCCTCGGCCTGCGCCTCGGCGAAGAAGATCACCCGGCCGCCCTGCTCGAGGTAGTCGGCCAGCAGCTTCTTCTCGGGCGCGGTGAAGGCGCTGCGCGCGCCAGCGATGACGAGCGCCGAGGCGTCGCGGGGCACCTCGTTGCGCTCGATGAGGTTGAGCGGCTCGGGCGAGTAGCCCTCGTCCTGGAGGATGCGCTTGACCGCGACCAGCGAGGCCAGCATCGCGTCTTCGCCCTGGCCCACGGGCTCCAGCGGCAGCTCGCCGTGGCCGACGACGAAGTAGAGCTTCTGCGTGCCCACGGTGTTGAGCTTGATGAGGCCGTTGGTGAGCTCCTGCTCGGCGATCTGCGGGTTGCCGAGGCGCTGGAGGTTGAGCACCGCGTGGCTCTCGGGCGGCCCCTGCGAGATGAGCACCGCCGCCGGCTGCCCCTGGCGCACCTGGTACTTGAGCGTGAGGTCGGGCGTCTTGCGCGGGTCCTTGAACTCCCAGGTGAACTGCTCGCTCTGGGCGGCGTAGCGCTTGAAGAGCGCCTCGACCGGCTCCGGCACGCCGCCCTCGACGAAGGCGATGACCTTCACCGGGCTCTTGAGGTCCTTGAGCGTCGTCTCGGTCTGCGCCGACAGTGAGTAGATCTTCTTCACCGTCAGGTCCCACGTCGGCGAGCGCTTGGCGGTGATGAAGTTCGCCGCCGCGAGCAGGCCGATGAAGGCGAAGCCCAGGCCCACCGACGACGAATAGAAGAAGGCCGAGCGCGCCCAGGTGCCGACGCGGTCGGCGTTGGTCACCGCCCAGATGGCGATGCCCAACAGCCCCAGGCCCAGCTTCGCCAGGAAGAGCGTGAGCGAGCCCACGGTCACGAAGAGCGTGATGACCGAGGTGAGCGCGAGGAGCAGGCCGATGCCGCCGGCCACGTTTCCGATGGTCTTGTTCATGGGCGTCCTCAGGTCCACCGCTGCGCTTCGATGGAGCGGTGGGTCAAGAGCAGGAATAGGGCGATGACCGAGCAGAAGAAGACGATGGGCCGCAGGTCGAACACGCCCCGGAGCAGGTTCTGCATCTGCGAGTCGAAGGCCAGGTAGTTGAGGATCGACCGCGTCGGCTCCTCGGCCCCCGGCGCGATGGCCTTGATCAGCATCCACACCATGGCCACGGCGAAGCTCACGAAGGCCGCCACCATCTGCGACTCGGTGAGGGAGCTGATGAACATGCCGATGGACATGTTGGTGGCGCCCCACAGCAGCAGCGCGCCGTAGCCCAGCAGCACCGTGCGCCACTCCAGCGCCGAGCCCGACTCCGAGCTGCCCAGCGCCGCGAGGATGATGGGGAAGATGATCGTCACGCCCAGCGTGCAGACCACGATGCCCAGGGCGCCCAGGTACTTGCCCAGGACGATCTCGATGGGGCGCACCGGCGCTGTCATGAGCAGCTCGAAGGTCTTGTTGCGCCGCTCCTCGGCGAACAGGCGCATCGAGAGGAAGGGGGCGACGAAGAGCGTCACCACCAGCACCGTGCCCCACAGGTTCACCACCACGCCGTCGGTCAGGTTGCGGAAGGCCTGGTAGTCGGGCGGCAGCTGCGACCAGCCGCCGGGCACCGCGCGGGCCGTGTCGTGCACCTGCTTGAAGCTGACGAGGAGGGCGATGAAGAACACCGAGCTGATGAGGCTCATGGCCGTGAAGACGACCCACGCCCACGGGGTCGTCAGGTAGACCGTGAGCTCCTTCCGCATGATGGCCAGGATGTTGCGCATGGTCACTCCGAGGTGAGCTGGATGAACTTGTCTTCGAGGCCGGTCTCGCGGCCCCCGGTGATGTTCGCCATGGTGTCGTCGGCGACGATCTTCCCGCGGTGAATGATGAGCACCTTCTCGCAGATGGCCTTCACCTCCGCGAGGATGTGCGTCGAGAGCACCACGGTGTGCTGCCCGGCCAGCGACTTGATGAGCTCGAGCACCTCGCGCCGCTGTCGCGGGTCGAGGCCCTCCGTCGGCTCGTCGAGAATGAGGAGCGCCGGGTCGCCCAGCATCGCCTGCGCGATGCCCACGCGCTGCCGGTAGCCCTTCGAGAGCGTGCCCGTGAGGCGGTCGAGCTCTGGCACGATGCCGGTGCCCGTGGCCACCCGCTCGATCTCGCCCTTGAGCTTGCCGCGCGGCACGCCCTTGAGCTCGCCGACGAACTTGAGGTACCCGCGCACCGTCAGCTCCGGGTAGAGCGGCGGCGTCTCCGGCAGGTAGCCGATGCGCCGCTTGGCCTCGAGCGGCTGCTCGAACACGTCGAAGCCCGCCACCCTCGCCTTGCCGCTCGTCGCCGGCAGGAATCCCGTGAGGATCTTCATGGTGGTCGACTTGCCCGCCCCGTTGGGGCCGAGGAAGCCGACGATCGCGCCCTCCGCGATGCTGAAGGTGAGCGCGTCGATCGCGACTCTATCCCTGTATTTTTTCGTGAGATTTTCGACCTCGATCATCGCCACGGTGCTTCTCCTTGGTGGGCCGGTCCCGCAAAAAACGCGCGAAATATAGGGGCGCCGCGCTGGCTGTCAACGCGAGTTCCCGAGTGAATCCGTTCGGTTGGCCGCGTTCGTGCAGTGGGCTACAGGGCAGGCGCGGCCCGGGAGGCACAGTGTCACAGATCGTCGTCCAGAAGTTCGGTGGTTCGTCGGTGGCAGACGCAGAGAAGCTCAAGAAGGTGGCGCAGCGGGTGAAGGCCCGTCGCGAGGCCGGCGCGCAGCTCGTGGTGGTGGTCTCGGCCATGGGCGACACCACCGACGAGCTGCTGGGCCTGGCGCGGCAGATCAGCGCCGACCCGCCGCGCCGCGAGCTCGACATGCTCCTGACCTGCGGCGAGCGCATCTCCATGGCGCTGTTGTCGATGGCGCTCCAGGAACTCGGTGTGCCGGCCATCAGCTTCACCGGCAGCCAGAGCGGCATCATCACCGACGCCACGCACGCGCAGGCGCGCATCATCGAGGTGCGGCCCGCGCGCATCGAGGAGTCGCTCGCGCAGGGCAGGGTGGTGATCGTCGCGGGCTACCAGGGCGTCTCGCGGGGCCGGGAGGTGACGACGCTGGGCCGCGGGGGCAGCGACACCACGGCGGTGGCGCTCGCGGCGGCGCTGGGGGCCGACTGTGAGATCTACTCCGACGTCGACGGCGTCTACTCCGCTGACCCGCGGGTGGTGCCGAGCGCGGTCCGGCTCGAGGCCCTCTCCTTCGAGGAGATGCAGGAGCTCGCCTCGGCCGGCGCGAAGGTGCTCAACGCGCAGGCCGTGGAGTTCGCCCGCGAGAAGGGCATCGTCATCCACGCCCGCTCCACGCACGGCGGCGGCACGGGCACCGCCATCCAGCCCAGCAGCGGGCCGTCGCGCGTGAAGGGCGTCACCAGCGAAGCCGACGTCTGGGTCTTCGCCACGCGCCAGGCGCCCGACGCGCTGCTCGAGCTGCTCGACGGCCTCGCGGTCAAGGGCCGCAACGTGCTGTGGGACGACGCGGGCCGGGCGCTGGTGGTGGTGCCGCTGCAGGACGTGCACGGCCCCGAGGCCCTGCGCGCGCGGCTCCCGTCGGAGATCGCGGTGCTCGATCACCTCGCCACGGTGACCTGCGTGGGCACCGGCCTCAACGCCGACTGGTCCATCGCCCGCCGCGCGCTCGCCACGGCCCGCGCGCTCGAGGTGCCGGTGACCGCGACCTACGCCTCGGCCCTGCAGCTTACGCTCGTCGTGCCCCGCGCGGTGGCGAAGGCGCTGACGAAGGCGCTGCACGAGGCCCTCATCGGCTGAGCGCCGCGCGCACGGCCCGCGGGCCCGGCACGGTGGGCGCGCCGCGCGCGAGCACCTTGAGCTTGTCGAAGGCGGTGAGGGTGCCCGCGTAGAACCGGGCGATGGTGGCCTCGTCGTGCCGGTAGAACGAGTCGAAGATGCGCACGCGCGCCTCGGGCTCGGCGCCGCGGAAGAGCATGCGGTTGAGGAGCCGGAAGAAGCCCTGCTGCGCCCAGTGCCGCTGGGCGTGTGCCGAGAGCCAGGCGGTGAGGGCCGGCGCCGTGAGGTCGCGCTGCGCCGGGAGCTCCTGGGCGACGTCCACCGCCATGGGCAGCGAGTAGCCCGTGGTGGCGTGGAAGAGCCCCGCGGCCACGCCGACGACGGGGCGGGTGATCGTCGGGGCCTCCCCGGAGAGGGGAATGGGGAGCGCCGCCGCCTCCTCTCGGAGCACTCGCTTGACGGCGAGGCCCTGCGCCGAGAGGTAGTCGGTGATGCGCGCGCGGAGCACGGGGAGCTCGAGGCGCGCGTCGTCGGCGTAGGAGGTGTCCTCCACGAGCAGGCGCGTCGAGGCCCACGGCAGCAGGTAGAGGAAGCGGAAGGCGCCATGCTGCGCCACGCGGCCGTCCATGAGCAGCGGCACCTCGAGCGCGTGGGGCCGCTCGAGCTCGACGTCGAGCCCGAGGAACTTCTGATAGCCGCAGGGCCACGTCGGCGCGGTGGAGAAGCCGCGACCGTCGATCACCGCCTTCGCCTCGATGCGCTCGCCGGAGGCCAGGACCACGTGCGTCGCGCTCACCTCCGATACGGGCGTGCGCAGTCGCACGCGGTCCTTCAGGCGCTCGGCCAGCTTCCAGTGGAAGTCCTCGCTCGTGATGGAGTGGTAGCCGCCGCCGATCCGCCGCGGCTCACCGGAGAACACCACGTCGTGTGAGGGCCACGAGCGGCTGACGAGCACCCAGAGCCACTCGAGCTGGGCCTTCGTGACGTCCGTGCCGTGGAAGCTCCAGGTGTGGTTTCCGCCCAGCGTGGAACCGGCCTCGAGGACGACGAAGGACACGTCGGGTCGGGTCATGGCGAGGCGCCAGGCGAGGAGCCCGTTGGCCAGCCCTCCTCCCACCAACACGAGATCGAGCACGGGCGCAGCCTTAGCAGCGCCGCCCGCATCTCGCTGGAGTTCCGAGACGAGCACTTCAGCTTTCTCGAAGAAACCGAGGTGGCCTGTCAGACATCTCAGTGGTTACGCATCAACCATGGCGATGCCTTGCCATCGACCCTTCTCGCCTTACCTTGGGTGAATCATGAAAGGCCTACCTCCGAAGACGTTGCCCCTCCGTGTTGCCGTGCAAGCTGACTATGCGCTCGTCGAGGCGCTCTCCGAGCACACTGAGCAGCTGATCCTCAGCCCCGTCGAGACCAACCTCGAGATCTCCGCCCGCGTGACGCAGGCCGAGGTGCTCGTGATCGACGCGAGCCAAACCCCCTTGAAGGCGTACGAGACGATTCGCCAGCTCACCTACGATCGCCCCGTGCTGGCGCTCGTCGCTGCGGGCCAGGCCCACGAGGCGCTGCGGGCCGGCGCGCGCGGTGCGGTGCCACGCACCAGCAAGCCCGCGGCGATCGCCGCGGCGATCACCGCGCTCCACGAGGGCCTGGTGGTGGTGGACCGCGCCAGCCTCGACGCCCTCACCGCTCCGCAGGGCAGGGCCGCGGCGCAGGCGTCGAGCACGCCTTCGATGGTGGTGACCGGCGACGTGCTGACCAAGCGCGAGGCCGAGGTGCTGGTGCTCCTGGCCGAGGGCCTCTCCAACAAGCAGATCGCCGCGAAGCTGGGCATCAGCGAGCACACCGCCAAGTTCCATGTGAATTCCATCCTCCAGAAGATGAACGCGCAGAAGCGCGTGGAGGCCGTGGTGCGCGCGGCGAAGCTCGGCCTGATTCAGATCTGACCTGCGAGCCGACTCGTCGGGCCACGGGCCCCCGTTCTTCGTGGAGCGGGGGCCTCGTCGCGTCTGCAGGTCGCGGGCGCTACGCGTCGGGCTTCGTCGGGCCCGTCTGGGCGCCCACGTTCGCCAACTGGCGGCTGGCCGGCGTCGCCTCGAGGTTCTTCGCGGCCATGTAGATGATGTTCCGCGTGCCCTTCTTGCCCCGGTACATCGCGCGATCGGCGAGGTCGAGGAGCGCGTCCTTGTCTTGCGCGTGCTCGGGGAAGGCGGCGATGCCGATGCAGGTGCTGACGTTGAGGCTGAAGCCCTCGCGCGCGAGGAAGCGGTGGCCTTCGATGGCTCGACGAATGCGCTCGGCCACCTTGAGAGCGCCGCCCGAGTCGGTGCCGCGCAGGAGCGCCACGTACTCGTCGCCGCCCCAGCGGCACAGCACGTCGTTGTCGCGCACGCAGCCCTTGAGCACGCGCGACACCTCGACCAGCAGCTTCGAGCCCACCATGTGCCCGTGGGTGTCGTTGATGCTCTTGAAGTAGTCCAGGTCGAGGAAGAGCAGGGCGAAGGGCTTCTCGGCCTTCGCTGCGTTCTTGAACTCCTTGTCGAGGATGAGCTCGAGGTAGCGGCTGTTGAAGAGGTGCGTGAGATCGTCGAGGTAGACCAGGTCTTCGACGGCGGCGAACTTGCCGAGGTTGCGCAGCGCGAGGCCCAGGTGCCGCGCGAGGAAGGGCGCCGCCGCCACCCCGTCGTCGCTGATCGAGTCGGCGTAGAGCAGTAGCGCCGCGCCCAGCAGCGCCTCGCCCTCGAACACCGGCACGAGGTGGGCCGTGTCGAAGCCCAGGCCCTCGAGGCGGATCTCCTGCCCCTGGGGGTCGATGTCGTTGACCGTCTCGCCCACCGGCCCCTCGAGGGCCGCGACGAGCTCGTCGTGGGGGCGCTCGCCGAAGCCCTGGGCGCCCGAGAGGCGCAGCTGGCCGGCGTCGCTGCTGAAGATCGCCACGGCCTGGGCGCCGCACATGCCGAGGAACGCCGAGGCCGCGACGTCGATGAGGCGCTCGCGATCGAGGGTGGTGGCGATGCGCTGGCCGGCCTCGAGCAGCGAGACGTGCTGCCGCAGGGCCAGGTTCTGCTTGAGCAGGCTGTGCTGGGTCAGCGCGCGGGTGACGGCGTGGGCCAGCACCTCGGGCTGGATGGGCTTGACGAGGTAGTCGGCGGCGCCGCTCTTGATGGCGCGCACCGCGGGCTCCACCTTGTCGAGGGCGGTGATGACGAGCACCTCCACCTCGGGCTGGGTGGCGCGCGCGAACTGCAGCAGCTCGAGGCCGTCGCTCTGCGGGAGGATGAGGTCCGTCACGAGCAGGTCGAAGCGCCCCTTCTGGAGCGCCTCCTTCGCCTCGGCGGCCGAGCCGACGGCGGTGACGTCGTGGCCGGCCCCCGCGAGGAAGTCGGTGTAGAGCGACCGGGCCACCTTCTCATCGTCGACGAGCAGAATCTGCGCCATGCCCAGACGGCCTACCAGACGTGCCGCGGCCCCGGCGCATGTTTTCTTGAGCCGCTTTCCCGGTTGCCTCTAGAGTCACCGTCGCAGCGCCCCTTTCCACTGGAACTCACGCGAATGCCCAAATCAGTCCTCGTCGCTGACGATTCGCTCACCATTCGCAAGGTCGTCAGCCTGCTGTTCGCGACCGAAGACTTCACGCTGACATCGGTCGACAACGGGCTCGACGCCGTGGCGAAGGCCCGCGAGATCCGGCCCGACGTCGTGCTCGCTGACTGCATGATGCCGGGCAAGAGCGGCTACGACGTCTGCCAGGAGCTCAAGGCGGATCCGTCGACCGCGCACATCCCCGTGCTGCTGCTCGCCGGCTCCTTCGAGCCCTTCGACCCGGCCCGGGCGCAGGCCGTTCGCGCCGACGGCCACATCCCCAAGCCCTTCGACAGCACCACCTTCCTCGACCGCGTGAAGACGACCGTCGGGCTGCCGGCGACCAGCGCGGTGGCCAGCTCCCTGACGATGATGACGTCGGCCTCGGCGGGGGCTCCGGCAGCCCAGGCGCCTGCCGCGCCGCGCCCCGGCTTGCCGCCTGTGCCGCAGCAGCCGCTGCAGGGCATGCAGCAGCCGCGGCCGATGCCGGGCGTGGCGGGCATGCCGCAGCAGCCGGCCGCACCGCAGGGCATGCCGATGCAGCGGCCGCCGATGGGCGCGCCGGGCGTGCCCATGGGGACGCAGCCGGGCATGGGGCGGCCGCCGATGGGCGCCCCGGGCGTGCCCATGGGGACGCAGCCGGGCATGCCGCCCCGCGCGCCGATGCCGCCTGCGCCGGGCATGCCCCCGCGCCCCTCGATGCCGCCTGCGCCCGGAATGCCGCACCCGGGCATGGCGCGACCCCCGATGCAGCCCGGAGTGCCGGGAATGCCGCCGGGCCCTGGCATGGCCCCGCGTCCGATGGGTGTACCCGGGATGCCGGGCTCGATGCCTCCCGGGCCGGGCATGGCGCGCCCGCCGATGCAGCCGGGGATGCCTGGCATGCCGCCAGCCCCGGGCATGCCCGGCGGCTTCCCTCGCCCCCCCGCTGGCGGTCCGCTGCCGGGCATGGGCATGCCGCCGCCGCGCCGCGATCCGTTCGGGCTGCCGCCCCAGCAGCAGGCGCCGGGGCGCGCCGAGCAGCACCGCCAAGACGACGGCGGCGAGGGGCACCTGCGGGAGGCGCTGTCGAAGGCCTCCCGCGAGGTCATCGAGAAGATCGCCTGGGAGGTCGTGCCGCAGCTCGCGGAGACCATCATCCGCGCGGAGCTCGAGCGGCTAATCAAGGACCGCGAGGCCAAAGGGCTGGCCTAACGCTTCGGTTTCACTCCTGTTTTCAGTGTACCAGGCGGCCCTTTCCGTGTTTGGAAGGGGCCGCTTTCGTTTTCTTTGCTCCCCGAGGAAGTCATGTCGAACGAGATCGAGCTCAGCAAGGCGTACGAGCCGGGCGTGGTGGAGTCGAAGTGGTACCCGCTGTGGAACGAGCGGGGCTACTTCAAGGCCGACGCGGCCTCGACGAAGCCGGCCTTCTCCATCGTGCTGCCGCCGCCGAACGTGACCGGCTCGCTGCACCTGGGGCACGCCCTGACGGCCACCATCCAGGACATCCTCATTCGCTGGAAGCGCATGAGCGGCTTCAACGCGCTGTGGGTGCCCGGCACGGACCACGCGGGCATCGCCACGCAGATGGTGGTGGAGCGCGAGCTGCTCAAGACCGAGAAGAAGTCGCGGCACGACTACGGCCGCGAGGAGTTCTTGAAGCGCGTGTGGGCGTGGAAGGAGAAGTACGGCGCGCGCATCGGTGAGCAGCACAAGGTGCTGGGCGCCTCGCTCGACTGGAGCCGCGAGCGCTTCACCATGGACGAGGGCGTGTCCGAGGCGGTGAAGGAGGTCTTCATTCGCCTCCACGAGGAGGGCCTCATCTACCGCGCCCGGAAGCTCATCAACTGGGACCCGCAGCTGCGCACGGCGCTCTCGGACCTCGAGGTGGACAACGAGGAGCGCGCAGGCTCGCTGTGGAGCATCGCCTACCCGGTGAAGGGCTCCAATGAGCGGCTGGTGGTGGCCACCACGCGGCCCGAGACGATGCTGGGCGACACCGCGGTGGCCGTGCACCCCGACGACGAGCGCTACAAGCACCTCATCGGCGGCACGGTGGTGCTGCCGCTCATCGACCGCGAGATCCCCATCATCGCCGACGCGGTGCTGGTGGACCCGAAGTTCGGCACCGGCGTGGTGAAGGTGACGCCGGCGCACGATCACAACGACTACGCGACGGGGCAGCGGCACGACCTGCCGATGGTGAACATCTTCACCGAGACGGCGCACGTGAACGAGAACGGCGGGCGCTACCAGGGGCTCGAGCGCTTCGCCGCGCGCAAGCAGGTGCTGGAGGACCTGACGGCCCTGGGGCTGCTCGTCGAGGAGAAGCCGCACAAGCTGCCGCTCGCGGTGAGCCAGCGCACGGGCGTGCCGGTGGAGCCGCGGCTCTCGTGGCAGTGGTACGTGAAGATCAAGCCGCTCGCCGACGAGGCCATCGCCGCGGTGGAGCAGGGCCGGACGAAGTTCGTGCCGGAGTCGTGGACGAGCACCTACTTCTCGTGGATGCGCAACATCCACGACTGGTGCATCAGCCGCCAGCTCTGGTGGGGCCACCAGATCCCCGCGTGGTACGAGGCGAACCCCGACGGCACGGTGGACTTCGAGGCGGCCCGCTTCGTCGTCTCGCGCACGAAGCCCGAGGGCAACTGGGTGCAGGACCCCGACGTGCTCGACACCTGGTTCAGCTCGGCGCTCTGGCCCTTCTCGACGCTGGGCTGGCCGAACAAGGACGCCGCCGACCTGCGCACCTTCTACCCGAACTCGGTGATGGAGACCGGGCACGACATCATCTTCTTCTGGGTGGCCCGCATGATGATGATGGGGCTCCACTTCATGGGCGACGTGCCCTTCCGCACCGTCTACCTGCACGCGATGGTGCGGGACGAGAAGGGCGAGAAGATGTCGAAGACGAAGGGCAACGTCATCGACCCGCTCGACATCGTGCAGGGCGCCTCGGCA
>CAYUZK010000109.1:0-20566 GCA_964449625.1 uncultured Archangium sp.
CGTGCTCAACATCGACGTCGAGAACGAGCGCTTCAGCCTCGGCATCAAGCAGCTGCAGCAGGACCCGTGGGACACGCTCTCGGAGCGTCACCCGGTGGGCAGCCGCGTGAAGGGCAAGGTCACCAAGGTCACCGACTTCGGCGGCTTCGTGGAGATCGAGCCCGGCATCGAGGGCCTCGTGCACGTCTCGGAGATCCGCGAGGAGCGCACCGAGAACCCGCGCGACGTGCTGGCCGAGGGCCAGGACGTCGAGGTGAAGATCATCGACATCAACACCACCGACCGGAAGATCGCCCTGTCCATCAAGGCGCTCCTCAATGACGGCGGCGAGGACTACCGCGAGTACCTCAAGAAGCAGGCCGAGCAGTCCAAGGCGCGCCTCGGCGACGTCATGGGCAAGTTCAAGAAGTAGCCGGCCTCGACGCGTGAGCGTCTGACCTGGGGCGAGGTGCCGACGAGGCGCCTCGCCCTTCGTCTTGGGAGGGCCCCGCGCTTCGATATTCGAGCCGCCTCCGGCCGCAGGCTTGGCTAAGGTCACGCCTCGCAGCCCGGCGAGGGGGCCGGGTGCCAGTCCACCGCACACCTCCTGTCCAGGGATTCGACCCCATGCTCCGTCGTGCTGCGCTCGCGCTCTCGCTCGCCGTGCCCGCTGTCGCCCACGCCTTCTGCGGCTTCTACGTCGCCGGGGGCGGGGCCGCGCTGTTCAACGACGCCACCCAGGTGGTGCTCATGCGCGAGGGCACGAAGACCGTGCTCTCGATGCAGAACAACTACCGGGGGCCGCCCGAGAACTTCGCCATGGTGATCCCCGTTCCGGTGGTGCTGCAGGAGGAGAACGTCAAGACGCTGACGAAGAACCTCTTCGACAAGCTCGACCAGCTCGCGGCGCCCCGGCTCGTGGAGTACTGGGAGCAGGACCCCTGCTACCAGCCCCGCTACGAAGCGGCGGAGCGGCGCCGCAGCGAGGCGCCCTCGATGGCCATGAAGAAGGAGGCCCCCGGTGCCCGCGCGCCCGACTACCAGGTCACCATCGAGGCGCAGTTCACCGTGGGCGAGTACGAGATCGTCGTGCTCAGCGCGAAGGACGCGCTGGGCCTCGAGGCGTGGCTGCGCGACAACCAGTACAAGATCCCCTCCGGCGCCGAGGCGCTCTTCCGCCCCTACATTCAGCAGGGCATGAAGTTCTTCGTCGCCCGGGTCGACGTGAAGAAGGTGAAGTTCGAGAAGGACGTGGCGACGCTCTCGCCGCTGCGCTTCCACTACGACAGCGAGAAGTTCGAGCTCCCCATTCGCCTGGGGCTCATCAACGCGAAGGCCGAGCAGGACCTCATCGTGCACGTGCTGGCGCGCAACCAGCGCTACGAGGTGGCGAACTACCCGAACGTCACCATCCCCACGAACATCGACCTGGTGCCGTCGGCGAAGAGCGAGTTCGGCCCGTTCTACGCGAGCCTCTTCGACAAGACGCTCAAGAAGCACCCGAAGGCGGTGGTGACGGAGTACGCGTGGGACTCGAGCACCTGCGATCCGTGCCCGACGCCGCCGCTCAACGCGGGAGAGCTCATGCTCCTGGGGCTGGACGTCGTCGACGGGCAGGGGCCCCTGCCTGAGCTGGAGCTCAAGAACCGCGAGCAGGTGAGCCCGCAGGAGGCCTCGATGGCGGACCACGCCATTCGCAACTTCCAGAGCCAGGCCATGCGGTACCGCATGAACTCGCGCGGCGGGGCGCGCTTCGTGCTGACGCGGCTCCACGCCCGCTACGACAAGTCGTCGCTCGGCGAAGATCTCGTCTTCAAGGCGGCGGCCCCCATCGCCGGCGGGCGCGAGTTCCTCACCGACGGGCAGAAGCTCGAGCAGGGCTCGGTGTCGTACTCGGTGAACAACTTCCAGGCGCGCTACGCCATCCGTTACCCGTGGGCGGGAGAGATCGCGTGCGCCAACCCGGTGCGCGGCAAGTGGGGTGGCCCTCCCGGCGGCGGCCGCCCGAGACCCATGGCCGCGGAGGACCTGGGCCTGGTGAAGCGCGACGCGGCGCTCACGGCGAAGCTGGTCGAGAGCCCGGTGCCCGAGCTCGGGCTCAAGGGCAAGAAGGCGCGCGCGGCGATCCCGGTGACGAAGTGAGGAGAGACCCCATGTATCGAGTGCTCAGTGCAGCCGTGGCCGTGACCTCGTTCGCGGCGCAGGCCTTCTGTGGCTTCTACGTCGCCGGCGGCGGCGCGGACCTGTTCAACAACGCGACGCAGGTGGTGCTGATGCGCGAGGGCACGCGCACGGTGCTCTCGATGCAGAACAACTACCAGGGCCCGCCCGCGGACTTCGCGATGGTGATCCCCGTGCCGGTGGTGCTGCAGAAGGAGAACGTCAAGACGCTGACGAACGACGTCTTCACGCGGGTAGACCAGCTCGCCGCGCCGCGGCTCGTCGAGTACTGGGAGGTCGACCCCTGCTACGTCGAGCCCCGCTACGAACTGGCGGACATGATGGCCGCTGGCGGGCCGCCTCCTGCTCCGGCCCCGATGCAGAAGGGCGGTCTCGGGGTGACGATCGAGGCGCAGTTCACGGTGGGCGAGTACGAGATCGTCATCTTGAGCGCGAAAGACGCGCTGGGCCTCGAGACCTGGCTCAAGCAGAACAGCTACCGCATCCCCGACGGGGCGGCGCCGCTGTTCCGGCCGTACATCCAGCAGGGCATGAAGTTCTTCGTGGCGAAGGTGAACGCGAAGAAGGTCACCTTCAAGGACGGCATGGCCCAGCTCTCGCCGCTGCGGTTCCACTACGACAGCGAGAAGTTCGAGCTGCCGGTGCGGCTGGGGCTGATCAACGCGAAGGAGAAGCAGGACCTCATCGTGCACGTGCTGGCGAAGAACCAGCGCTACGAGGTGGCCAACTTCCCGAACGTCACCATCCCCACCAACATCGACCTGGTGCCCTCGGCGAAGAGCGAGTTCGGCCCGTTCTACGTGAGCCTCTTCGACCGCACGCTCCAGAAGCACCCCGGCGCGGTCATCACCGAGTACGCGTGGCAGGCCACGAGCTGCGACCCGTGCCCCACGGCGCCGCTGACTGACGAGGACATGACGACCCTGGGCCTCGACGTGCTGCCGAAGGGCCAGCGCGACGAGTGGAACCCCTCGGGCAGCTTCGTGCTCACGCGGCTCCACGCCCGCTACGACAAGAGCTCGCTGGGCGACGATCTCGTCTTCCGCGCGGCCAGGCCCATCGAGGGTGGCCGAGAGCACGACCGTGAAGAAGACGGGCTCCGGCAGACGGCCGTGGAGTCGGGCTTCAACAACTTCCAGGCGCGCTACGCCATCCGCTACCCGTGGCCGGGCGAGGTGAAGTGCGAGAACCCCGTGTACGGGCGCTGGGGCGGGCCGCCGGCGGGGCAGGAACAGCAGCCCGTGGCCGCGCGTGACACGGCCTTCACCAGGCGCGACCCCGAGGTGCTGGCGCGGCTGGCCGAGGCCGCGGTGCCCGAGTTCGAGGTGCAGGGGCGCAAGCCGCGCTCTGGCGTCGCGCTGCGGGGCCAGGCGACGCCCGACGAGCGCACGCGGCAGTTCGAGGCCCCGCCGCCGAAGCCGTCGCCGGCCGCCCCGAAGGCCAAGAGCTGGTGGGAGTTCTGGAAGTGAGGACCATGAACATGAAGCGAGTGCTCGTTGCTGTTGTCGCCGTCTGTGCCGGCGCGGCCCAGGCCTTCTGTGGCTTCTACGTCGCCGGCGGCGGCGCGGAGCTCTTCAACAACGCCACGCAGGTGGTGCTCATGCGCGAGGGCACGCGCACGGTGCTCTCGATGCAGAACAACTACCAGGGCCCGCCCGAAGACTTCGCGATGGTGGTGCCGGTGCCGGTGGTGCTGCAGAAGGAGAACGTGAAGACCCTCACCAGGGACGTCTTCGCGCGCGTGGACCAGCTCGCGGCGCCCCGGCTCGTGGAGTACTGGGAGCAGGACCCCTGCTGGGTGCCACCGCCGGCGCGCGAGTACCGGAAGTCGAGCCGCGCGTACTCGGCCCCGCCGTCGGTGGCAGAGGGCATTGGAGGAGGCCTCGGGGTGAAGGTCGAGGCGCAGTTCACGGTGGGCGAGTACGAGATCGTCATCTTGAGCGCGAAGGACGCGCTCGGGCTCGAGACCTGGCTCAAGCTGAACAAGTACCGCATTCCCGAGGGCGCAGCGCCGCTGTTCCGGCCCTACATCCAGCAGGGCATGAAGTTCTTCGTGGCGAAGGTGAACTCGAAGAAGGTCACCTTCAAGGACGGCATGGCCCAGCTCTCGCCGCTGCGGTTCCACTACGACAGCGAGAAGTTCGAGCTGCCGGTGCGGCTGGGGCTGATCAACGCGAAGGAGAAGCAGGACCTCATCGTGCACGTGCTGGCGAAGAACCAGCGCTACGAGGTGGCCAACTTCCCGAACGTCACCATCCCCACCAACATCGACCTGGTGCCCTCGGCGAAGGCCGAGTTCCCCTTCTTCTACGTGAGCCTCTTCGACCGCACGCTCGCCAAGCACCCCGGCGCCGTCATCACCGAGTACGCGTGGCAGGCGACGAGCTGCGACCCGTGCCCCACGGCGCCGCTGACCGACGCCGACATGACGACCCTGGGCCTCGACGTGCTGCCGCAGGGGCCGCGCGACGAGTGGAACCCCTCGGGCAGCTTCGTGCTGACGCGGCTCCACGCGCGCTACGACAAGAGCTCGCTGGGCGAAGACCTGGTCTTCCGCGCCGCGAAGCCCATCGTCGGCGGGCGCGAGTTCCTCACCGACGGCAAGGTGCTCGAGCAGGGCAGCCGCCCCGACGCGCTCAACAACTTCCAGGCGCGCTACGCCATCCGCTACCCGTGGGCCGGCGAGGTGAAGTGCCAGGCGCCCGTCTACGGCCGCTGGGGTGGACCCCCGACCGGCGCGGCGTCAGCGCCCCGGGCCGCGGCCGACACCGCGCTGCTCGCCCGCGATCCCTCGAAGGTCGACGCGCTCGCCGAGAGCCCCGTCGCGGAGCTCGAGGTGAAGGGCCGCAAGGGCCGGGCGGGCGAGCCCCTGCGTAAGGCGCCGAAGAAGTGAGCTCGGTCGTCCTCCTCCTCCTCGCGGTCGCGCCGCCCCTGCTGCCCGACGAGTCGGCGCCGCGGCAGCCGGCGCAGCTCCGGGTGGAGGGCGCCGCGCGCATTCCTTCGGCCGACTGGTCCGACGCGAAGCAGTGCGGGGAGTGCCACCTCGACATCGCCGCCCAGTGGCGCTCGAGCGCGCACGCGATGGCCTCGTTCAACAACCCCCTCTACCGCGTGGCGGTGGACGCGCTGCGGGCCGACCGGGGCACGGAGGCCAGCCGCATGTGCGCGAGCTGCCACGATCTCGCGCTCCTCACCACCGGCGCGATGGACGCGAAGGCCATCGCCCCCGACGACGCGCGGGCCCACGCCGGCGTCACCTGCACCTCGTGCCACAGCGTCGTGCACGTCACCCGCGACGGCAACGGGAGCGCCACGCTGCGCGCCGACGAGGTCTTTCCCTCGCGCCCGCGAGACTCGACGCTCGAGAAGCACCGGCAGCGCGTGGCCTCGCCGGCGCTCCGCACGGCCGAGCTGTGCGCCAGCTGCCACCGCTCGTTCCTCGAGGCGCGCACCGGCAACGCCTCGGCCTTCTTCGGCATGGACGACTACGGCGCCTGGCAGCGATCGGCCTGGGCCGGGCAGGGCGCCGAGCGGCCCGATCACGTCGAGGCGCAGGACTGCCGGGGCTGTCACATGGCGCGTGAGCCGGCCGTGCTGGGCGACGTCGCCGCGAAGGACGGCACGGTGCCCTCGCACCGCTTCCTCGGCGCGCACACGGGGCTGGCGGCCATGCGCGGCGACGCCGAGCACCTCTCGCGGCTGCAGGCCTTCCTCGAGAAGTCGGCGACCCTCGACGTGGCGGCGGCGCGCGTGAACGGCGGCGCCTGGCAGATGCCCGCCTCAGCGGCTCGGCCTCGCGCGGGCGACACGCTCGAGCTCGACGTGGTGCTCTTCAACGAGCGCACCGGCCACCGCTTCCCCGGCGGCGTCCTCGACAACCAGGACACGCGCGTGGAGCTCACCGTCACCACGGCCCGCGGTAAGCCCATCGCCCTGTCCGACGAGCACGAGGTGCGCAGCCAGGTGGTAGACGCCCTGGGCCAGCCCGTGCTGCGGCGGCAGACGCACGAGTTCGTCACCGCCGTCTGGAATCACACCGTGCCCTCCCGCGACGCGCGGGTGACGCGGGTGCGCGTCGCCGTGCCGAAGGCCCTCGGCGCTGCCGACTTCCCCCTCGCGGTCACCGCGCGCCTCACGCACCGGGCGCGCACGGCTGAGCTGGCGGCCGCCGCCTGCGCCGACGCGCGCACGCCCCGCGGCCAGGCCTTCGCCGCGGCCGCGAAGCAGGTCACCGGCTGGGCCATCGACGGGTGCGCCCCGCAGCCGCTCACCGTCATCGATCGCGCCGAGGCCACCCTCGACGGGCACGGTGGCGGCGACGACTGGCTGCGCGCGTACCGGCGCGGCCTGGGGCTCTCGGTGGCGCTGCAGGAGTACCTCGACGAGGCGGAGCACGCCTTCGAGCACGCCCGCGGCCTCGCCACGGGGCGGAACCGCGCCGTCGTGCAGTGGGCCCTGGGGTCGCTCGCGGGCAAGCGCGGGCAGCTCCCGAAGGCCCTCGAGTGGCTGGCCCTGGCGGAGCAGAGCCTCGGGCCGACGCCGGCCATCCTCAAGGCGCGTGGCGACGCCTATGGGCAGGTCTGGCAGTGGTCGGCCGCCGCGACCCAGTGGCGCCGCGCCGCTCAGCTCGCGCCCGACGATCTGCTCGTGTGGAGCAGCCTCGCCATGGCCGAGGCCAGCGTCGGCCGCTACGCCGAGGCGCTGGCGGCCGCGCAGCGGGGCCTCGAGCTCTTCCCCCGCGACGGCGACTGCCTGCGTGTGCAGGCCCTGGCGCTCCAGCAGCTCGGGGCGTCTTCGGCCGTGGCCCTCGACGTAGCGCTGGCCTGGCGGGTGCCCGACGATGGCCCGCGCGCGAAGGCCCGCTGCAGCGCCCAGGTGCCCGGCTGCGCCCAGCGGCGCAACCCCGTGCCCGAGTACGAGGCCCGCGCGCCCACGCCCTGAGCTGGGCGCGAGCCGAAACCGTCCAGCCCGATGGGCGGGGCCGGCGCGTCTTGAATTCGAGCCCCGGCGCCGCCATAAGCGCGGGCAGCAGTCACCTCTTTCGTTTTGGAGAACCCCATGGCTCGAGATGTCGTCATCGTTGGTGCGGCGCGGACCCCGGTCGGTGCCTTCCAGGGCGCGCTGTCGTCGCTCACCGCCCCGCAGTTGGGCGCGGTCGCCATCAAGGCGGCGCTGGAGCGCGCGGGCCTCAAGCCCGAGCAGGTGGAGCAGGTGATCATGGGCAACGTGCTGACCGCCGGCGTGGGCCAGGCCCCGGCGCGGCAGGCGGCGCGCGGCGCGGGGCTCCCCGACAGCGTGCCCTGCGTGACGGTGAACAAGGTCTGCGGCTCGGGCCTGCAGGCGGTGGTGCAGGCCTACCAGGCCATCGCGCTCGGCGAGGCCGAGGTGGTGGTGGCCGGCGGCCAGGAGTCGATGTCGAACGCCCCGTACCTCTCGTCGCAGCTCCGCGGCGGCGCCCGCATGGGGCACGTGGAGTTCAAGGACTCGATGGTGTCCGACGGCCTCACTGACGCCTACGACAACGTGCACATGGGCCTGTGCGCCGAGCAGTGCGCGACGGACCTGAAGATCAGCCGCACCGCGCAGGACGAGTTCGCGGTGGAGTCCACCAACCGCGCCATCCGCTCCCAGAAGGAGGGGCTGTTCAAGACCGAGATCGCCCCCGTGTCGGTGCCGCAGAAGAAGGGCGACCCGCTGCTGGTGAGCGAAGACGAGGGCCCGAAGAACGCGAAGCCCGAGAAGATCCCCTCGCTCAAGCCGGTGTTCAAGAAGGACGGCACGGTGACGGCGGCCAACGCCTCGTCGATCAACGACGGCGCGGCGGCCCTGGTGCTGATGAGCGCGGACAAGGCGAAGGCCCTCAACCTCCCGGTGCTGGCGAAGATCGCCGGCCACGCGGCGGCGGCCAGAAAGCCGGTGGAGTTCACCATCGCGCCCACCGACGCCATCAACACGCTGCTGCAGCGCACGGGCAAGACGGTGGCCGACGTGGCGACCTGGGAGATCAACGAGGCCTTCGCCGTCGTCTCCCTCGCCAACAACCAGCTCCTCAAGCTCGACCCGGCGAAGGTGAACGTGCGCGGCGGCGCCGTGGCCCTGGGGCACCCCATCGGCGCCTCGGGCGCGCGCGTGCTGGTGACGCTCCTGCACACCATGAAGGACCACGACTTCAAGCGCGGCGTGGCGTCGCTGTGCATCGGCGGCGGCGAGGGCATCGCGCTCATGGTCGAGCGCTGAATTTGCGCTGCTGAGGCGGCCCTTTCTCGTTGAGTTCGACCTCCACGTGCGGAATGAAGCCGCGCGTGGAGGTCTTTCCGTGAACAAGGTCGTCGCGTCGGCCGCCGAGGCCGTGAAGGACATCCCCGATGGCTGCACGCTCATGTCGGGCGGCTTCGGGCTGTGTGGCAACCCCGAGAACCTCATCACCGCCCTGCATGCGAAGGGCGTGAAGGGGCTCACCATCATCGCCAACAACTGCGGCACCACCGACCTGGGCCTGGGCGTTCTGCTCAAGAACAAGCAGGTCAAGAAGATGGTGTCGTCGTACGTGGGCGAGAACAAGGAGTTCGAGCGCCAGTTCCTCTCCGGGGAGCTGGAGGTCGAGCTGAACCCCCAGGGCACCCTGGCCGAGCGCATCCGCGCGGGCGGGGCGGGCATCGGCGGGTTCTTCGTGCGCACCGGCGTGGGCACCGAGGTGGCCAAGGGCAAGGAGACGCGCGTCATCGACGGCCACGAGTACGTGCTCGAGGCGCCGCTCCAGGCCGACTTCGCCATCGTGCGCGCGTGGAAGGCGGACACCTGGGGCAACCTCGTGTTCCGCAAGACGGCGCGCAACTTCTCGCCGCTCATGTGCATGGCCGCGAAGGTCACCATCGTCGAGGCCGAGCACATCGTGCCGGTGGGCGAGCTCGAGCCCGACCAGGTGCACGTGCCGTCGGTCTACGTGCGGCGCGTGGTGCAGTCGGTGGGGCTCAACAAGTGGATCGAGCGCCGCACCGTGCGGAAGAAGAGCTGAAGGAGCCAACGCCATGCCGCTTACCCGTGAACAGATCGCCCAGCGCGTCGCCCGCGAGCTCCGCGACGGCTTCTACGTCAACCTGGGCATCGGGCTGCCCACGCTGATCCCCAACTACATCCCCGCCGGGGTCGAGGTGGTGCTGCAGTCGGAGAACGGCATGCTCGGCACCGGGCCGTACCCCTGGGAAGGCGAGGAGGACCCGGACCTCATCAACGCGGGCAAGGAGACGGTGTCGGAGCTGCCCGGCTCGGCCTACTTCGACTCGGCGGCGTCCTTCGCGATGATCCGCGGCGGCCACATCGACCTCGCGGTGCTCGGCGCCATGGAGGTCAGCGAGTTCGGCGACCTGGCGAACTGGATGATCCCCGGGAAGATGGTCAAGGGCATGGGCGGCGCCATGGACCTCGCCGTGGGCGCCAAGCGGGTGGTGGTGGCCATGGAGCACGCCACGAAGGACGGCGGCCACAAGATCCTCAAGGCCTGCACCCTGCCGCTCACCAGCAAGCGCTGCGTGCACGCCCTGTGCACCGACCTGGCGTGGATCGACGTCACCCCCGAGGGGCTGCTCCTGCGGGAGCTGGCGCCCGGCGAGACGGTGGAGTCGGTGCAGAAGCTGACGGGCGCCCCGCTCAAGCCCGCCGCAGATCTCAAGACGATGACCATCTGATTGGCCTAGGCTCCACCACCATGTCCGACGACAAAGGCACGCAACCGGTCCGGAAGTCAGAGCGGCTCCAGCACGAGCTCCTCGTGGCCTACCGCACCGTCGATGGCTTCATCACCGACTGGGCGGTCAACATCAGCCGCGGCGGCATGTTCATCAACACGCGCAACCCGCTGAGCCTCGGCAGCATCGTGCGCCTCATCGTGTCGCTGCCCGACGCGGCGTTCCCCTTCGATCTCACGGGCCGCGTCATTCGCGTGCACCCGCACGACCCGAACGCCGACCCCAGCTCCGACATGGATCCGGGCATGGGCATCGAGTTCGTCGACGTCGATGAAGAGAAGCGCGCGCGCCTCGAGCGCTTCGTCGAGCGCCTGCGGGCCGAGCTGCCCGACGCGCCTCCGAAGAAGTAGTGGGCACGGTCCAGCTCCGCGTCGAGCGGCTCTCGAAGTCAGGTGACGGCGTGGCCCAGGTCGAGGGCCGCGCCGTCTTCGTGTCTGGCGCGCTGCCCGGCGAGCTCGTGGAGGTCGAGCTGGGCGGCCCGGGGCGCGTGCTGCACGGCGAGCTGGTGGCGGTGCTCGAGCCCAGCCCCGCGCGGCGCGCGCCGGCCTGCCCGGTGGCCGGCACCTGCGGCGGCTGCGACTGGATGCACGCCGACGAAGCCACGCAGCTCGAGCAGAAGGAGGAGATCGTCGCCTCCGCCCTCGAGCACCTGGGCGGCCTCCCGCGCGAGCGCTACCAGCGGCTCCCCACGGTGGTGGGCGCCGAGCCCCTGGGCTACCGCCGCCGCGCCGCGCTGCACCCGGTGGGCAAGCGCCTGGGCTTCAGCGGCCGGGGCTCCCACGAGCGCGTCGCGGTCGAGCGCTGCCCCGCCTTGACGGCCCCGCTGGCTGGGCTGCCCGGCGCCCTGGCCGAGGCGCTGGGCCCGGCGGTGAAGGAACTCGAGGAGCTGCGGCTTTTGGAGTGCGACGGCCGGGTGGCGGTCAGCGCCCACTGGAAGGCCCAGGTGAAGCCCCGGCACCGCGAGGTCTTCGAGCGCCTCGTGCGCGACGGGGTGCTGGACGGCGCGGTGCTGCTCCCCGGCGAGGCGCGCGGGCAGCCCGAGCTGGTGGGCGACCCGGTGCTGGAAGAGGAGGGCGTGCTGCACCGGCCCGACGGCTTCGCCCAGGCCAACGCGGCGGTGAACCGGCGCCTCGTGCAGCAGGCGGTGGAGCTGCTCGACGTCGCCCCCGGCGGCCGGGTGCTGGAGCTCTACTCGGGCAACGGCAACTTCACCTTCCGCCTCGCGGCGCAGGCCGGGCAGGTGGTGGCCGTGGAGTCCTCGGCGCTCTCGGTGTCGCTGGCCCAGCGCGCGGCCCGCGCGGCGAAGACGGCCAACGTGCGCTTCGTGCAGGGCGACTCCGAGAAGATCGCCGCGGCGCTGGTGCGCGAGGGCGAGCGCTTCGATCGGCTGCTCGTCGACCCGCCGCGCTCGGGCGCAGAGGGCCTCGCCGCGTGGGCGAGCGGGCTGTTGGTGGAGCGGCTGGTGTACGTGGCCTGCGACCCGGCCAGCCTCGCGCGCGACGCGAAGGCCCTGGGCGCCCTCGGGTTTCGGCCGCTGGCGCTCCAGCTCTTCGAGCTCTTCCCGCAGACGCACCACGTCGAGGCCGTGATGGCCTTCAGCCGCTGACGGAGGCGCCTCAGTCCTCCTCGTGCACCCGGTGCGCCGCCCGGGCCTGCATCACCTTCTGCAGCACCTGCTGGGGCACGTGCTCGTACTGCGCCAGCTCCATCGTGAAGGCGCCCTGGCCGCCCGTCGCGCCCTGGAGCGTGCCGCCGAAGCCCGACACCTCAGCGAGCGGCGCCTGGGCGTGCACCAGGCTCCGCCCCTCGCGCTGCTCGACGCCGACGATGCGCGCGCGGATCTGCTTGAGCTCCGTCGTCACCGCCCCGAGGGAGGCCTCAGGCGTCGTCACCTCGAGGTTCACCACCGGCTCGAGCAGCATCGCGCGGGCGCGGCCCAGGGCGTCGCGCACGGCCTTGCGGCCAGCCGCGCGGAAGGCGATCTCCTTCGAGTCCACCGCGTGCGTCTTGCCGTCGGTGACGACGACGCGCACGTCGAACACCGGGAACCCCGCCAGCACGCCGGCGGCCAGCCCGTCGTGCACGCCCTTCTCGACGGCCGTCATGAAGTGCTGGGGGATGGCGCCGCCGAAGACCTCGCTCTTGAACTCGAAGCCGGCGCCCCGCGGCAGCGGCTCGAGGCGCAGCCAGACCTCGGCGAACTGCCCCGCGCCGCCTGTCTGCTTCTTGTGTCGGCAGTGCCCTTCGGCCCGCATGGAGATCGTCTCGCGGTAGGGCACCGTGGGCGCCTTCGTCACCACCTCGACGCGGCTGCGGTTGCCCAGCCGCTCGATCATCACCTGCAGGTGCACCTCGCCGAGGCCCGAGAGCACCAGCTCGTGCGTCACCGGGTCCTGCGTGAAGGTGAAGGTCGGGTCCTCCTCCGTCAGGCGGGTGACGACCTGCGCCAGCTTCACCTCGTCTTGCCGGGAGCGGGTGCTGACGGCGAGCGAGAGCATCGGGGCGGGGTACTCGAGGCGCGGCACCTCCCAGGTGTCCTTGACGCCGGGGCCCATGAGCACCTGGTCGACGTGCAGCTCCTCCACGCGGCCGAGTGCGACGAGATCGCCGGCCCAGGCCTGAGACTCGAGCTCGGGGTGCTGGCGGCCCTCGACCTTCATCACCTGCCCGGGGCGCCGCTGCTTCTGGTCGGCGGCGCAGGCGTAGGTGCTGCCCGGGCCGATGGCGCCCTGCAGCACGCGCAGCATCGCCACCTGGCCCAGGTGTGGGTCGGACGTCACCTTGAAGACGTGCGCGAGGAGCGGCGCGTCGGCGTCGCAGGCCACCTCCACCGGCGTGCCGTTCTTGAGCAGCCGGCGCTTGCGACCCTGGAGCGGGCTGGGCGCCTCGTTGACGATGACGTGGAGCAGGTCGGCGATGCCGGCGCCGGTCTTCGCCGACGTGAAGAGCACCGGCACCACCTGCCCGAGCGCCATGGCCTTCACGAAGGTGTCACGCAGCTCGGCGGCCGACAGCTTCTCGCCCGAGAGGTACTTCTCGAGCTCCGCGTCGTCCACCTCCACCACGGCCTCCACGAGCAAGCGGTGGGCCTCCTGCACCGAGCCGAAGGCGACGACGCCGGCCTCCTGCTCGAAGCAGTCCACCACGTCCGACAGATCCTTCAGCGGGAGGTTGATGGGCAGCAGCTTGGGCCCGAAGGCCGCCGTCAGCTCCGCCAGCAGCGTGGGCAGCCGCGGCGGCGCGAGGTCCACCTTGCTCACCACCACCATGCGCGCGAGGCCCGCTTCGCCCGCGGCGTGGAAGAGGCGCCGGGTGTTGAACTCGACGCCCGCGGTGGCGTTCACCACCAGCACCGCCGTCTCCACGGCCGGCATGGCCGCCAGCGCGCTCCCGATGAACTCCGGGTGCCCGGGTGTGTCGATGAGGTTCAGCTCCGTGCCCTCGGTGGTGGCGAAGAGCAGGGTGGACGACGTCGAGTGGTGGTGCGCCCGGGCCTCCGGCTCGTAGTCGCTGGTGGTGTTCTCGCCCTCCACCGAGCCCATGCGCGTGATGGCGCCCGTCTTGTGCAACATCGCCTCGGCGAGGAGCGTCTTGCCGGCGCCGCCGTGGCCGAGCAGCACGAGGTTGCGGAGGTCCTGGGGTCGGAAGCCGGTCGCCTTCATCAGAGGGTCTCCTGGGGAGGGAATGTGGCCCGCGAGGCGTGCATGCCGCGTACCTGCCCCTCCCCAAGGGAGGCCCCGAGGGGAGTACGCAGAAGCTGCGCCGGGGACGCCGGCCGGGCCGGTGGGAGGCGGATTCTGCGCGGAGGGCGTCGTGGGCGCTGCCGTGCGTCGGGGGCGCTGGTATAGGGGCCCGCATGAAGCCGCTCCTCCCGCTCGCCCTGCTCACGCTCGCTCTCACCGCCCGCGCCGCGCCCGAAGAGGAGCCGGAGGAGAACGGCGAGCTGGTGCGCGTCTGGGTGCGCGGGGCTGACGACGCGCGCAAGGGCGCGGAGGTGAACCTCTCGAGCCGGCGGCAGCTCGAGGTGACGCGCGACGATCTCCAGTACGGGGGCAAGAGTGTGACCTACCGCGGCGTGCCGCTGCGCGAGCTGATCGGCGTCATCGAGCGCACGGGCCGCAGCGACCTGGCGCTCCTGCACTTCCACAACGGCATGGTGGTGCCCTGGCCCATCGACGATCTCGAGTTGATGAAGGCGGTCGACCCCTTCGTGGCCACGGAGGTGAAGACCGACGGCGAGTGGAGGACGACCTTCGCGCCGGTGAAGAAGGCCGGCGCCGAGGCGCGCGACGCCAGGCCGCTGTTCTTCCTTCGCAACAAGGTGGTCGTCTCGACGGTGCAGCACCCGTACACCACGAAGGCAGCGCAGGCCGACGGCTTCAGCCCCTTCTTCTACGCGGGCTCGCTGGTGGGCATCGAGCTGGTGCGCGCCGAGAACTGGTACCGGCAGTTCGAGTTCGGCGCCACGGAGCAGGAGAAGCACGGCTTCGAACTCTTCAAGAGCCACTGCGAGTACTGCCACGCGGTGCGCGGCGCGGGCGGGCGCTACGGCGTCGAGTTCGTGAAGGGCGCCGCGGTGACGGAGCGCCTGGGCCTTCAGCAGCTCTACCTCCACGTGAAGTACCGCGATCGCGACGCGCCCGAGAGCGGGCAGATGATGCCCTTCTTCAAGGACCTGACGAAGGACGACGTCGCCGCGCTGTACGCCTGGCTCAAGGCGGTGACGAAGGCCCGCCCGATGCCGTACGTGCCCCCGCCGCACCGCTGAGGCGCGGGTGGACGCGCGCGTCGTCGAGTTCGTCGAGGTCCTGCGCCAGAACGGCCTCAAGGTGGCCGTGAGCGAGGCCAAGGACGCCGTGCGGGCCCTGGCCGAGGTGGGCGTTGACGAGGCCGGGCTGACGCGCGCCACCCTCAAGGCCACGCTGTGCAAGCGGGCGCAGGACGTGGCGATCTTCGACAAGGCCTTCGACTTCTTCTTCGCCGGCGCCGCGCGCACGCTGGAGAACATCGACAAGGCGCTGCTGGCCCGCATCGAGGAGGAGGGGCTGCTCGACGACGACGAGCTCGAGATGATCGTCTGGATGCTCGAGCGCCTGGGCGGGCAGCTCTCGCCCCTGACGCAGGCCGCGCTGCAGGGCGACCGCGGCAAGCTGGCGCAGCTCTTCCGCGAGGCCTCGCTGCAGCTCGACTTCTCCCGCATCCAGAACGCGCTGCAGACCGGCTTCTACAGCCGCCGGCTGCTGACGGCCGCGGGCGCCGAGGGCATGCGCGGCGACCTGGCCAGCCTCGAGGCCGAGCTCGCCGCCCGGGGCCTGGGCGAGGCGAAGCTCGAGGTGGTGTCGCGGCACCTGGCCTCGGCGCTGCGCAAGGTGGAGGACGCCGCCCGCCAGGAGGTGCAGCGGCAGTCGAGCGCGCGGCTCAAGCGCCCGTCGGCCAGCGTGGAGGACAAGGCGCTCCACACGCTCTCGCGGCAGGAGGTGGAGCTCGCCCAGCGGGCGGTGAAGGCGCTCGCCGAGAAGCTGAAAGCCCGCCTCGTGCGCCGGCAGCGCAGCCGCAAGCGCGGGCAGCTCAACCCCCGGCGCACGCTGCGCAAGAACCTCACCGCCGGCGGCGTGCCCATGGTGCCCCAGTTCCGCGCGCGGCGGCCGCAGCGGCCCGACGTCATCGTGCTGTGCGACGTGTCGGACTCCGTGCGCAACGCCTCGCGGCTGATGCTCCTCTTCACCTGGAGCCTGCAGTCGCTCTTCACCCGCGTGCGCAGCTTCATCTTCGTGTCGGAGCTGGGCGAGGTGACGAAGCACTTCAAGGACAGCACGCCCGAAGACGCCCTCGAGGCGGCCCTGGGCGGCGACGTCATCTCGCTCTCGTCGAACTCGAACTACGGCCACGCGCTGGCCACCTTCGCCAAGAGCTACCTGGGCGCGGTGTCGCGCAAGACGACGGTCTTCGTCATCGGCGACGGGCGCAACAACTTCAACGCCCCCAACGTCTGGGCGCTGGAGGACGTGAAGCGCAAGGCCAGGCGCGTGGTGTGGATCTGCACCGAGCCCCAGAGCAACTGGGGCTTCGGCGACAGCGAGATGCGCACCTACGCGAAGGCCGTCAGCCAGGTGGTGACGGTGCTGAGCCTGGGCGATCTCGAGAAGCTCGCCCCCCGGCTCGTGCCCCGCTGAGGGCCGGCGATCAGTGCAGGCCCGGCGCCTCGCGGCCGGTGCGCGCCACGTATTCGGTGTAGCCGCCGCCGTAGGGCACCGGGCCCTCGGGGGTGAGCTCCAGCACCCGGTTCGAGAGCTCCGCGAGGAAGTGGCGATCGTGCGAGACGAAGATCATCGAGCCCTCGTAGCTGCGGAGCGCCTCGATGAGCATCTCCTTGGTCGTCAGGTCGAGGTGGTTGGTCGGCTCGTCGAGCACCAGGAGGTTGGGCGGGTCGAAGAGCATCACCGCCATCACCAGGCGCGCCTTCTCGCCGCCCGAGAGCACGCGCACGATCTTGTCCACCTCGTCGCGGGGGAAGCCGAAGCAGCCGGCGAGCGAGCGCAGCGTGCCCTCGCCGGTGCGGGGGAAGGCGTCGACCAGCGTCTCCCACACCGTCTTCGTCGGCGAGAGCAGCTCCATGGCGTGCTGGGCGAAGTAGCCCATCTTCACGCTGGCGCCGACGGTGACGGTGCCGTGATCGGGCTGCGACTCGCCGGCGATCATCTTGAGCAGCGTCGACTTGCCGGCCCCGTTGACGCCCATGATCGCCCAGCGCTCGCGGCGGCGCAGGAGGAAGTCGAAGCTCTTGTAGATGACGAGGTCGCCGTAGGCCTTGTCCGCGCCGGAGATCTTCACCACGTCCTCGCCGGAGCGCGGCGCGGGCTTGAACTCGAAGGACACCTTCTCGTGGCGCACCGGCGGCTGCACGCGCTCGATCTTCTCGAGCTTCTTCACGCGCGACTGCACCTGCGCGGCGTGGGAGGCCCGGGCCTTGAAGCGCTCGATGAAGGCCAGCTCCTTCTTGAGCATCGCCTGCTGGCGCTCGAAGGTGGCCTGCTGCTGCTGGTCGGCCAGGCCGCGCTGCTGCACGTAGTACTCGTAGTTGCCGGAGTACGAGGTGATCTCGCCGCCGTCGATCTCGAGGATGCGGGTGCACACCCGGTTGAGGAACTCGCGATCGTGCGAGGTCATCAGCAGCGCGCCCTCGTAGCGCTTCAGAAAGTTCTCGAGCCAGATGAGCGACTCGAGGTCGAGGTGGTTGGTGGGCTCGTCGAGCAGCATGGCGTCGGGCTGCATGAGGAGGATGCGGGCCAGGGCCACGCGCATCTTCCAGCCGCCCGAGAGCTCGGCGACGTCGCCGTCCACCACCGCCTCGCGGAAGCCCAGGCCCGCGAGGATCTCCCGCGCCCGGCCCTCGAGGGCGTAGCCGCCGAGCTCGTCGAAGCGCGCCTGCACCTCGCCGAAGCGCTCGACGTTCTTGTCCATGTCGTCGGCCTGCGCCGGGTCGGCCAGGGCGTGCTCCAGCACCTTGAGCTCGTGGGCCACGTCGGCCACGGGCCCCGCGCCGGCCATGGTCTCCTCGAGCACCGTGCGGCCGGCCATCTCGCCGACGTCTTGCTGGAAGTAGCCGATGGTGACGCCGCGATCGATCGACACCTGGCCCTCGTCGGGCAGCTCCTCCTTCATCACGCAGCGGAAGAGGGTGGACTTGCCGGAGCCGTTGGGGCCCACGAGGCCCACCTTCTCGCCCTTGTGGAGCGCGGCGGACGCCTCCACGAAGACGATCTGCTGGCCGTGCTGGAGCGAGATGTTGTCGAAGCGGATCACGGCGGGCGCACATGACACAGCGCGTGCCGCGCCGCTACCTCCGCCGCGTGGCCACCCGGCTCGCCAGGGCCGCCACGGAGCCCTCCAGCGGGTGCCCCGGCGGCAGGTCGGCGCGGGCCTGCTCCACCAGCGGCCGCAGCCGCGAGTCCTTCGTGCCCTCCAGCGTCACCGCGAGCCAGTAGGCCGTCTCGGCGCGCTCGGCGCCGCGCTCCTGCCGCAGCGCGAGGGCGGCCTCGAGGGCGGCGCGGGCGGCCGCGGCGTCCTTCGTCATCCACCTGGCCTGGCCCAGGCCGGTGAGGTTGTAGGCCCGGTCGACGTGCCCCTCACCCTGCCGCGCCTTGCGAATGGCCAGCGCCCGCTCGTCGAGGGGGATGGCCTCGGCCCAGCGGCTGGCCTGGCGCCGCGCCTGCGCGAGGTTGGTGAGGGTGATGGCCACCGAGAGCGTGTCGGCGCCGCCGCGCTGCTCCTTGATGGCGAGGGAGCGCTGGAGCAGCGCCGTGGCCTCGCCCAGCTCGCGCTGCTCGAGCAGCAGCACGCCCAGGTTGGTGAGCGTCACCGCCACCGGCAGCGAGTCGGGGCCGTAGGCGCCCTCCTTGATCCGCAGCGCGCGCTCCAGCGCCGTGCGCGCGCCGGGCAGGTCCTTCTGGGCCTGGAGCACGTTGCCCAGGTTGTTCAAGGTCTCGGCGACGGCGGGGTGCGTGGGGTCGAGGGCCTGCTCCTCGATGGACAGGGCCAGCGCGTACTGGGCGCGCGCGTCGTCGAGGCGGTTGAGGCCGCGCAGGGCGGCGCCGAGGTTCGCGTGCGAGCGCGCCACGAGCGGGTGCTGCTCGCCCGAGAGCTGGCGCCGGAGCGTGATGGCCCGCTGGTGGGCCTGGGCGGCGGCCTCGTACTGGCCCCGGCGGTGGGCCAGCACCCCGAGGTTGTTGGCGAAGGACGCCTCGAGCTCCGGCGGGTTGCCCACGCGCGAGAGGGCGGCGCGCGCGAAGCGCACCCAGCGCTCGGCGTCGGGCGTGGCGCCGGCCAGCGCCGCGAAGCCCACGCGCTCGACCCAGCCGCGGGCCTGCAGCTCGTCGTCGCCGACGGCCGCCGCCGAGAGGATGGACTCCTCCACCAGCGCGTCGGCCTGCCGCGGGTCGCCCTGGCGCACGCGGGCCACCGCGGCGAGGAGCCGGGCCTCGGCGAAGATCTCCCGGTCCTGCGTGGCGTCGGCGCGGGTCGCGAGATCGGCCGCCAGCGTGAGCGCCTCGGCGTACTTGCCGGTGTCGAGGCGCACGCGCACGGCGGCGAGCGCCGGCCGGAGCGACTCGTTGCCCGCGGGGGCGGGCGCGGCCTTCGGCAAGGCGCGGCAGCTCGCCACCGGCGGCAGCGCCGTGGCCGTCACCACGGCGCGCTCCACCACGTCGTCGTCGGCGCTGGCGAAGAGCTGCGCGGTGGCCTCCAGCTCGGTGAGGCGGCGCGAGAGGCAGAGGATCTCCTGGGCCAGCCGCTCGTCGTCGCCGGTGGCGCGGGCCTCGCACGAGGCGCGGCGCTGGGCGCGCCAGTCGCCGGCCCAGCCGTCGAGGCGGCGCTCGACGTCGGCCCAGGCGGCGGCGGCCCAGGGCTTGCCGGTGGCGCGGAAGGCCTCGGCGGCCTTGCGGCGCACCTCGGGGCTCCAGGTGGCGTCGAGGCGCGCGGCCACGTCGGCGCAGCGCGTGCGATCTCTCCAGGCGACGAAGGCCGAGAGGCCCACCGCGAGGGCGGCGACCAGGGTGATGGCGAGGGCGGCGACCCGCTGCTCCCTGGCGCCCTTGGTGCGGCCGAGCTGCACGAGGAGGGCGCGCATCGCCTGGAAGCGCTCGGCGGGGTTGGCGCGCAGGCCCTTGAGCACGAGCTGGTGAATGCGCCGCGGTACCTGGGTGCCCCGCGGGGGCGGCCGCGCGCGGTTGGCCTCGATCTCCGCGGCGAGCGCGCCGGGCGTGGCGCCCTCGAAGGGGCGCACGCCGTAGAGGCCCTCGTAGAGCGACACGCAGAAGCTGAACTCGTCGGAGCGCGCGTCGGTGGCCTGCCCGTGGAGCGCCTCGGGCGACATGTACGCGGGCGTGCCCAGCATGGCGCCGGGCGCGGTGATGGTGCGGCGCATGGAGCCGCCCTCGTCGGCCTTGCGCGAGGCCTGGCCGTGGGCGAGGCCGAAGTCCATCACGCGCACGCGCCCGTCGCGGCCCACCATCACGTTCTCGGGCTTGAAGTCGCGGTGGGTGATGCCCTGCGAGTGGGCGGCGGCGAGGCCCTCGCCGGCGGCGAGGAAGACCTCGAGCACCTTGCGCCAGGGGCGGGGCGACTTCTCGAGCCAGCGCTTGAGGGTGGTGCCCTCGGCGAACTCCATGGCGAGGAAGACGCGGTCGCCGGCGAGGCCGACGTCGTGCACCGTCACCACGTTGGGGTGCGAGAGGCGCGCGAGGGCCTGGGCCTCACGCACGAGGCGCTGCTTGAGCTCCTCGCCGAGCTCCGAGCCCTCGAAGTCGGCCTTGAGCACCTTGACGGCCACCTTGCGGTCGAGCACCGGGTCCCACGCGGTGAAGACCTCGCCCATGGCGCCGGCGCCGAGGTGATCGAGGATGACGTAGCGGTCGAGGGCCTCGCCCTTGCGCACGCCCGAGGTGGAGGTGGCGGTCGTGCCGGGCGCCGACGACTCGCCGCTGACGTGGGTGTCCTCGAGGCCGATGGGGGCGCCCCCGTGGGTGCCCGGGTCGGTGAGGTCGAGGGGGTCGAGGCGCGGGGTGTCGCGGCTGACGCGGCGGCCGCGGGCGCGGGGCGAGTCGAAGTGCGTCTGGGTGAGGGCCGACTGCTGCAGCGCGAGGGGGAGGAAGCGGGCCTGGCAC
>CAYUZK010000110.1:0-10033 GCA_964449625.1 uncultured Archangium sp.
TCTCTCCACGATGCCTTTTCATCACGCGCTCGAGGTGCACCGCATGCGCAACCCGCTCACGTCGCTCCTCGCGCCTCTGGGCGTGGGAGCGCTCCTCGCTCTTCCGGCCTGCTCCGGCGTGCCCGACGAGGTGAATGGCTCCTTCACCTTCACCGAGCACGCCTTTCTCTTCGCCAACTTCGACACCGCCATCAGCGGCGCCGAGCTGACGCCGCCGCTCGCCGCGAGAATGTTCGGCGACGACGTCGTCTGCGCTCGGGGCGCTGGCGGCACCTGCGAGGCCAACGCGGCGGCGAAGTTGTGGATCGACGAGGTCAACCAGACGCTCGGCTTCGGCCACAGCGAGGGCATGGCCGTGCTGGCGTTGCTCATGTCGCGCGGCCAGGTCGCGGCGACCGACTTCGGTGGAGAGAACGCATCGACGCTCCGGCTCGACCGCGCGCTCCGGCAGGAGCTCGCCTACTGGGCCGCGACGCAGAAGGTCGCGTCGGTGCACGCCCGCGACCGGCACTTCGCGGCGCGCGACGTGCTGGCCTTCCTCGCCGAGGCGCTCAAGGACAAGGACGAGCAGTGGCGGCTGCTCATCGCCATTCGCGAGGCTGACGGCTTCCGGGCCGGCCACGCGGTGGTGCCCTTCGGCTACTTCAAGGGCACCACCGACGACCAGTACTTCATTCGCCTCTACGACCCGAACTTCCCCGGCGAGGAGCGCCGCCTCGAGGTCAACCCGAAGGCCAACACCTGGCGCTACGAGGGCTCGCCCAACGCCGACACGCCCCGGGCCTACGCGGGCACGCCAGAGAATGGCAACCTCCTCTACTTCTCTCCCGTCGGCGGCCGCCTCGGCACCCTGGTGCCCCCGTTCAAAGAGGGCTTCGCGGCGTCCACCGGCCAGGGCTCGCTGCTCGTGCGGAGCGAGGGCGTGGAGGTCGGCTTCAAGGCCGGCGCCGTCGTCGAGCAGGGCGGCCAGGTGCTGCCCGGCGCGTCGGACTGCTTCTGCAAGGCCCCCAGCGGCATCACCAACACCTTCATCTCGGGCTCGGGTCCGCAGACGCTCACCTTCGGCGCCGACGCGGGCACCGTCTTCGCCAGCAGCCCCGCGGTGTCCGCGCGCGTCGACGGCTCCAACGGCGCTGGCGGCGTCACCGTGGACCCGACCGCGAAGACCGTCACCTACAACTCCGAAGGCGACGCCGGCACCACCATCACCACCACCACCTTGAACGCCGACGGCAGCCAGACGACGGTGACCGTGCGCGTCGACAAGGCTTCGACCGCCATCACCATCGACGCGAGCGACCCCGCGGCGGTGAAGGTGACCGCCGACGTGACGGGGGAGCCCACCACCATCTACGTCGAGACCACCGTCACCACGCCCGGCGGGCTGAGCACCACCACCACGGCCCAGGGCACCACGACCGGCGGCAACGACGTGGCCGTCACCTTCGACACCACCACCGGCGCCACCACCGTCAACACCAACGTCAACTTCGCCACCTGCCTCAACGGGAAGAAGGACCCGATGGAGGCTGACCTCGACTGCGGCGACTTCTGCACCCGCCAGGCCGAGAGGAACGGCGACGGGCGCTGCCTCGACGGCAAGCAATGCACCCTCAACAACGACTGCCGCCCGCCGTACTTCTTCCCCAACGGTGACTGCTTCAACGGCACCTGCGCGGCGCAGAGCTGTGACGACGGCCGGCAGAACCTCCTCGAGACGAGCATCGACTGCGGCGGCACCTGTCCTTGCGGCGTCGGTAAGTCGTGTGTGTCGCCCAACGTCTGTCGCGTCGGCCTCGCCTGCGTCATGGACTCCATGACCTGCGAGACCCTCATCACGCACGAGCTGACCGTCACCGGCCTCGCCGGTGCCTACCGGTTGCCCATCGACGTCGTCGCCGACGGGAAGACGCTGGCGACCCAGTTCGTCGACCCCCGGCCCAACGGCGCCTCCTTCGTCTTCCCGCTCGGCGCGGCGAAGTCCTTCGCCGTCTCGGTGAACGCGGCCCTCAAGGGCTCCGCGTGCACCTTCGACACCGCAGACGCCATGGGGCGCTGGACCTGGGCCGGTGCGCCCGCCAGCGTGCAGCGGAATACGCTGAGCTGCCGCACCCTCGAGCAGCGCCTCGGCTACACCACCGGCGGCACGGGCTGCCCCAGCTCGCGCGAGGTGACCCCGGCGGGCTCGAGCATTCGGGTCTGGGAGGAGGCGCCCGAGGGGCCGGAGCTGACCATCGCCTCGGCGCACCCGGCGGTCGACGTCGACACCGCGCAGTGGGGAGCCGCGACGCGGGTGGTGGCGACCACGCGCGCGCCCGTTATCCAGGCCGTCAAGCTCAACGCCAACCCCTACGACGGCGGCGTCGCCTGGAACGCGACCCTCGGGCCTGCGGTCGAGGCGTTCTCGCTCTACCGGTACAACAGCACCAACATCGTCGACATCGCCGCGCTCAACATGCCCAGGCGCAAGTACCGCTTCGCCTGTGACTTCTCGGGCGTCTCGGGTGGCGCCTTCTCGGGCACTGACGTGACGATGCCGCTCTCCTGCGCGTGCACCGAGCTCGACGCCGGCGTCGCCGTGGACGGGGGCACCGACGCGGGCATGGATGCAGGCACCGACGCCGGGGTCGATGCCGGCTTGGACGCCGGGGTCGACGCGGGCTCGGTCGACGCTGGCGCCGGCGCGGCCTGCACCCTCGACGCCGACTGCGGCACCACCGCCAACTGCTACTGCGGAGACAGCTCTGGCAATTGCCTGGCGAACAGCGGTCGCTGCGGGCTGGCCACGGGCCCGGCGCGCTTCGTCTCCTTCGCGCCCACCACCGACGGGGTCGCCCCGTCGGGCACCTTCACCGTGCCCTCCGGCTGCACGCAGCTGCGCGTCAACGCCTGGGGCGCCGCGGGCGGCGAAGGCGAGCAGTTCACGGGCATGGCGCCCTTTCAGATGCCCGGTGGCGCAGGTGGCCACGTGCGCGGCGTCATCCCCGTCGCGCCCGGCCAGGTCTTCACCGCGTGGGTCGGCCGCTCCGGCAGCACGGCGACGCAGTTCATCACCGACGAAGGCATGGGCAGTTTCGCGGGCACGGTCGCCCGCGGCGGCCTCGGTGACGGCATGGCCGGTGGCTCGAGCGGTGGCAGCGGCGGCGGCCTCACCAGCCTGCGGCACGCCGAGGCCAACATGACCGTGGTGCGCGTCATCACCGTGCCAGGCGGAGGCGGTGGTGGGTCGACCCAGCCCGCGGCGCCGGCCGGCGACACCGGCTCGGGCGACCACACGACCCGCGCCGGGCAAGACGCCGACTTCGGCTCGTACTCGGGCGGCGGCGGCGCTGGCGAGAACGGCGGCACCGCCGGCCTCAACGGCGCGCCCGGCGTCGGCGGCGCCTTCGGCACGCTCCCGGCGGGCCTCACCTCCAGCGTCGGCAGCACCGCCACGCCCGCCGGCACCACGCTGGAGGACTACACCCGCTCCTGCTCCGGCGCCGGCGCCTCGAGCGTCGGCAGCACTGGCCACGGCTGCATTGTCCTGAGGTGCCTGCCATGACGCGCTCCTTCCTTCGCCCGGTGGCCCTCGGGCTGTCGACCCTCGTCCTCGCCGCCTGCGGCGTAGACGCCTCCGGCACCAGCGCGAGCGAGTCCCTCGAGGCGCTCAGCTGCCCCGCCGGCGAGGTGGCCTGGGACTTCCGCCGCTTCGCCAACGGCACCACCAGCGAGTCCCTCGCGCAGCTGGGCGGCGAGGTCGTCGACGCCGGGGCCGGGGAGGAGAACGCCATCAAGGTGAGCAGGGCCAGTTGCCCCGGCTTGAACGGCACGGTGGACCTCACCAACGAGCTGCGCCGGCACTGCAACGGGCGCACGAGCTGCCTCGTCGCCAAGGCGCCGGGCATTCTCTACATCGAGCGCCTCGGCTGCCTCAACGCCATGGCGGCGAGCATGGAGTTCACCTGCAGCGACCAGCCGGACATGGTGAAGACGGCGAGCGTCTTCAACGCCTGGTGCGGCCAGCAGGCGAAGCCTCGTGACCTGCGCTGCGTGCCCGACAACTGCTACGGCCGCACCCGGCGCGACCGGTACCTGCGCTGCGTGCCAGACCTCATCAAGCCCGTGGAGGCCCTCGAGGGCCTCGCGGTGCACTTCGACACCATCGAGCGCCCGCTGCGCGACCCGTCGCGGTCCAGCGACGACGGCTACGAGGTTCGCGCCGACGGGCGCACCGTCCTCGCCCTCGACAACAACCTCGTCTACCGCTTCGCGGGCTCCGTGGAGGTGCCCGGCGCCCAGGCCCCGCGGCAGCTCATCACGCTGTGGCTCAAGAGCCGCATGCCCGGGGTGAGCACGTCGTCGCCGCGCGGAGACATGTTCCGCTGCGTCATCGGTCGCATCGACCTGTCGAAGTACACGCCGACGGCCACCGCGAGCGGGCAGCGCGTCGCCTTCGACGAGCTCCTGCGCATCCCCGACACCTGCCAGGACGGCGAGCCCTTCCAGCAGGCGCTCCGCTCGGCGCTGGTGGCCAACGACTTCGAGCCGGGCGCGCTGGCGCTGCCCGCGTCGGCGGCCGAGAGCGAGCTGATGGTCTCCTACGACCTCGAGAGCCGCGCCATCGCCGTGCCGCCAGGCTCCACCGTCGAGAGCACCTGCAACGTGAAGCCCATCGACTTCTTCTTCAACCACCGCACGCGCGTGCACAACACGCTCGACTACTACTCGCAGCAGGCGCTGCGCGTGGTGCACCGCAGCCGCGCCAACGCCGAGCGCCTGCCGCTCGTGTTCAACCCGGCCCCGAAGAACCTCGTCGCCGTCACCGAGGTGAACGTGCGGGGGCTCGAGTTCAAGGTGAACAAGGCCGGGCGCCCGCGGGGGCAGATCCCCGTCGACCTCGCCATGGCCCTCTCGGGCCCGAACGCCGAGCACTGGGCGCAGTTCTTCGTCACCGGCCGCTTCAGGCCGTACGGCGCGCTCGGCGGGCCGAGCCAGAAGTACCTGAGCCTCGACGCCAACCACCCCTTCGCCCCGGACTTCACCACCGCGCTCCTCCCGGTGCCCGACACCGCCGCGAGGGACGCGCTCGGCCGGGTCGCGGTCGACGCCAGCGCGGCGATCCCGCTGCCGCCGCGCGGCCTGCGCGCCGCCTTCACCACCGGGCTCTCGGAGGGCGGCGCGTCGGCGCGCCTCGACCTGCCCGTCACGCAGCAGCTGCGCACCGCGCTCTTCAACCCCGCCAGCCGCTACCCGCTGACGCCCGGCGGCACGCGCAACTACGTGCTGCAGCTCTGCCCGACGGGCCGCGTGTACGCCGAGCTGCTCGAGGGCTCCTGGGCGGGCCAGGCGTTCGAGGTCAGCCCCGAAGGCGTGGTGCGGGCGGGGGCCGACGCGCCGCTGACGCGCGCGCGGAACGGCTGCGCTCGCAGCGCGGTGTTCAGCCTGCGCGGCGAGAACATCGTGGTGCCGCTGGCCGAGGTCGATGTGGGCGACGGCAACCTCGACGACCTGAACCCCACCTCGAGCGGCGAGAGCCGGCTCTCGGCCAAGTTCGACGTCGACACCAGCCGCCAGTGCCGGGGCAGCCGCTGCGAGACGACGTCGCAGCAGGGCCTCGCCGGCAGTGACAGCCCGGCGAAGAGCACCATCCTCCTCGTCGCCACCGAGGAGGCGCAGGACGACACCTCGGAGCGCTTCGCGACGAGCTTCCGCATGCTCGGCTTCGACATGCTCGAGGCCGTGCAGACCGGCACCTTGAACGTGAAGACGACCCTCGCCATCTCCCCCAACTACGCGGCCATCGCCGAGGCGCTCGACCGCAGCTTCCCCGCCTTCGAGATCGAAGCCGACCGCGTCACCGTGGGCGTCAACGGGCTGAGCGTCGGGCTCGAGTACAAGGTGCCCTTGCGGTTCGGGCCGATCCAGGGCGACCTGGTGTTCGGCGTGGGCGTCGGCGCCGGCATCGGCCTCGAGCTGACCCACGAGTACAACAACAACGTCGCGTCGAGCTGTGTGTCGTCGTCGGGTGACGGCACCATCGCGACGAACTGCCCCAGCGCCTACGTGGCGCTGCCGGCGATGCCACTGCCGCAGGCCCGTGACGCCTGCACCTTCATCGGCGGCGTGCTGATGGAGCCCCGCGACGACGCCACCGCGACGGCCATGCGCACCGCCATTCCCTCGACGGAGGAGGTGTGGGTCGCCGCGCAGGTCGGCAACGAGTACCGCGAGAACACGAGCTGCGCGGCGAGCTGGAACACCAGCGTCTGCGCCAACGGCCACAAGACGTACCTGCGCTGGCTCTCTGACGCCGAGAGCTTCCGCGCGGCGACCTCCTTCGGCGCGTTCTCCGCCGTCGGGGCCCCCTCGACGCTCGGGGGTACGGCCGTCACCGTGGCCTCGCTCATCAGCGCAGCTCCGGTGCCGAGCGGGGTGACGCTCACGGGCAACCAGCTGCGCGCCCGCCCCCTCACCGCCAACTACCGCTCGGTGTGCGCGCGGCCCCGGGTGACGAGCGGGGTCTCCCATGCAGCGTCCATCGCCATCGGCGTCGGCTTCTCGGCTGGTTTCTCGGTGGGCTTCTGCACGCCGTCGGCCCAGGCGGGCATCTGTCTCGAGGGGTCCGTCAACCTCCTCGACGCCAAGCTAGAGCCGAAGCTCGAGTACACGCACACGACGCTCCGGGACAACGCGGGCCTCGAGGCCATCAACAGCAAGATGGCCCTCAAGGTCGGCTGGTCCATTCACCTCCTGTCGGGCGGGTTGGAGATCAAGCTCGTCACCCCGTTCTTCGACATCGGCTACACGCTCATCGAGTGGGAGGGCTTCAAGTTGGGCGAGGGCGTGCTCGCCGAGTGGGAGCAGGTCTTCCGGGAGGACTTCCAGTGAGCAGCGCGTTCCGCAACAAGGGGCTCCCCGTCGTCCTCTCGCTCACCGCGGCTGCGGCCGTGGCCGCCGCGTGGTGGTGGTCCGCCGACGGTGACGCGCGCGTGGAGGTCTTGGCGCCCGTGACCACGCCCACGGCCAGCCCGACGCCGGCGCCTTCACCCAGCCCCTCTGCTCCACCAGCGTGCCAGCTCGCCGCAGGCCAACGCCTCGCCTACACGGTCGCCCTCGAGTCCGAGTCGTCGCAGGCGGTCCCCACCAGCGGCCAGCCGATGGCGGTGAGCCTCGCGCTCACCGCGCGCCTCGAGCTCGAGGCCCTGGCTCCCTCACCTGAGGGCCCGGTGCTGCTCGCGCGGCTCGATGCCGTGAAGGCGAGCGGAAGCCCGGGGCTCGAGGCGGGGCTCGAGGCGCCCTTCCTCCTGCAGCTCGACGACGGCTGCCGGCTCACGCGCTACGCGCGCCACGAGAAGACCGCGCGCCCCGCGGCCCGCAACCAGCAGGCGCTCCTCTTCGAGACGCAGTTCTCCGCGCGCCCAGCGGCCACCTTCGAGTTCGAGAATGGCAACGGGCGCGCGGTGGCTTCGCTCGAGCTCCTCGAGCCCGGCGTGCTCCGCCGGACCCTGGCCCGCTACGAGGCGCTGTGGAGTGAGTCGACCACGCAGGGCGCCGTGGCCGAGGGCGTGCTGCGCGTGCAGCTCGGCGCGGGCCCCTGGTTCGAGGCCCTCAGCTCGACCGAGACGCTCCACACCACGGCGGTGCGGGCGCACTCGCTGTTGACCCTCACGCGCCTCGAGCCCGCGCGGGGCTTTGACGCCGCCGCCCGCGAGCTCGCCCGGTACGCCTGGGAGAACCTGCTCCCTCAGGCGCCCCGGCCAGACCTCGTCGGTCGGCCCTTCACCACCTACGACGCGGCCCGCCAGCAGAAGGTGAAGGACCTCACGGTCACCGAGGCGGTCGACCAGTTCGCTGAGCGCGTGACGCAGCGCAAGGGCGTGCAGGACACCTGGCCTGAGCTCTCGGCGTACTTCGAGGTGCACCCCGAGGCCGTTCGCCCGGCGGTGAAGCGCTACCGCGAGCACGGGCTTCCGAAGGAGGCCGCCGGCGACTTCTTCCTCGCCCTGGGCAAAGCCCGAACGCCGGAGGCGAAGGCGGTGCTGCTCGAGCTCAAGCGCGACGAGGCCGTGGTGATGGACTCGGTGCGCGCGATGTTCGCGCTGGTGGTGCGCGAAGACGTCGGCGTCGAGCTGGCGCAGGAGTTCGCCGGCGACATCAGCCGCCTCGCGTCGAAGGGCACGCCGTCGGCCGACTTCCACGCGGGCGAGTCGATGCTGGCGCTGTCCATGTTGAGCGGCACGCGCGACGACCCGGCGGTCGCTGCCACCACGCACCAGGCCCTGGAGAGCGTCCTGGCCGTGGGCCAGCGGGGCGGGGCGGTGACCGAGCCGACCCGCGTGGCGCTCAAGGCCGTGGGGAACACCGGCGACGCGACGCTCCTGTCGCTGGTCGAGCCCTGGTCGCGCGTGGAGGACCTCGAGACCCGCAAGGCCGCGGCCTGGGCCTTCAGCCGCATGCCGCCCGAGGCCTCGGAGGCCGCCGAGCTGGCGTGGCTGCAGCGCGAGACGAGCCCCTTCGTGAAGCGCGCGCTGTACCTCGCCATCCAGCAGCAGCACTTCAACCTGGGTCAGGGTGCCAGCCGCGCGCTGGTGCAGCAGGCCGCGGCGGACCTGAAGACCGAGAGGTCGGCCCTCACGCGGCAGTCGATGGTGCGCCTCATCGCGCAGAGCGCCGGCTCGAAGGACCCCGACGTGCGCGAGCTGCTCAAGGCGCAGGCGAGGGCCGAGCGCGCCGCGCAGTCGCCGCTGCTCAACGAGTTCGCGAGCATCCTCACCCCCGAGGAGATCGCCGAGGTGCTGCGATGAGGACCGCGAGCCTCTGCCTGCTGGGCCTGCTCGCCGTGGCCTGCGGTGACCCGAAGCCTCCGCCTGACCTCATCACCCGGCCGTTGCCGGCCGACCCGGTGGTCGACCCCATCACGGCCGACGCCTCGGTGCCCGACTTCCGCGACGCGGGCGTCATCATCGTCGACGGTGGCTGCTGCGTGGTGCCCTTCGCCCTCGCGGCGCAGGAGGGCGAGGTCGCCGCGGTGCTCCGGTTCCGCGCCGGCGCCTTCGACATGGCCCTCGACGGGGGCGTGTGGCGCGTCGACGCGTGCGTCGAGCCCTCCGCGACCGACTACTACTACCTGGCGGGCTACCCGGCCGACGACGACGCCGGCACCGTCTGGCTCGACCGCGTCAACGACGCCGTGCCCACGAGCTACACGAGCAGCGTGGCGCCGGTGGTGAACGTCTTCGACGTGGAAGACGAGGCGACCTGCTCGTCGCTCGACGCGGGCGTGCACGCGCTCGTGCCTGACGCCGGGTAGGGCTTGGGGGCCCGGGCCCGTCGCGCCGCAAACGCTCAGCGCCCGCGCTAACGTCGCCTCCATGCACTCCGACTCGAGCGCGCTGCTCCCCGGCTTCGTCCGAGCGCTGCAGGACCCGAGCATCAAGACGGTGCTCCTGTGTGGCTGCGGCGGCGGCTTCGACTTCGTGCACGGCCTGATGCTGTGGCCCGAGCTGCGCCGCCTGGGGAAGAAGGTCGTCGTGGGGAGCTACTCCTTCGGCGACCCGGCGAAGCTCGGTAACGCGCCGACGGTCTTCGAGGAGGGTGAGGCCATCGCGCGCTACGTCACCGCGCAGTCGGTGCCCGCCCGTGCCTACGCGCCGGAGGTGCACGCCGCCTCCTTCCTCGACGAGCGCTTCCCCGACGACGGGCCCCACGGGCTCTACGCCTTCTACGCCCGCGCCTTCACGGTGCCGACGCTCACGCGCCTCTATGCGCAGCTCGTCGCCGAGCACGCGGTCGACGCCGTCATCCTCGTCGACGGCGGCTCCGACTCGCTCATGGCCGGCGACGAGGAAGGCCTGGGCGACCCCGTCGAAGACGCCGTCTCCATCACCACCGTGGCGGACCTGCCGGGGCCGCGGCTCAAGCTCCTGCTCACCATCGGGCTCGGCGCCGATCGCTTCAACCACGTCTCCGACGCGGCCACGCTGCGGGCCATCTCGGAGCTCACCCGCGCCGGCGGCTTCCGCGGCGCCCTCAGCCTCGAGCCCGACGGCGC
>CAYUZK010000110.1:10133-20468 GCA_964449625.1 uncultured Archangium sp.
CCCCGGCTGGCTCCGCGCTGCCCAGACCGTGCAGGACTGCTACCGCGCGGTGCTCGCCGGCCGCGAGGCGCTGTCGCTGCGGCCGGTGGAGAACCTGCCGCGCCACGAGGACCTGCGGAACCCCGACGGCCGGTTTCTGTAGGCGGCTACGTCGGCTCGAAGCGCGCCTGGAAGAACCGCAGGTACTTCGGCTCGTAGGTCATCTTGAGCGGCCGCGCTTCCTTCCGCCGGTCCCACACGTCGGCCACCGACTCGGCGGTCACGTCCATGTGCGCCTGCGTGTACACGCGCCGGGGAATGGTGAGCCGCACGAGCTCGAGCTTGGGGTAGTGGTGCTTGCCCGTCTCCTTGTCGCGGCCAGCCGAGACGATGCCGCGCTCCATCGCGCGCACGCCGGAGTCCACGTAGAGGTTCGCGGCCAGCGCCTGCGCGGGGAACTGGTCCTGCGTCAGGTGCGGGTAGAAGGCCCTGGCGTCGAGGTACACCGCGTGGCCGCCGATGGGCTTGACGATGGGCACGCCCCAGTCGAGCAGGTGCTGCCCCAGGTACTGCACCTGGCCGATGCGCGCCGTCATGTGCGCGTCCTGCACCGACTCCACGATGCCGCGGGCCATGGCCTCCATGTCGCGCCCGGCCATGCCGCCGTAGGTGTGCAGGCCCTCGTAGATGACGACCATGTTCGAGGCCTCTTCGTAGAGAGGCTCATCGTTGAGCGCGAGCCACCCGCCGATGTTGACGAGCGCGTCCTTCTTGCCGCTCATGGTGCAGCCGTCGGAGTGCGAGCAGAACTCCTTGAGGATCTCGGCCACCGACTTCTTCTCGTAGCCCTTCTCGCGCTGCTGGATGAACCAGGCGTTCTCCACCGCGCGCGTGGCGTCGAGGAAGATCTTGATGCCGTGCTGGCTCGCGAGCGCGCGCACCGCCTTCACGTTCTCCATCGAGATGGGCTGCCCGCCGGCCATGTTCACCGTGGCCGCCACGCAGATGTAGGGGATCTTCTTCGCCCCCACCTTCTTGATGAGCGCCTCGAAGGCGCCGAGGTCCACGTTGCCCTTGAAGGGGTGCTCGTGGGTCGGGTCGTGCGCCTCGGGAATGACGACGTCCACGAAGGTCGCGCCGGCGAGCTCCTGGTGGAGCCGCGTCGTCGTGAAGTACATGTTCCCCGGCACGTAGTCGCCGGGCTTGATCAGCATCTGCGAGAGGATGTTCTCGGCCCCGCGGCCCTGGTGCGTGGGCACGATGTGGCGGTAGCCGTAGTGCTGCTGCACCGCCTCCTCGAGGTGGAAGAAGTTCTTCGAGCCGGCGTAGGCCTCGTCGCCCTCCATCATGCCGGCCCACTGCCAGTCGCTCATGGCGTTGGTGCCCGAGTCGGTGAGCAGGTCGATGTAGACCTCCTCGCTCTTGAGCAGGAACGTGTTGTAGCCGGCGGCGACGATGGCCTGCTGCCGCTCCTCGCGCGACATCATGCGCAGGGGCTCGACGACCTTCACCTTCCAGGGCTCGGCCCACGAGCGGCGGGGAGGACGGGGCGTGGTCATGGCTTCACTCCAGCTCGGCGAACGTCGCCGAGAAGTGCCGCAGGGCGGCGGGTTGTTCGACGATGCGCAGGCCCTTGAGCGAGTTGGCCTGCGCGGCGACCTTCTCGACGACCTCGATCACGAAGTCGATGTGGCTCTGCGTGTACGTGCGCCGGGGAATGGCCAGGCGCACCAGGTCCATCGCGGCCGGGTGCTCGGTGCCGTCGGGGTGCAGCCCGAACATCACCGTGCCGATCTCGCAGCTGCGCACGCCGCCTTCCCGGTAGAGCGCCACGGCCAGGGCCTGCCCGGGGTACTGCAGCGGCGGCACGTGCGGCAGCATCGCCCGCGCGTCGAGGTAGATGGCGTGGCCCCCGGCCGGCAGCACGATGGGCACGCCCAGCTTCGTCAGCGCGTCGCCCAGGTACTCCGTGGAGCGCGTGCGGTAGCGGAGGTAGTCGTGGTGCACCACCTCCTCGAGCCCCTGCGCGATGGCCTCGAGGTCGCGCCCTGCCAGCCCGCCGTAGGTGGGGAAGCCCTCGGTCAAGATGAGCAGGTTGCGGCACTGCTGCGCCCAGGCGTCGTCGTCGAGGGCCAGCCAGCCGCCGATGTTGGCCAGCCCGTCCTTCTTGGCCGACATCGTCATGCCGTCGGCCAGCGCCGCCATGTCGCGCACGATGTCCACCACCGGGCGGTGCGCCTGGCTCGGCTCCCGCTCGCGAATGAACCAGGCGTTCTCCGCGAAGCGGCACGCGTCGAGGAAGAGGGGGATGTCGTGGCGATCGCACAGGGCGCGCACGCCGCGCAGGTTCTCGAGGCTCACCGGCTGCCCGCCGCCGGAGTTGTTGGTCACCGTCACCAGCACCAGCGGCACGTTCTTCGCGCCGTGCTCCGCGATGACGCGCTCGAGGGCCCCCAGGTCCACGTTGCCCTTGAAGGGCGCCGCGACCGACGGCTGCCGGCCCACCTCGGTCAGCAGGTCCACCCCGGTGGCCCCGCTCGCCTCCACGTTCGCCCGCGTGGTGTCGAAGAGCGTGTTCGACGGCACCACCTTCCCCCTGCCGCCCACCACCGAGAAGAGGATCTTCTCTGCGGCCCGCCCCTGGTGCGTGGGGATGACGTGCTTGAAGTCGAAGAGGTGCTTGACCGCCGCTTCGAAGCGGAAGAACGAGGGCGAACCCGCGTAGCTCTCGTCACCGCGCTGGATCGCCGCCCACTGCTCCGCCGACATCGCCCCCGTGCCCGAGTCCGTCAGCAGGTCGATGAGCACGTCGGCCGAGTGCAGCGCGAAGAGGTTGAAGCCGGCCTCGGTGAGCTTGCCCACGCGCTCCTCGCGGGTGGACAGCCGCAGCGGCTCGACCGACTTGATGCGAAAGGGTTCGATGATGGTTCTAAAGCCGTCCACGGGGTGCGGTGTACCAACCGCCCGCGCCCCGAGGGTCGCTTCGATTCTTCGGGCACCCTGAAGGCCCGCTGGCGCAGATTCTGCGGGCCCCTCGACAGGGGCCTCGGTGTGTCCTCGTCCGTCACACCCGCCGCGTAGGGTCCGACCGCAAAGACGTCGCACCCGCGACGCGGCGCGGGCCATACTCCCCGCGGATTCGAGCGCGCCGGCCCCTGGGGGTCGCGCGGGGAGGGGTGGGGCATGGCGCAGAAGCGCAAGGCGGCGGCGAAGGGGCGGGGCGGGCGGCGGGCGGCGAACGGGGGCCGCAACGAGCAGGTGGTGCGCATCCTCCAGCTCATCCGCGCGCTCGATCGCACCGGGGGCTGCGACGTGTACGAGCTCTCCCAGCACTTCGGCATCGGGGTGCGCACCGTGCGCCGCGACCTGGTGGCCCTCGAGGCCTCGGGCATTCCCATCAAGCGCGAGGCCGCCGAAGACTCGAGCCGCGTGCGCTATGCCTTCGACGGCGACGCCACCGAGCGCGTGACGAGCCTCTTCGAGGCCGCGCACTTCCTCGCGCTGCGAGTGGCGATGACCGAGGGCACGGTGCTGCGCCAGAACTCGCACCTCTTCGCGACGATCGAGGAGCTCGCCAAGCGCATCGAGGACACCATCGGCCCGCGCGGCCGAGAGCAGCTCCGGGAGATCGACCGCTGCTTCTTCAGCTGGGACAAGTTCGCCTGGCGAAAGGCGCCCCGCGACGTCCTGCTCCCGCTCGTGTCTGCCATCTCGGGGCACCGCGTGTGCGAGGTGCGCTACCGCGCGCCCACCAGCGGCAACAAGGAGCGCAAGTACCAGGTGCTGCCGCTGCGCCTCTTCGTGCACAACGGCGCCCTCTACCTGCACGCCTGGCACGCGAAGCTCGAGCAGGTCCGTCTGCTCAACCTGAACCGCCTCGTCGGCCTCAAGGTGCTCGAGCAGCGCCAAGAGCCGCCCGCCAGCTACGACCCCGGCGAGCTCGAGGCCACCGCCTTCGGCATCTTCATCGGGCCTGCGCCCGAGGAGGTCGTGCTCCGCTTCGATGCCTTCGCGCGGCCCTACATCGAGGAGCGCACCTGGCACCCCAGCCAGGAACTCACTCCCGAGAAGGACGGCGGCGTGAAGCTCTCCTTCCGCTGCCCGCCCAGCTACGAGGTCGACAACTGGGTCGCCTCCTGGAAGGACCACGTCGAGGTGCTCGCGCCGACGAAGCTCCGACAGGAGCTGGCCACCTACGGGGCCTGGCTCACCGCGCGCTACGCGCAGTGACACCCGGGGTCACACCTGGGCCCGGTGCCTGTCAGCCGGGCGCGGGGCCGTGGTCTGGTGGAGCACACCCGCCCCCGGAGGCCGCCGATGAATGACGTCACGCGCTACGCCCGAGTCCAGCCGTCCATGGCGCCGCTGCGCTCCGAGGGTGGCACCCGCGTGCCGACCCTGCGGGTGGTGCGCGCGCGCTCAGTGGAGGAGGAGTTCCGCGGCAGCCAGCGCGCCATGGCCTCGGCGGTGCGCGAGGAGCCTCGGCGCGGCCTCTTCGTCTTCGCCCACCACGTGCACTTCGGCTTCATCGGCCGCCTGTGGTTGGAGGCCGGGGCGCGCCCCCGCGCCGGCACCCTCGGCCGCCACGCCGGCGTCGACCTCGCGCTGCCCCTCGACGAGGCGCTGTCGCTGCGGCACGCCCTCTTCGTGGTGCGCGACGTGCAGGGCGCGGTGCGGCTGACGGTGCTCGACCTCGCCTCGTCGCGCGGCCTCGAGCTGGAGCCCGGCCACCCGCTGCGCCGCTTCGACGTCACCGGCGCGGCGGCGGTGCGAGGCGCCGACTTCGTGCTGCTGTGCGTGCCCACCGGCGAAGCGCTGCCGTGGGACCCCGACGCTCCGGACGCGTGGGCCACCTTCCGCGCGGCGGCGCCGCTGCAGCCCCAGCCGCGTGAGCGGCCTCGCTCGGGACCTCGGCGCCAGCGGAAGGTGGCGGGCTGCTTCACCACGTGGCTGGGCGACCTGCGCAGCGAGCGCGCGGTGACGGAGGGCGACCTCGCGCGCGGCGTCCTCGTGGGGCGGCACCCGCGCTGCGACGTGCGCGTGCCCGAGGGCGGCGTGTCTCGCGTGCACGCGGCGCTGCTGCGCGTCGACGAGCACCTGCTCCTCGTCGACGCTGGCAGCACCAACGGGCTGTGGCGCCCGGACCTGGCCCCCGTGCGGTGCGCGCCCTGGGGCGAAGGGCAGCCCATTCTGCTCGGCCACGAGGCCCAGATGGAGTGGACTGCCGCGCACTGACGCGGCCGAGGGAGGGCGGGGCATGGACACGCTGCACTTCGATGAGGGCTTCGACGCGGGCGCCTGGCCGGGGCCCTTCGGCGCCGCCGCCACGGCCGGCGAGTGGTGGGTCGGCACCTCGGGCCTGGAGGGCCAGCTCGAGGGGCAGGTGGGCCTGGGCGCCCTGCGGCCGGGCGCCACGGCGCGGCTCGCCGAGGCGATGCGCGCGCTCGAGAGCACAGCCGGCTTCTGGTCGCGCTCTTGCGAGGCCGACCCGCTGGCGACGGCCGAGGCGCTCACGCGCCTGGTCGACCTCCTGCGCCTCCACGGGTGGGAACGCCGCGTGGGGAGCCCGCGCCTCGACGCCCTCTTCGGCGTCTTCGCCGAGCTGCCCGAGGGCCTGGGCGACCGCCTCGCCGCGCTCGCGCCGGTGCTCAAGCGCACGGCGGACCTCCGCTGGCGCGTGCACTTGCTGCGCGGCGGTCAGCCCCGGCGCGTGCGCGAGGTGCTGGAGGCCTGCGCCGACGTCGTCCTCACCGCGCCGCCGCCGCCGCCGCTCGACCTCGAGGCGCTCGCGCCCCGGCTCCAGCTCGTGCGGCCCTTCGGCCCGCGCGTGGCCGCCGAGGCCGTCGCCCAGGCGCTCGCCGCCACGCCCGAGGTGCCCACGCTCGTCATCGGGGGCGACGCGGTGCTCGACGCCGCGCTCCGGCGCTACGGGCTGCCCACCACCGGCGCCGCGTCGAGCCCGCTCGACAACGCGCTCTGCAACCTCCTCCCCCTCGTGGTGGAGCTCGGCTGCGCGCCCAGCGACCCTCACCGCGCGGTGGAGTTTCTCACGCTGCCCGGCGGCCCCATCCGCCCGGATGCGGCGCGGCGGCTGGTGCGGGCGCTCCAGAAGTGGCCGGCGGTGCACAGCGAGGCATGGCACCGGCAGCTCGAGAAGCTCGAGACGGAGCCCGAGTGGACCGACGAGATGCGAGCCTTGCTGCAGGCGCGACTCGCCGAGTTCTTCACTGCCCCGGTGCCCGTGGGCGCGCCGTACCCGGTGCCCGTCCTCGTCGAGCGCTGCGCGGGGCTGCAGCGCTGGCTCCACGGCAGCCTCGAGCACGAGGCCCAGCCCGCCCGCGCGGCGCGCCTCGAGGCCGCGAGCGCGCAGGTGACCAGCTTTGGCGAGCTGCTGCGCCTCACCGGCGCCGCCGCCCTGCCGATGTCCCAGGTGCGGCGGCTCCTCGAGCAGGCGCAGGCCGACATGCCGACGCCCTCGAGCTGGCCGGCGCAGGCGGGCCTCGTGGCCCTGGGCGACCCCGGCGGCGTCGCCGCGGCCGCGCCGCGCCTGGTGTGGTGGAACTTCACGCGCGAGGCCTTCGCCTCGCCGCCGCGGCTCCCCCTCGATCGGGCGGAGCTCGCGGCCCTCGCGCAGCACGGCGTGCACGTGCCCTCGCCGTCGGAGGAGGCCATTCGCCGCATGGCCGCGGCGCGCCGGCCGCTGCACTTCGCCGGGAGCGACGTGTGGCTGGTGTGCCCCGCGCACCAGCCCAACGGCGACGAGGCCACCCCGCACCCGCTGTGGGACGAGGTGGTGGGCGCGCTGCAGGGGCGCGCCGCCGCCCTCGAGGTGCCCGAGCCCCGCGTCGCCCGGCCGCTCCCGCCGAAGCAACGCAAGGCCCTCGCGGCCCTGGGGCCCCGCGTGGAGTGGCAGGCGGGCGTGAAGCTGCCCCGGCGCGCGCAGGAGTCGCCCTCGAGCATCGAGGGGCTGCTGGGGTGCAGCCTCAAGTGGGCCCTCGAGTACGTGGCGAACTTGAAGGCCGGCACGTCGGCGGCCCTCGACACCTCGGAGCGCATGCTGGGCAGCCTCGCGCACCACCTCCTGCTCGAGCGCGTGCTGCGCCGGCCGCACGCCACGCCCGAGGCCGCCGGCGCCTATGCCCTCGAGGCGCTGGCGCAGGAGGGGCCGTCGCTCGCCGCGCCGCTCTTCCTCCCGGGCGCCGACGCCGAGCTGCTCGCCGTGAAGGACGCGCTGCGAAAGGCCGCGGTGGCGCTGCAGGCCCTCGTGGCGCGCGGCTGGCGCGTGGCCGAGACGGAGCAGGAGCACGTGGGCAAGGCCTTCGGCACGGCCTTCGGCGGCGTCATCGACCTCGTGCTGCACAAGGGCAAGCAGCGCGCGGTGGTGGACCTCAAGTGGAGCGGGGCGGGCCACCGGCGCGGGCAGCTCGTGGAGGGCACCGCGCTGCAGCTCGCAGCCTACGCGGAGCTGCTGCGCCAGGCGGGTTTCGCCGACACCGTGGTGGCGTACTTCATCATCAAGACCCAGGCGCTGCTGACGACCGACGCGGGGCTGGCCGACGGCGCCGGCACGCTGGAGGCGAAGGTCGACGGCACCTGGGAGGCCCTGGTGGCCGCCCACGGCGCGGCGTGGAAGCGGGCTTCGAAGGGCGAGCTCGTCGCGCCCGGCGCGCGCAGGCCCGAGCCGAGGACCGCGCGCGACGAGGCGGCGGGCCTGGTGGCGTCGCCGCCGTGCCGCTTCTGCGACCTCTCGGGCGTGTGTGGGCGCCGCTACGGCGTGGAGGAGGGGACCGATGAAGCAGGTTGAGATCGTCTCGGCGAGCGCCGGCAGCGGCAAGACGACGCGCATCGCCCAGGAACTCCGGGAGCGCCTCGCGCGCGGCGAGGTGCGGCCCGAGGCCGTGCTCGCCACCACCTTCACCAACAAGGCCGCCGCGGAGCTCAAGGAGCGCGTGCGCGCGGAGCTCTTCCGCGCCGGGCAGGCCGACGCCGCGCTGCGCCTCGAGGGCGCGCGCATCGGCACCGTCAACGCGGTGTGCGGCCGCCTCGTGGGTGACTTCGCCCTCGAGCTGGGCCTCTCACCTCGGCTGCGCGTCCTCGACGAAGAGCAGGCCCGCGCCGGCCTGAAGCGGGTGCTCTCGCGGGTGGTGACCGACGCCGACAAGGTGCTCCTGGCCGGCCTCCAGTTCCGCTTCGCGGAGTTCGACTGGCGCGGCGCCGTGGCCCAGGTCGTCGAGCACGCGCGCGCCAACCGGCTCTCCGACGCGACGCTCGCCGAGTCGAGGAAGCGCAGCGTGGAGGGCCTCCTCGCGTTGCTCCCGCCGCCCTCGAGGCAGTCGGGCACTCAGCTCGACGCGCGGCTGAGCAAGGCCGTGGACGCCTGCGCGCTCGCCCTCGCCTCGCTCAGCGAGCCGCTCACCGCCGGCACGCAGAAGGACCTCGCCCTGGTCCACGAGGCGCAGCAGGCGCTCCGCCGTGGCCCCATCACCTGGTCCCTGTGGGCGAAGCTGCGGAAGGTGAAGGGCACGAAGCAGTCCGCCGACGCCTTCGAGAAGGTGGCGAAGGTCGCCCACGAGGTGGACGCGCACCCGGGCCTGCGGGCAGACCTCGAGGCGGCCATCGGCGTCGTCTTCGAGCTCGCCACGCGCGCGCGGGACACCTGGCAGCGCGAGAAGGAGCTCCGCGGCGTGCTCGACTTCGTCGACCAGGAGGTGCGCGCGCTGGAGTTGCTGGAGGTGCCCGCCATCGCCGCCCGCCTCGCCGAGGAGCTCGACCTGGTGCTGGTGGACGAGTTCCAGGACACCAGCCCGCTGCAGCTCGTGCTCTTCATGCGCCTCTCCGCGCTCGCGAAGCGCTCGGTGTGGGTGGGCGACCAGAAGCAGAGCATCTTCGGCTTCCGCGGCACCGACCCCGCGCTGATGGACGCGGCCATGGAGGCGCTCCTGGGCGGCGCGGCGCCTGACATCCTCGGCACCTCGTACCGCAGCCGCCCCGGCCTCGTGGCGCTCAGCTCCGCGCTCTTCGCCGAGGCCTTCGCCGGCCACGACGTGCCCCCAGAGCGCGTGGTGCTCACGCCGAAGCTCACGCGGGAGCCCGCGGGCCTGGGCGAGCTGCTCGAGTGGTGGCCGCTCGACGGCAAGAACTGGGACGAAAATACGGCGGCCCTGGCCGATGGCGTGCGGCGGCTCCTCGACGATCCCACGGTGAAGGTGCGCGACCGCGAGACGGGCGCGGCGCGGGCGGTGCGGCCCGGCGACGTGGCGGTGCTGTGCCGGAAGAACGCGACCTGCACGGCCGTCGCGGCGGCCCTGGCGCGGCACGGGCTCGCGGCGACGGTGCACGAGGGCGGGCTCCTCTCCACGCCCGAGGGCCGCGCGGCGCTGCTGGGCCTGCGCCTCTTCGTCGACGCGCGCGACCGGGCCGCGGCGGCCGAGCTGGCGCTCCTCCTCGAGCACCCTCATGAGCCCGACGCCTGGCTCGAGGCTGCGCTGCGGAACGAGGGCGAGGTGCCCTTCGAGCGCGCGCCCTTCCACGCGGCCCTGGAGGCAATGCGCGCGCTGGTGCCCGCGGCGGGGCCCGTGGCCGCCCTCGACGCCGCCGTCGAGGCGCTGCAGCTGCGCGAGGTGCTGCCGCGCTGGGGCCGGCAGACGCGGCGCTTCGCCAACCTCGACGCGCTGCGCGCGCACGCCGTCAGCTACGAGGCCTCCGCCTCGGCCGAGGGCGCCGCGGCGACGGCGGCGGGCCTGGTGGCGTGGCTCGACGAGCTGGAGCGCGACAGGCTCGACACCCAGGCGCGCGTGCCGGGTGAAGACGCGGTGGTGGTGGGCACCTGGCATCGCGCCAAGGGCCTCGAGTGGCCGGTGACGGTGCTCTCGGTGCTCGACGCGGAGCGCCCGATGTCCGTCTTCGGGCTCTCCGCGCAGAGCACCGTGACGCGCTTCGACGTGCAGGCGCCGCTCGCGGGCCGCTGGCTGCGCTACTGGCCGTACCCCTTCCACCCGGCCCAGACGACGGCGCTGCGCGAGAACGCGCAAGGCAGCCCCGAGGCCGAGGCCGACGAGCTCCGCGCGGAGAAGCAGGAGCTGCGGCTGCTCTACGTCGGGTGGACGCGCGCGCGCGATCGCCTCGTGCTCGCGGGGAAGGCGAAGGCGGTGAGCCCCTGGCCGCTGACGCTCCTGGGCGGCGTGGCGATGCCCGCCGAGTCGGGCGAGGTGACCTGGGCCGGCGTGAAGGCGGCGGTGCGCGTGCGCGAGTGCGACGTCGCGCTCCCCGACCTGCCCGTGGCGGCGCCTGACGCGCTGCCCGTGGCCGCGGGGCCAGCGGCGCTCCCGCCCGCGTGGGTGTCGCCCTCGGCTGCCG
>CAYUZK010000111.1:0-19961 GCA_964449625.1 uncultured Archangium sp.
GACGACGCGCGCGGTCTCGGCGGCGGTGGCGAGGGCGCGCGCCTGCGCGGCGAGCTGCTGCTCGCGCTCGGCCCGCGCGAGGGCGTCCTTCGCGGAGCGAGCCTGCAGCGCGTCGGCCGTCATCGGGGTCGCGTTGCAGCGCTCACGGGCCGCGCTGGCCCAGGCGATGTACGCGACGTACTCGGAGACGAGCGCGTTGCGGTGCACGTGCACCTCGGTGGCGCGCGCGACGAGGCTCCGGAGCGCCAGCACGGAGGCCGGGCACTTCGTGGCGGTCACCGGCGGCAGGGGCGCCCAGAGGCGCGACTGCACGAAGGACTCACCCTGGTACGGCGTGTCCAGGTCGGCGAGGTAGGTCTCCTCGGCGAAGGGCTTCGAGGCTGAGACGACGCCGGTGCAGGCGTCGAGCTCGGCCGCGCACGGCGCGCCCGTCTGGCGACAGGTCAGCGCATTCTCGAGGGCCAGCACACGCTCGCCATCGTGCTGCGCGGCCCGCTGCAGCACCTCGAGCGGGTGGACCGGGGGAACCGTGCAAGGGCCGTCGGAGACCTGCTGCAGGACGAGGGCGAGGAGGATCGGCGACATGAGGGTGAGTCTCGCCGACTGCGCCGCGCGTGGCACGCGAAATGGCCTCCAATCGTTTGAGCTTCAGCCACCCGGTAACCCGCGCGGCTGGCGCGGAGCCCTCAGTCGGTCGACAGCTTTACGCCGATCACCGCGTCGAGCACGCGCTCCAGCGCCGCCCGCGAGAGCCCGGCCTGCGCCCCCGCCACGAGCAGCCGCTCGCGCATGGCCGCCTCGCGAGCCGGGTCGCGCAGCGCCACGCCGTGCGCGCGCTTCCACGCCCAGACCTCATCGACGAGCTGGGCCCGCCGCGCGAGCAGGTCGATCAGCTCGGCGTCGAGGGCGTCGAGGCCCGCGCGGGAGCGCTCGAGATCGTCGCTCATGGCGAGAGCGTCCTCATGGTGCCGGCGGTGACGCCGAACTGCTCGTGGGCCTCGAGGCGCTCGTTGAGCTGCCCGGGCGTCAGCGTGCCGGAGAGGAGCTGCTGCCACGCCTCGAGGACCGCCGCGCAGGTGGCCCGGTCTTCCCACACGAACTCGGCGCGGAAGCGGCGCACGCCCTTCGCGAGGAGCCCCGGCACGGCCCGCGCGGCGCTCTGCGCCTGGGCGTTGAACACCGTGTTGCGGCAGCCGATGTCCACCACCACCGGGTGCCGGCGCCCCTCGCGGTCCTGCAGGGCGAGCTGGTGCTGCTCGCAGGGCCGGCCGCAGGTGCGGAAGTCGCGGCCGTGGCTGAGCGTGTGCGCGTAGACGCAGTGCTCGGTGTGGAAGGTGGCGATGTGGTGGTGCACGACGACGGTGACGCGCTCCGGCGGCAGCGAGGCCAGCATCGCGTGCAGCTGCGCCTCGTCGAGATCGTGCGCGGCCGTCAGCGTGTCGCAGCCGAGCGCCAGCAGGTGCCGCGCGGTGACGGAGTTGGTGACGTTGAGCGAGAAGTCGCCGTGCACCCAGGGCGCCCCGTCGGCTGAGCGCCGCGCGAAGTGCATGAGGCCGCCCCAGTGGCGCACCAGCATCGCGTCGGGCGCGAGCCGCGAGAAGCGCGCGTCGATGCCGTCTTCGCCCGGCTTCTGCACGCGGGTGGTGGCGATGGTGACGGCCAGGCCGGCGCTCCGGGCACGGGAGACCGCCTTCTCCAGGCCCACCAGCTCCATCCAGTCGAGCTCGACCTCGGGCAGGCCCGCGGCGATGACGGCCTCGAGCTGCGCGTCGGTCCGCACCAGCGGCACGAGCCGCGGCGTCTCCGGCGCCTGCCACGGTCGACGCGCCGAGAGGGCGGCGGCGTCACGGCGCACCACCTCCGTCGCCGGGCCCGTCGTCACGACGTGCCGACACGCCGCGAGCACCTTCGGCTCGAGCTCGCTCACCAGCGCGCGCCGGAGCGCCTTGAGCCCCGAGACCGGCAAGTGAAGGCCCGGCGGCAGCGCGTCGAGCGAGAGGGCCTCGAGCCGGAACGGCGTGCCGCCGAAGCTGCCCAGCTTGTCCGAGAGCAGCTCCACGCCCAGGCCCGCGCCGGTCGACGGCGTCAGCGCCGCCTCGCTCGTCGCGGTGACGCGCACGCCGTGGCCGATGGGTCCGCCCGCCACGGCGCTCACCTCGAGCGGCTGGCCGACGGCGCCGCGCACCTCGAGCCGCACGGGGATGCGCCCCGACGGGCCGCGGGTGCCCTCCTCCACCGCGGCGTTGGCCTCGTTCGTGAGGCGCGGATCACTCGAGAGGTAGACGCGGTGGCCCGGCCGCACGCGCGAGAGCTCCGGCCCGGGCCGACCGAAGTGGAACCACCAGCCGCCCGCCACCTCCGCGACGCCGAAGAGCGGGCCGCCCGGCTCCTCGTCCTGAGGCCGGCCGGTGTCGAAGCCGACGCCGCAGCCGGGCACCGGCGAGGGCACCTCGAGGGGCACGCCGCGCGAGTCCGCCGCGCTGGCGCCGCCGATGACGGGCAGCGCGACCTTCGTCACGCCCTCGGGCCGATAGCCGACGCCGAGCGCCGCGCCGCCGGTGGGCAGGCGCTCGACCCGCCGCACCCGCACCGCGCCCGGCTGCACGTCGATCACCTCGCCCAGCAGCGCGCCGCGGTGCTTGGGGAAGCGGCCCTCCACGAGGTCCTGGTGATCGCTGCCGGCGAAGAAGCCATCGGAGAAGCCGCGCGAGTACGCCACCGCCATGCGCCCGAGGTCGGCCTGGAGCTGCCGCTGCGCCGCCTGCGTCGCGTGCTGCTCGAGCGCGATGGCCTCGCGCCACCGCTGGTAGCCCTGCACCGCGCTCAGCACGTAGGCCGGCCCTTTCAGGCGCCCTTCGATCTTCAGGCTCGCCACGCCGAGCTCAGCCAGCGCCGCCATGGCCCGCCCGCCCGCGAGATCGAGCGGGCTGAGCAGGTACGCCACGTCGCCCAGCTCGCGCACCGCGCCGTCGATGACCAGCTCGTACGGCAGCCGGCACGACTGCGCGCACTGGCCACGGTTGGCCGAGCGCCCACCCCAGGCCTCGGAGGTGAGGCACTGGCCGCTCCAGGACATGCACAGCGCGCCGTGGATGAAGACCTCCAGCTCCAGCGGCGTGCCCTGGGCGAAGAGGCGGATCTCCTCGACCGAGAGCTCGCGCGGCACCACCACCCGGGTCGCGCCCAGGCCCTGCGCGAAGGCCGCGCCCTCGGGGCTGGAGATGGTCATCTGCGTCGAGGCGTGCACCTCGAGCGTGGGCGCGAGCGCGCGGGCCAGCAGCGCGACCGCGGGGTCCTGCACGATGATCGCGTCGACGCCGGCGCTCGCGCAGGCCCGCAGCACGGCCTCGACGAAGGGCAGCTCGTGCTCGAAGACGACGGTGTTGAGGGTGACGTAGGCGCGCACCCCGGCGCGGTGGATGCCGTCCACCAGGGCCGGCAGGCGCTCGACCGAGAAGTTGGTGGCGCGGGCGCGCGCGTTGAGGCCTCCGTCGAGGCCGAAGTAGACGGCGTCGGCGCCAGCGGCCAGGGCGGCGGCGAGGCTGTCGTCATCCCCCGCCGGGGCGAGGATCTCGGGCATGCGGCGGGCGGCCATGGCGGCGCTCTTCTAGCGCACTCGTGCGCGCCCAGCCGGGCGAGCGCTCAGCTTCAGCGAACGACCGAGAAGAACTCGGGCTCGCAGACCTGCGCGCTGCAGGCGAAGGGCTTCGCGGAGTAGCTCACCGCGCGGTAGCCCGGCGCGCAGTCAGGCGGCGCCAGCGCGATGCACGCCCCGCCCTGAACGCAGCCGGCCGGCACGATGCAGCCGATGGAGGAGTAGCTGAAGGTCCAGGTGCCGCCGTCGGGGCACTGCGCGAGGCGGAAGACGGGGCAGCTCCAGCCGGCCTCGAGCTTGAAGAAGACGTCGCTCACCGAGAGCGAGGTCGTGGCCGGCGCCGGGAGCTTCTGCGCGGTCAGGAACTGGCCCGCGACGATGGCCTCGCCGCTGAGCACCTGCTCGCGCAGCCACGGCTCGCTCACCATCGGGGCGAGCGCGTCCTGCAGCTCGAGGCGCTGGGCGGACGTCGGGCGCGCCTGGCGGTTGAGCGCCTTGCCCTCGAGCATGGGGCACGGCTGGCTCGGCAGGCAGGCCGTGACGAGGCGCTCCACGGTGTAGAAGGTGGTGTCGGGCGCCCTCCACGCGCCGGGCAGGCCGCGGTAGGCGTCGCGCACGACGAGCTTGCGCGTGCCCGTCGGCCGGTGAATCGCCCCCAGGCGCCCGCGGATGACGATCTCACCGTCGGCCGCCGAGGTGAGCTGCTCGCGCCCCGCCGGCGAGATGGAGCCGTTCACGTAGGTCAGGCCGCTCACGTAGACCTCGGGCACGCCCGCCGCCACGTTCACGTCCTTCACCCAGTAGCCGCCGCAGTACGGCGACATGCACTTGCGGTAGTCGCGGCGGATCGTCAGGTACGTGTAGCTCCTCGTCGACAGCTCTGACTCGTCGGCGCCGTCGAACTCGGCCGCCTCGTCGAGGGCCGCCACGTTCGACACGCCGCAGCCCACCGCGAACACCGACACCGCCAGGAGAAGGAGCTTGTTCATGCCCCTCCCCTACCTGAACTGTCGGCCCGATGTCCACACCGACCCACACGCCCCGACATGTACAAGCTGCCGAAATCAGTGGTGCGCGTGCCGGTGGGCGGCGGCGACGAAGAGGGCCAGGAGCGTGGTGGTGGCGGTGACGCGCTGCCCCTCGATGCGCCGGCGGAGCGCGGAGCCCAGGTCCCAGGCCTCCTGCGAGGTGAGGCCGCGGCGCGTGGCGCGCTTGCCGTCGCGGGTGACGAGGATGGTGAGCTCTCCGGTGACGGCGTCGAGCACCACGTCGATGGCCTCGCGAGGCGTGCGCCCGGTGAGGAGCAGCACCCGCCCCAGATCGCTCACCGAGCGCGTGGCGAAGTCGGCGAGGGTCGTGGGGAAGATGGCGTCGTTGACGGCCTTGAGCACCTGCCCGGCGAGCGAGTCGGTCCACGGCACGTTCTTCTGGTACTGCGCGAGCGCGGGGCCCAGGTCGCGCAGGTCCGAGCGCGAGAGCTCCATCGTCTCGTCACTGTCCGCCGACTCGAGGTGGAACTCGCCGGAGGTCTCGACGTAGCGCACCTCGACGTCCTTGCCGGCGAGGCGGCCGCGCACCGCGGTCTCGGCCGGCTGCACGCGCTCCACCGCCGCCACGCGGAAGCCCTGGAACGGGCGCGGCTTCTTCGGGAATCGGGGTGCGTGGTCGCTGTCGCTGAACATGGGCGTGTGTCCCTCCTGACGCCTGGTTCTCGGACTGACCCCCGACCTGCACGCGACAGGCAAAGGGACTTTTCACGACAGGCCAATTGGCTGTCGTTTCAGCGAGTTACGAGCGAAGTGGGTCGCCCTGGCGCGTCAGGTCGCGAGGATGATGCGCGGCGCCGAGAGCGCCTGGCGGATCTGCGAGAGCGCGGGCTCGGAGGCGGCCTCAGCCTCCGTCATGCGGCGCACGTAGAGGTCCTTGCCCGAGGCGACGGCGGCCTTGAGGTCCGTCAGGAGCGTCATGGCGGCGTCGAGCATCATCTTCGCCTCCTCGGCGCCCTGGGGCTGGGCGGAGGTCGCGCCCTTCTCCTGCAGGTACTCGGCGAAGCGCTTGACGGTGTCGCGCGTCTTCTGGGCGTCGAAGGCCGCCAGCGGCTCCTTGATCGCGTCGGCGTTCACCTTGATGAGGCGCAGGTTCGGGTTGCCGCCAAACTCCGGGGCGGGCAGCGAGAGCGACGACACCGGGAAGGCGCCGAGCAGGCCCTCGTCTTCGGGGCTCTTGAACTGGAAGGGCACCGAGTCGAGGAAGAGGAAGAGCGGGTCGATGCCCTGCTTCGCCGCGCCCAGCTCGTCGTCGTCGAGCGGCGGGAAGGTGGAAGGCGCCCCCACGAAGAGGAGCGGCATCACCACGTCGTGCCAGAACTCCTCGGCGGCGGGGCCGGTGGAGTCGGTGGCGCCGAAGAGCAGCCCCACCGTCTCGGCGAGCCGCGGGGCCTTGGTGGCCTGCGCGATGATGGACTTCGACGCGTCGAGGCGGCCGAGCTCGCCGGTGAGCTGCTGCTCGATCTGCTTCTTCGCCTCGGGGGGCAGCTTGGCCGCGCGGTTGACCGCGTCGCGCAGCTCGCCCGACACCTTCGACGGCGCCATGTCCCACGCCTGGCGGGCCTTCGCGCCGTCCACCGAGACGAGCTGCACGAAGCCCGGGTCGAACAGGCGCATGTAGTCCTCGGGCCCCAGGCGCATGGGCCGGGCCGCGGCGCCGCCGAACTTCACCTGCGCGAGGCTGGTGCGGATGGTCTTCACCACCTCTTCGACCTTCTCGAGCTGGCCCTGCGAGAGCGCGTTCACCACGGCGCCGAAGGGAGCGAGCATGATCAGCGCGTCGGGGAAGCCCAGGGCCGCGCCCTCGGGCGTCTCGCGGTAGGGGAACCAGAAGGCCTGGTGATCGACGTGGAGCCGCTCGCCGAGCGCCCCGGCCAGGGCCAGCGCGACGACCTGGTGCTCGGGCTGCGAGGCCTTGAAGGGCCCGCCGAAGATCTTGATGCACGCCTTCTCGATGTCGGGCCAGCTGTCCTTCACGAGGTCCACGGGCTTGCCCTGGGCCTCGGAGAGCACGGCGGTGACCTGCTGGTAGGCGGCGTCCAACTGTGGGGGCTTGGGCATCGACATGATGCGCGGGCTCGTAGCACGCGGCGCATGGAAAGGAACCGCCTCCCGCGTACAGTCGCGCCCGATGCGTCGCCTCGCCTTTCTGGCCGCCGTAGCCCTCGCGGGGTGCGCGACGGTGTCGCCCCGCTTCGAACAGCAGGTCGCCGCCAGCTTCGCCGAGGACGAGATGCGGCTGCTGGTGACGGCCGACGTCGAGCTCTACTACCCGAAGCAGCACGCCGAGGCCGCCAGGCGCGTGGCTGCTCGCGCCGCCGAGTGCCTGCGCGTGTTCCGCGCGAAGGACGTGAGCCACACGCCGAGGGGCCGCGCCCTGCTCTTCTTGACCTCGGCCAACTACAACAACGCCTACGTGGGCGGGCAGGTGCTGGGCGAACCGCTGCAGTCGCTCAACCCGCTGTCCGTCACCGCGGAGCTCTTCCACTGGTTCGGGCTGGGCAGCGCCGAGGCCGGCGACATCGCCTGCCACGAGATGTTCCACTTCGCGCACTACGAGCAGACCGGCGGCTTCTGGAACGTGGTCAACACCGTGCTCGGCCCGGTGCTGCCGCCGCAGGCCTTCCTCGAGCGCTGGTTCACCGAGGGCGTGGCCCAGTTTTACGAGGGGCGCGTCTTCCGGGCCGTGGGGCGCCCGAACAGCCCGCTCTACCGCGGCAGCTTCGAGTCCTTCCTCGCGATGCGCGGCGGCCAGGTGGAGGCCGGCGATCTCTCGCTCTCACAGCGCGAGCTCAACCCCTTCAGCGGCGCGTACCTCACCGGCCTGTACTTCGTGGAGTGGCTGGTGGAGCGCTACGGCGAAGACAAGCTGTGGAAGGTGATGAACGTGCAGGCCCGCAGCGTCGTGTCGCCCTTCGCGGCCACGCTGCGCTTCAAGAGCGTCTACGGGCTCTCGGTGGGCGCCCTCGTCGACGCCTGGCGCGCGGAGCTCGTCACGCGCCACGCTCCGCGTACTCGGCCGCCGAGTCAGCGCGTGCTGGTCGACGACGTGGGGCAGCTCGCCCGGCTCGCCTCGCACCCGCAGTCGGGGACGATGGCCCTCGTCTCCTCCGGGAACGAGCAGGTGCCGATGCTGCGCATCCTCGAGGCCGACGGGCGCGTGCGCGTCGAGCAGCGGCTCGTGCGCCTGGGCACCGACCGCGACTGGGTCACCGCCGGGCCGGGCACCATGAGCGGGCTGTCGTTCACCGCCGACGGGCGCTGGCTCTACCTCATCAACGACGATCTCATCAGCCGCGGCGACACCCGCGCGCAGCTCTGGCGCATCGACGCGCAGACCGGCGAGGTGGTGCGCGTCACCCAGGACGTCGGGCGGGGCATGGGCGGCTGCGTGTCAGCCGACGGCCGCACGTACACCTTCGTGGATCTTCCGCCGGGCGGCGCGCGCCTGGTGGAGCGTGACGTGGAGACCGGCGCCGTGCAGGTGCTGCACGAGTTTGCGCCGGGCGTGTCGGTAGGCGCTCCCCAGTGGGACGCCGCGCACCTACGGCTCGTGTTCAGCCGGCAGGACGCCACCGGGTGGAACCTCGTGGTGCGCGAGGCCGATGGCGCGCTGCGCACGCTGACGCACGACGGGGCCTTCACCTACGGCGCGAAGTGGCTCGACGACGAGCACCTCGTCACCGCGCGACGGCACGAGGCGACCCTGCAGGTGCACCGCGTCGACGTGCGCACCGGCGAGGCCGAGCGCCTGAGCGACGCGCCCTTCGGCGTCATCGACGTGGCGCCCGTGCCCGGCGGCGTCGCCTTCTTGAACCGCGTCGACGTGCGCTGGTCGCTCGACGCCGTGCCGCTCATGGCCGTGGGGCCCACCGTCAGCACCCGGCCCGCCGTCGAGCGCCCGGCCGCCGTCAAGCGTCCGTCCGCCGTCGAGCGTCCGTCCGCCGTCGAGCGCCCGGCTGTCATCGACGCCCAGTCGCCGACGCCGGCTGGCGAGTCCACGACCCTGCTCGCGACCGAGGCGCCGGCCGAAGCCGAGGCCGCCACGGCCGAGCCAGCGATCCTCACCGAGCCCCCTGCGCACCACGAGCCGCCGCCGCTCGTCGTCGAGCGCGACGAGGCCTACTCGCCGACCGATCACCTCTTCCTCCCGCAGCTGCGCGTGCCCGCGCTCCTCGGGGGCGGGAGCAGCCTGCCTGACGCGGCCGGCGCCTTCTCGCCCTGGGCGACGCTCGCCGCCTCGCTCATGGGCCGCGACCGGCTGGGCAAGCACACCTGGGCCATCAACGCGACGCTCACCGTGCCGCAGGTGGCCTACAACTCGCTGCAGCTCGCCTACCGCAACCTCTCGCTCGCGCCCTGGGCCTTCACGGCCGCCGCCTCGCGCGACGCCTACCCCGACGAGGCCTATTGGACGGGTGGGCTCTTCGCCAGCCGCACGTTCTTCTCTGCGCCGGTGTCCTTTGGCGTGCGCACCGAGGTGTGGCAGCCCTTCGGCCAGCGCCTCGAGAAGTTCGTGGGGCCCACCTTCGCCATCTCGTACTTCGCCGGTGACGCGACGGCCTACGCGGGCACGCAGCGGGCGCTCGGCCTCTCGCTCGACGTCTCGGGTTACCCGCGCGCCTTCGGCAGCGATCGCGACATGATCGATCTGCGCGCCGGCGTGACGCTGGCCGCGCCCCTGCCGCTGTCGAAGCGGCACTCCTTCGTGGTGAGCGGCGTCGGCCGCTCGCTGCCCGGCGCGCCCGTCGGCGCCCTGCGCGTTGGCGGCGTGCCGTCCTTCACCACGCTCTTCGAGCGGGGCAGCGCCGACCCGTTCCCCCAGGGGCCCGGCGTCTTCCTCCCGGGCACGCTCGTCGAGGGCCTGCGCGGCTTCGACGACTTCGCCGTGCGCGCCCAGCACGCGCTCCTCGTCGGCGCGCGCTACCGCTACAGCATCGTCATCGATCGCGGCGTCGCCTCCGTGCTGTGGCTCTTGCCCTCGCTCTTCTTCCGCCAGGTCGACCTCGAGGCCTTCGGCTCCGCGGCCTTCACGGACAACGCGGCGGCGCCCGTCGCGCGCGCGGCCGGGGCGTCGATCTCCCTGCGGACGATCAGCGCCGGCATGCTCCCGGTGTCGCTCACGTACCAGTTCGCCTGGCGCTTCGACTTCGGGCTCCCGCCGCTGCACGTGGTCGGTCTCAGCTTCGACTGACCTCCACAAACAACCGTGGACCGCCGCGCACGGCTGGTCGAGGCTCGCGCCATGGCCTCCATCACCTTCTACGGCGCCGCGGGCACCGTCACCGGCTCCCGCTTCCTCCTCGAGCACGAGAGCATGCGGGTGCTGGTGGACTGCGGCCTCTTCCAGGGTCGCAAGGAGATCCGCCAGCGCAACTGGGAGCCGTGGCCCTTCGACCCGAAGACCGTCGACGCGGTGGTGCTCACGCACGCGCACATCGATCACACTGGCGGCCTGCCGCGGCTCGTGCGCGACGGCTTCCGCGGCCCCGTGTACTGCACCGGCGGCACGAAGGACCTGGCCGGCATCATGCTGCCCGACTCCGCGCGCATTCAGCAGGAGGAGGCCCGTTACGCCAACAAGCGCGGCTACTCAAAGCACCGCCCCGCGCTGCCGCTGTACGAGGAGCAGGACGCCTTCTCGGCGCTGCGGCTGTTCGAGACCTTCGGCTACGGCCGCCCGCGCAAGCTCGATGGGGGCCTGAGCCTCACCTTCCACCGCGCGGGGCACATCCTCGGGAGCGCGCTGTGCGTCTTCGACCTGAAGGCCACCGGGCAGCGGGTGGTCTTCTCGGGCGACCTGGGCCGCTACAACGCGCCGATTCTCCGCGACCCCGAGGCCATCGAGACGGCGACCACGCTCGTCGCCGAGAGCACCTACGGCGACCGCGAGCACAGCGACCCCGACCCCCTCGCGACGCTGGCCCAGGCCGTCAACGAGACCGTGGAGCGCGGCGGCGTGCTGGTGGTGCCCGCCTTCGCCATCGGCCGCACGCAAGACATCCTCTACCACCTGGGGACCCTGGAGCGGGCCAAGCGCATCCCCGTGCTGCCGGTGTTCGTCGACTCGCCCATGGCCTGCGACGCGACGCCGTTCTACCTCGCGCACTCGCACGAGCACGACTTCGAGATGCGGCAGATCCTCGACGCTGGCGACTCGCCGCTGCGCACCGAGCGCACGCGCTTCGTCACCTCTGCGAAGGAGTCGAAGACCATCAACGGCTTCCGCGGCCCCGGCGTCATCATCTCGGCCAGCGGCATGGCGACCGGCGGGCGCGTGCTGCATCACCTGAAGCAACGGCTGCCCGACGCGAAGAACGCCGTGCTCTTTGTCGGCTACCAGGGCGAGGGCACGCGCGGCCGGCGGCTCGTCGACGGCGAGAAGCAGCTCAAGATCCTCGGCGAGTTGGTGGACGTCAACGCGAAGATCCTCACCGTCAGCGGCTTCTCGGCCCACGCCGACTGGCACGAGATGCTCCGGTGGATGGACGGGTTCTCGACGCCGCCGAAGCAGACCCTGCTGGTGCACGGCGAAGACTCGGCCCTCGAGGCGCTGCGCCAGAAGGTCGCGGCCCGGGGGTGGCCGGTCGCGGTGCCCAGGCACCTCGAACGGGTGGAGCTCGTGAAGCCGTGAGGCCCCCCGTGCTAGGGTCATCGACCATGTTCAGGCTCTCCGGTGCCCTCGTCCTCTCCTTCGGCCTCCTGACGGGCGCGACGGCCCTGGGGGCGAACGAGCGGCGCAGCCCCAAGCCCGCCGAGTTCCAGACCAACGAGATCACCGAGGCTGAGCGGGCCGCGGCCCGGGAGCGCGCCCGCCACCGGATGAACGCGTGGAAGACCGACGAGCCGGTGCCCGAGTACAAGTTCCCCTGGATGCTGCTGGGCTTCACGGTGCTCACCATCGGCATCGCCGCCCCCTTCGCCTACGGCGCCTATCAGCGGCAGGCGAAGGAGCTGCGCGAGGCCGAGGCCTTCGCCGCCACCGGCCCGCGCAAGCGCAAGGCCGCCGACGAGGAAGAGGCCTGACCGTCAGCCGCCGAGCAGCGCCGGGAGCACGTCGCCGCTCTGGCCGTTGACGACGTGGTCGAAGCGCGCCGCGTACCCGGCGCTGGGCGAGAGATCCACCAGCCACGCCTGGCCCCCGACGACCTTCGCGGCGTCCACCAGCCCCGCCGCCGGGTAGACCTGCCCCGAGGTGCCCACCGCCAGGAAGACGAGGTGCCGGCCCGCGGCCTCGATGAAGTCGCCGACGGTGTCGAGGTGCGTCGCGTCGAGGTGCTCGCCGAACCAGACGATGTGCGGCCGCACGGCGCCCTGGCACGTGGCGCAGCGCGGGAGCGGGGGCTCGAACCAGGTGCTGGCGTCGTCGAAGGGCACGCGGCAGCGCTCGCAGCGGCTCTTGAAGAGCTCGCCGTGAATGGCCAGCACCCGGCGGCTCCCGGCGCGCGCGTGCAGCCCGTCGACGTTCTGCGTGGCGAGGAGAAAGCGATCGCCCAGGCGCGCCTCGAGGGCCGCGAGCGCGAGGTGGCCCGGGTTGGGCTGCACCGCCGCCGCGTCGGCGCGCCGCCGGCTGTAGAAGCGCCACACCAGCGCGGGGTCCGCCGCGAAGCCCTCGGGCGAGGCGACCTCCTCCACGCGGTGGCCTTCCCACAAGCCGTTCATGCCGCGGAAGGTGGGCACCCCGCTCTCGGCCGACACCCCGGCGCCCGTCAGCACCAGCACCCGGCTCTGCGCGTCGAGCTGCAGTCGCGTCATGGGGCCTTCATAGTGTGCGGGCCCGGCGTCAGTCCCACGGCTCGAGCAGCAGCGCCGCGGCGGCCTCGGCGAAGGCCGGCGTGCCCGGCACCCCGCGCAGGCGCTCGGCGAAGGCGGCCTCCGAGGCCTCGAGGTGGCGCAGCGCGGCCTCGTACTGCGCCGTGAAGCCGCCGGCCGGGGCCAGCTCGAGCTCGGTGGGAGAGATCAGCCGGCCCCCCGACGCCTCGGCCTCGGCGCGGCGCTGGAAGCGCACCACCAGCGGCGCGATGGGCACGCTCGCGACGGGCGGTGGCGTCGTCAACGTGATGGCCTCGAGCTCAGCCGTCACCTCGGCGAGCGGCCGCGACAGGGACTCACCGCGAGAGCGAGCGTGCTTGGTGCGCACGAAGGGCAGACCCGGCAGCTCGCCCTCGAGCACCTGGTCGCCGGCGGAGAACCAGAAAGGAACGCCGCGCTCCGCCGCGAGGAGCCGCGCCACGTGGGTCTCGCTCAGCACCTGGCTCCCGAGCCGCCACGCCGTGTGGAGCGCCACGGTGTGCGCGCCGAAGCCCTCTGCCGTGCCTGACGCGTGCATGCCCACCGCGCAGACCGCATCGACCTCGTCGAGCAGCGCGCCGCCGTACATATCGTCGACGAGGTGCACCGTGCAGCCCGCCGGGAGCCGCGCGGCGTCGAGGTTGGGCCCGCCCGAGCCGGCCCGGTGGGCGTCGGACACGCGGACCTCCTCCACGCCTTGCCCGAGAAGCGCCCGAGCGACGACGGCCACCTCGTCGGTCATGCGGCGCGCGGCCTCCGGGTAGCCGGGCCCGCAGAAGACGAGGCTTGGGAGCGCGTCGACGCCGGTGATGCCCTCGAGGTCGGCGATGAGGAGCACCCGCCGCAGCCCGCGAGCGCTCACCTCACTTCACCTCGGAGACGCTCCACTCCAGGGTCTGCATGAGCTCCTTGCGGCGCTTGGCGACGTCGGCGTCGAGGAACTTCACGGCGTCCTTGAGCTTGTCCATGAGGCGGAAGTGCTTCCGCTTGCTCTGCTTGACCTGCATGAGCGCGTGCACGAGCCAGGGGAAGACAGCCGTCACGTCACAGTGGCAGTACACCGAGCCGGTCTCCACGGCGTCGGCCGAGACCTTGCCCCAGGTGTGACCCTCGCCCGCCGGGCAGCTCGAGAGGGCGCCGTTGTCCACCGGGTCGACGCAGAACTGCACGTCGATGTCGAAGCCGTGCGTGGGCACGTTGAGGATCTGGTCGAGCAGCGGCTCGCCCTGCAGCGTGTAGTTCTTCGGCACGCCGCCGCCGAGGATCCACACGGCCATCTTCTTGTCGAAGTGGTGCCGGCAGTAGTGCTGGATGGCCGCCATCTCGAAGACGTCCTCGTTCACGTCGAGCTCGAACTTGAACTCGGGCCCCAGCAGCCGCTTGAGCTTCACCACGTTGAGGAAGATCGAGCCGTCCTGCACCGCGCCCACGAAGATCGGCACCGCGCGCCGGTAGCAGGTGGACAGCAGCGACGGCTGCTCGATGCCCAGCTCCTGCTCGATGGCGTTCAGGTGCTTGCCGAGGAGGAAGTGGAACTCCGGGGTCGCCATCTTCTTCTGGAAGTCCGCGTGGCGGATGATGGCCGAGAAGAGGCGATCGGTGTCGAGGAGCACCTCTTCCTGGAAGCCGAGATCGTAGATGCGGATGATGCGGGCGACGCGGTACTGGAGGTCGCCCGCGTTGGGGTTCACCTCGCGGATGTGGTGCTTCAGCACCCGGTGCGCGTCGTGGTACAGGTTCGCGCCCGTGGTGGTGATGGCGCTGATCACCCCGCTCTCCACCAGGGGGATGATGCAGCTCTGGTGGAGCCCCGCCGGCGTCATCGCCCCCGAGAGGGTGAGGAAGATGGCGGCGTTCTCCTCGAGCGACCGCTTCATGAGCTCGAAGGCGGTGCGCTCCTGGCGGCCCACGTAGGCGCCGAAGGCGTGCTCGAGGAGCTGGAGCGCCGTCTCTTTGCCGGTGATGGGGCGGGGGTTGACGCGGCGGGCCTTGTCGTAGGCCTGGCGAAGCTTCTGCTGGGTCTTGGTGGCCATGGGCGCGGGGGGTATACACCCCCTCTCTCACGGCCGACCTGGAGTTTTCACCTTGAAGACCTCGAACCTGCTGCTCCTCGGCGCGCTGCTCGCGTCTCCCCTCGGCTGCCGCTGCGGCCCCGTCACCAACACCACCCTGCCCGACCTGGTGGCCACGCCCACGGCCGTGTCCTTCGAGGCTTGCCCCACGCGAGACGAGGCGAACCAGCCGGTGCCCGACGTGTTCCCCGACACGCGCAAGGTGCTCCTGAGCAACCGCAACCGCGTCGCCACCGGCATCACCTTGAGCCTCACCGGCCCAGGCGCGGCGAACTTCTCGCTGGGCAACATGGTGCCCACTGACATCGGCAGCCTCGGCGAGCTCGAGCTGCCCATCACCTTCGCGCCCACCACCCGCGGCGACGTGCGCGCGGAGCTGGTGGTCGACGATCAGACCGACGAGACCGAGAACCCCGTGGTGACGCTCATCGGCACGGGCACCAACCTGCCCTCGCAGGCCACCATCGAGACGGCGCCGCAGAAGCTCGACCGCAGCGGCTTCCTCACCTGCACGCCCGAGTCGCCGCTGTCGGACTGCATCGTCGAGTTCCCCGACACGCTCATGGACCAGGACGTGACGATGCAGCTCAAGCTCCGCAACAAGGGCTGCCCGGCGCTGAAGATCACCGACCTGGCGATCGAGAGCCTCAACGGCGACACGCAGGGCTTCGCGGTGGCCTCGCCGGCCGTGCTGCCCACCACCGGCGCGCCGCTGCTCCTCTCGACCGCCAACGGCACCGAGGAGACCGTCATCACCCTGCGCTTCACGGCCACCGACGACGGCACGGGCGCCGCGAGCCAGGGCCGCTACGCCACGCTGGTCATCAAGAGCAACGACCCGCTCTACGGGGCCGGCGATCGCAACCCGGCGCGCATCTCGCTGCAGGCCAACGCCGTCAAGCCCAGCATGTACGTGACGCCGACGAGCTGTAACTTCACCAACACCCTCGACGCCTGCGGCAACACCCCGCGCGTCGCGAACAAGGCCAGCTTCCGCGTCACCAACGACGGCGCCACGGCCATTCGCATCTCGAGCGTGAAGTTCAAGTCGTCAGGCGGCACCACCAGCACCAACACCCGCTTCTCCATCACCCAGAACATCGACGGGCAGACCATTTCGCCCAACTCCAGCGCCACCCTCGAGGTCACCGAGGTGGACATGCCGCTGCTGGTGCAGGACCAGCTCGAGATCGTCGCCGACATCGTGGGCCAGGGCGCCGCGTCGGGCGGCAAGGTGGTGCTCTCGGTGGTCAGCGGCATCAAGCCCTGCCTCACCACCGACCCCATGGACAGCATCGACTTCGGCGACCCGGCCGACGAGCTGACCGCGCGCACGCTGCGCATCCGCAACGGCGCCGGCTGCGGCACGCTCACCATCAGCTCGGTGACCGCGTCGGGCGCGCAGTACTCGCTGCTCGAGCCCCTCATCCCGCCCAACTCCTCGGTGCCCGCGGGCGGCAGCCTCGAGACGACGGTGCAGTACAAGCGGCCCACCTCGGGCGGCATCCAGCTCGGCGACGTGCGCATCGTGTCCAACGACACCGACTTCGGGCCGCCGGAGTACAAGGTGGTGCTGCTGCAGTCGAACGCGTCGTTCGACCCCATCCCCCAGGCGAACCTGACGGCCTGCGAGCCGGCGGAGCTGGTGAACGACCCCGACTGCGCGCTGGGCGCCCAGAACTCGGCGGCCTTCAACCTGTCGAGGATCACCCCCGACGAGATCACCCTCTCGGGCATCACCTCCACCGACAACAACATGGTGAAGGAGTACCGCTTCGCGCTGCTCCCGCCCTTCCCCTCGGGCGTCACCACGGCGGTGCTGGCGAACCACGGCGTGAGGATCACCACCAACAAGACGAAGCTGACCATCCCCTCCGGGGCCGTGGGCACCTACCGCGTGGGCCTCGAGGTGTGGGACGACCGCGGCCAGAAGTCGGGCAGCACCGCCACGATGACCGTCAACGTCTACCCCTGACGCTGGTGGCGGGCGCGCTCTGCGAAGGCCTCTGCCGCGCTCAGGAGCGCGCGGTGAGGCCGATCACCGGCGAGCGGTGAATGAGCGAGCGCATGGCCAGCTTGTCGAGCTTCGTGCCCCGGTAGACGTCGAGCATGCGCTCCTGGCCCTGGCGCCACACCGAGTACATGGTGCAGGCGCCGGTGAAGTCGCAGCCGCCGTGGTCCTTCTCGGTGCACAGGTTGATCGACACCGGGCCCTCCACGGCCTCGATGACGTCGAGGAAGCTGATCTGCGAGGCCGGCACCGCGAGCGAGTAGCCGCCGTGGGAGCCCCGGGTGGAGCGCACCAGCTTCGACTTCACCAGGATCTTCAGGATCTTCGCCAGGAACTCCCCGGGGATGTCCATCTTCCGGGCGATCTCCCGGAAGGACGTCGTCAGCCCGTCGGGCAACGACGCGAGGTACAGCATCGCGCGCGTGCCGTACTCAATCTTCCGGGAGATCTGGAATGCGTGCTGCATGACGGGGTAACAGCCGGCTTACCATGATCGACCTGCACTCGCACACGAGCGCCTCCGACGGGCAGCACCCGCCGGCCGAGCAGGTGGCCCTGGCCGCCGCCGCGGGCGTGAAGGTGCTGGCGGTGACCGACCACGACACCGTCGCCGGCCTCGGCGCCTGCGCTGACGCGGCCGCCGCCCTCGGCCTGCGCCTGGTGCCCGGCATCGAGGTGTCGGCGCTGCACAACCGCCGCGAGGTCCACGTGCTGGGGCACTTCGTCGACCCGGCGAGCCCGCGGCTCCAGGCCTACGTCACGCAGCTGGGCGGCGAGCGCGAGCGCCGCATGGAGGCGATGGTCGAGAAGCTCGAGGCCATGGGCGTGCCGGTGAAGCTCGAGCAGGTGCGCGCCCTGGCCGGCGACGCGCCGCTCACCCGCCCGCACCTGGCGCGGGTGCTGGTGGAGCTCCGGGTGTGCAGCTCGACCAGGGAGGCCTTCGACCGCTTCCTCGGCGACGGCCGCCCGGCCTGGGTGCCGCGCTTCGAGCTCTCGGTGAGCGACGCCGTCGCCCTCATCCACGCCGCGGGCGGCACGGCCACCCTCGCCCACCCCGGCAGCTCCCGCGTCAACCGCCTCGAGGTCGAGACCATGGCCGCCGCGGGCCTCGACGGCATCGAGGCGCTGCACAGCGATCACCCGCCCAGCCAGCAGGAGCTCTTCCGCGGCTGGGCCGACGCGCTCGGGTTGGAGTGCACCGCCGGCAGCGACTTCCACGGCGAGGCGGTCGCGCCCAACCGGCGCTTCGGCTCCGCCACCATGAGCCCCGAGGCCCTGGCCCGCCTCGAGGCGCGGCGCCCCTGACGGCTACTCCCAGAGGTTCTTGTCGATGGTGGGGGCCTTCACCGTCGTGTCGAGCTCCACGGCGCTGCTCGAGCTCGCGCCCAGCCCGCCGACGCTCCGCGCGCGCACCCGCACCGCGTTCTTCCCTTCCTTGAGCGTCACCGGCGCCTCGAAGCGCCCCCGCTCGTCGACGGTGACGACGCGCCCCTGCACCTCCACCATCGCCCCGGGCTCCGCCGTGCCCCGCACCACGAGGGTGGGCCGGTTGACGGTCTGCCGGCCGGGCAGCGCCACCTTGAGCAGCAGCGACGAGGGGATCGGCGCCGGCGCGCTCGGGCCCTGCCCCGGCGTCACCAGCGACTGCTGCCCGGCGCGCACGATGACCACGCGGCCGTTGCCGCTGAAGAGCACCTCACCCGACTCGGTGCCGACGGCGACCGTGCCCCGGCCGTTGCTGGCCATGGTGAAGACGCCGCCGTCGGTGGAGGCGAGGGCGTCGCTGCCCGTGGCGCGCACCTCGAACACGTGCCGCGCCGTGCCCTTGACGCTGGCCCGCGCCATGCCGCTCTCGAGGAGCAGCCGGGAGATGCTCTCGGACAGCTCGCCGATGCCCACCTCAGTGCCAGGCTCCAGCTTCACGTCCCACGACGCCTCGCCCACCAGCACCGCGGAGCTGCCGTCGCCGGTGCGCACGCCGTCGCTCGGCGAGAGCACGTCGCCGGCCTTCGCCGGCTCCCAGCCCGCGTCGGCCCCGCGGCGCAGCTCCACCGCGCCCGTCACCTCGCCCAGGGTCACCGCGAGCCGCCGCGGCCCCGCGTCGCGCACCTCCGGGGGCGGCTCGACGGCGACGGGCACGGGCGGCGGCGGCGGCTCCGAGAGGAAGAGCCACCAGCCCAGCGGCACCAGGGCCACGATGAGGCCCAGCGCGATGACGAAGCGCACGCGCGCGCTCATCCCGTGAGGCCCTTCCCGGCGCCGCCGAAGCTCCGCGGCGGGGTCAGCGCGGGTGCGCGGGGCTGCGTCGTGCCCGCGGCCTTGAGGCGCAGCGTGAAGCAGGCGCCCTGCCCCGGCGCGCTCGTCACCTCGAGGCGGCCCTCGTGCTCCTCGAGCACCCGGTAGGCCACCGCGAGGCCCAGGCCGATGTTCGTCCACACGTCCTTGGTGGTGAAGAAGGGCTCGAAGACGCGCTCCAGGTGCTCGGGCGCGATGCCCTTGCCGGTGTCACGCACCTCAAGCTCCGCGCCGCCGTCCACCGCCCGCGCCGTCACCGTGAGGCGCTTGTCGGCCGAGGCTCGCATCGCCGTGCGCGCGTTGGCGCACAGCTGCGCGAGCACCTGCTCGAGCTGCTCCGGGTCGCCGTCTACCCGCAACGGCCCGTCGGGCAGCACCACCTCGACGGCCACGCCCTCCGCCGCGCAGCGCTCGCGCTCGAGCGCCATGGCGCGCGTGACGAGGGCCGCCAGGTCCATGGCGATGAGCGCGCCGGCGCCCTGCTTCTGCGAGAAGCGCAGCAGCTGCGAGGTGATCTCCCGGCACCGCATGGCGCTGTCTTCGATCTGCTTGAGCAGCGAGAAGTCGCCGTCGGCCTCGGCCCGATCCATGAGGAGCAGCTGCGCGTTGCCGAGGATGCCCACCAGCGGGTTGTTGATCTCGTGCGCCACGCCCGCGCCGAGCTGGCCGATGGCCGCCAGCTTCTGCGCCTCGAGCAGCTGGGCCTGGGCCGCGCGCAGCTCGGCGGTGGCCTCGTCGACCCGCTGCCGGAGCTCGTCGTTCCACCGCAGCAGCTTCGCCCGCGAGGCCTCGAGCTCCGCGCCCATGGCGTCGAAGGTGCGGCCCAGGGCCGCGAGCTCGTCGTCGCCGGTGAGGCCCGCGCGCCGCGAGAGCTCGCCCTTGCCGAGCGCGTCGGCGACGCCCGCGAGGCGCTCCAGCCTCCCGGTGAGCGACCGCGCGAAGCCCAGGGCCACCGCCACCAGCAGGAGCACGGTGAGCGCCATGCCCCACAGCACCGTGCGCCGCAGGGCCAGCACCGGCGCCCGCGCCGCGTCGAGGGGCACGGCGGCCAGCGCCACCAGCCCCAGGCGCCCCGGCACCCGCTCGGCCACCACCTGCTCCGTCGGCGTGCGCGCGAAGGCGACGCCCCGGCGCACCTGCTCGAGCCGCGC